>JALORE010000063.1 GCA_025459125.1 Planctomycetota bacterium | reverse complement strand
TATCAAGCTACTTGGCGTCCGGCAAGGGGCAAGTAGAAGCAATAGCCGGTCAGTGGAAGTAGTCGGGCACACAACATGAACTTCAGTATATGAGGAGATGGGTGTGGCGGGTATGCGGGTTCTCGTGGTGGTGCTGGCTCTGGTGGCGGCGGTGGCGGCGCGGGGTCGGACGATTGTGGTTCCGCAGGACTATGCGAGCGTCCAGGCGGCGATCGACGCCGGGCAGGAAGGGGACACCATCCTCGTCCAGCCGGGGACGTACCGCGAGAGCCTCGTCTTCGGCGGCAAGAACCTCGTGGTTCGTAGCCAGGACCCCAATGACCCGGCGATCGTGGCGGCGACGATCCTCCAGGCCCCGGCCCCGAAGCGCCAGGGGACGGCGCCGACCGTGGTCACGTTCGCCGACGGCGAGACCCCGGCGGCCGTCCTCAGCGGCTTCACGATCACCGGCGGCGGCGGCACCGCCGCGCCGGACGCACCCAGCCAGTTCCTTGGGGGCGGGATTCTCTGCATCTTCGCCGCGCCGACCATCACCCTGAACGTCATCACGAACAACACGCTGCCGGTCCCGGCCGGAGCGAATCTCAACCAAGGCTTTGGCGGCGCCATCGGCTGTTTCTACTCCCACGCGGTCATCACGCGCAACATCCTGCGGACCAATACCGCCTATGCCGGCGGGGCCATCTTTGTCCAGGGCGGCGATCCGCTGATTGCGAATAACTTGATCTACGATAACACGGGCATCGCCGGCGGCGGCGTCTGCCTGGCCTACGGCGGCACCCTGGCCAACAACACGCTGACCGGCAACCTGGCGGACGTGGGCGGCAATCTCTACATCGTCACGGATGTTGCCTACGGCTCCAGCCGCGTCCTGGGCAACATCCTCGCCGACGCCCGCCGTGTGCGGGGCTGGTATCGCGCGGGCTTTCATCCCGAGGACCGGATCGCGTGCAACAATCTCTGGAGCACCGCCGGCGGCGCCGACGTCGCTTGGACCAAGGCCGGCGGCGGCGCGGGCAATATCTCCGCCGATCCGTTGTTCCTCGATCCGGCCGGGCGCGATTATCGCTTGCAGATGGATTCGCCTTGCATCAACGCTGGCGACCCCGACGCGCAGGCCGGCGTTTCGTTGGACGCCTACGGGGACCCTCGCCTCGTGTACGGCCGAATCGATATCGGCGCCGCGGAGTACGCCGGCAACCTCCGGCCGATCGCGCAGATCACCCCCAGTCCGTCCGCGGACGAAGTGCCCGAGGCCGTGATCCTCGACGGCAGCAACTCCTACGACCCGGACGGCGACACGACGCTCACCTACCGCTGGACGCAGGTCTGGGGGCCGGATGTCGTGCTGGCGGATGCCGACCGGCCTCTGGCGCGGTTCGCGCCGGGGACGTATGGAGCCTTCGCGTTCGAGCTCGTGGTGGGCGACGGCACGGTCGAAAGCTGGCCCGCGCGGGTCGAATTGGTCGTGGGTGCGGGTCATGTCCCGGTGGCACGGGCCGGCCTGCCGGCCTATGCGACGACTGACCCGGTCACGCTCGACGGCAGCGATTCGCTCGACCCGGACGCTTCCGGCCCGCTGCGCTACTCCTGGCGGCAGGTCGCAGGCCCGGCCCTCATCATGGACGGCGCCGATACCGCCCGGCCCACCCTCAGCGGTTTCCCGCGGACGAGCCTGCCCCAGCGCTGCCGGTTCGAGCTGGTGGTCAATGACGGCCGGTACGACAGCTTCCCCGACGTTGCCGAAGTAGCCGTCCTTCCCCTCGTCGTCGGGACCACGCTGCGGCAGGAGAATCCGCCGTTCGACCCGAACAAGCCCACCGTGGTCCACTTCGGCGGTGGCGACTGCATCACCGGCGGCGGCGGCTGGAACTCCGCCCCCTGGGCGGCCCGGGCGAACATCATCACCTGGAGCTACTCCCCCGACAACAGCGGCGGCGAGCCGCGCTACCAGCGCTGCGGCGACCTGCTGCTGGGCTACCTGTACCGGGCGGCGCCCCACTATCGCCAGCCGATCCAGACCATGGGCCACAGCACCGGCGGCCAGCCCGCCATCGACGTGGCGACGTACCTGAACCTGGTCTACCGGGACGCCCGGTACGCGGTGAACCGCGTCACGTTCCTCGATGCCCGCTGCCGGGACTACGGCGCGGACGTGGCCGCCTACCTCGCCAGCGCCGTGGACGGCGAGCAGTGCTGGATCGACTCCTATGAAGGCACGGGGCCCTTCTTCTACCCGGGCGTGCTGAACGTCCAGGTGGCCCAGAACGACCACGGCTTTCCGCCGACATGGTACAAGGCCTCGCTCACGACGCCGGGCCTGAACCGGTTCAATGAGGGCGTGATTGCCGGCGCGTACTGGTCGGTCATCGGGCCCGGCAAGAACCTGCAACTGGCGTTCACGCCCGGCCGCGTCATGTACCAGTTCCGTTGGACGGGGTCCGCCGCGGCCGGCACGATGGGTTCCTTCGACGCGTCCCTGTACCCCGGCCGGCTGCCCGAGCCGGTGACCCTCGTCGGCCCGCTGAGCACGGACGTGCCCGGCGCAGTGCGCCTGACCTGCAAGCCCAGCGCGAATGCCGTGCGCTATCAGCTTCTGCTCGGCGCTGATCCCTATCGCGTGACGGATTTCAATGTCGTCGCGGAAACGCCCGGGCCGCCCGAGATGGCGATCACAGAACTGCCCTTCGCCCAGACGTGGTGGACGGTACGCGTCTACGACGCCCATGGCTCCTCCATCTACGCGGACCCGCTGCTGCTGACGCCGTTCCGCCTGTCGCTGCCGGTGCAGAACGCCACGCAGGGCCAGCGGTACGCCTCGATCCAGCCGGCCCTCGACGCAGCGCAGTCCGGCGACGAGATCGTCCTGAACGAAGGCACCTACGATGAGGACATCGATTTCGGCAACAAGAGCCTGATCTTGCGCTCCGCCGCTCCGAACCGTCCGGGCGCCGCCGCGGCCACGATCATTCGCGGCACGCAGACCGTCGTGACCATGTCCGGTGCCAACGCCGACGGCACCCTGGCGGGCCTCACCCTCACCGGCGGCACCCGGGGCGTCCTTTGCGCCGGGACGCACCCCACGCTCACCCGCTGCCGCATCGTCGGTATCCGGGGGCCCGGGCTCGAGCTCCGCGAAGGGGCCAGTCCAAATCTCTCCCGTTGCCTCATCGCCGACAACGAGGCGGACGGCATCGTGATGATGAAGGATGGCGGCCGCGCCGCCCGGACCTGCCGCCCGACGCTCACCAACTGCACGATCGCTCACAACGGACAAGCCGGCGTGGCCGGCGGCGCGCCGACGATCGTGAACGGCATCGTCTACTTCAACAGTGTCTCTATCACCGGCACCCCCGCCGCGGTGACCTACAGCGACATCCAGGGCGGCTGGCCCGGCAGGGGCAACCTCTCCGCGGACCCGCAGTTTGCGGGTGATTACCATCTGAAATCCACCGCCGGCCGCTGGGACCCGGTCGCGGGGACCTGGGTTCGGGACGACCTGACCAGCCCCTGCATCGACTCCGGCGACCCGGCCCTGCCCATCCTGGACGAGCCCGCGCCCCACGGCAACCGGATCAACCTCGGCGCCTTCGGCGGCACCCCCGAAGCCTCCAAATCCCCTTGAGCGGTAGGGGCGAATAATCATTCGCCCCTGCAGGTGGTTCAACACCTCGCAGACGCGGGTGAGAAGTCCGGAATTATCCGGGTGGCATCGTCAAGCGGAGCCTGCGGAGCTTGGCGATGGTCTCTTTCGTCATCGAACGAAGCCATCCCCAATCTGCGCCTGCGCCTGCCACCGGACGAAATGCCTGGCAATCTCAAGGACTCGGGACAAACGCAACGAGCTTGGCTGTGGCACCCGGATACCCGAAGCATTGTACACGAGTTGGATATGGGGCGACGCATGCGTCGCCCCTACGAGCCCTTAATCCGCCGGGCGCCAAAAGCGACTGGGGACACCGGCCTCGATGTGAGCCGAGGCGGTGTCCCCAGAGGTGTACCCGTTTATCCTGCCCGTGCTACTGGGCGGGATGGCCGAAGCCGAGGTCGTCGAAGTAGAGCGTGCCGGCGCCGCTCGGGGCGGGATTGGTCCGGCTGCCTGCGCCGACGGACAGCTTCTTCACCCTGCTCAGGTTCACACCGGTGAAGCTGCTCAGCGGGATCTTCCACTCGGTCCAGACGCCGGTCGTCACCGCGGTCGGATGGGTCGCGACAGCCGCTTTGCCGGCGCTGTCCTCCACCGCGACGTACAGGTCGGCGGGGCTGTTGGCCGGCTGCGGATCATCGCCGATCGCAGCCACCTGCCAGGCGCCGGTCACATTGCCGGTGGTCGCAGCGCCGGACATGACCGCGGTCGTGACCGCGGCGGTGCTGTGGCTCGTGACGCACAGGCCGACGAACACCGGACCGGTCATGGTGACCGTCGTGGAAACGACCGTGCCATCCGCGTTCTTGAGATCCACCCAGGTCTTGCCGTCGGCGGAGTATTGGGCACTGAAGGCATCGCTCGCCCGGGTCAGCTTGACCCACTGCGGGGCCGCCACATTCGCTTGGGTGGCGCTGCCGCAAGTGCCGCCGGTCTGCTGCCGCCAGCCGCAGGAGACGCCCGAGGTGGCGGAGACGATCATGTACGCGAACTTGGAGTCGGCATCGAGGCTCTGGCGGATCATGACGCCGGCCTTGGCCCAGGCATTCGTGTTGACCAGGCTCTCGACCCTGACCACGACCGAGCCGTTGCCGTTGAGCGTCTTATGGGCCAAGCGGAAGTCATCGGCGTTGTCCCAGATGTCGTGGCCGCCGGCGCTCATGGTGATCGTCCCGGCATTGTCCACGTACGCCACGGGATTGCCCCGGACCCACAGGCGCAGCGTGTCGGCGCCGTTGACGGTCCAATTCTGCACCGGGGAAAACTCGCGCCCGGCCTCGCTGTAGTAGGGCGTCTTGACGTTGTTGTACTCGAACGGCATCGACTGCTTGCCGCCGTGGATGATCGTGCGCTCGGCGAAGGGGGCCTGGAGGTGGCCGACGACCGAGCCGGTGCCGTTGGTCCAGCCGTCCGTCCAGGTTTCATAAATCCGGTTGCCTTCTTCATCGGTATAGGCTTCGAAGTCCTCCACGACGAGGTACTCTTTCGTGGCGAAACGCCAGACCGCGCCCTCCCAGCTCTTCGGAGTCTGGGCCTCGTTGACTTCCGTGACCTTCCAGAAGTAGGTCTGTCCCAGGTTCAAGGGACCCGGATCAAGGCTGCTCGCGCTGACGGTCTGCGCCGCCGCGGCGCCGGTCGTTACCGCCTGCTGGTCGGTGCCGAGACGGACCTGGTGGGACGCGGCCTCGCGTCCGGCCCGCCAGGTCAGCACGGCATCGACCTCGACGCCCGTCGCTCCGACCGCTGGGACCGGGTCCCGCGGCAGGACGGGAACGTAGAGGAAGCGGACCTCGCTCAGGCCGTACTGGGCCAGCAGGCCGCCCCAGTTGTTGTGGATCGTCAGCCGGACGTACTGTGCCACGGCGCCGGCGAAATTCACGGTCGTGTTACTGGTATAGCCGGCCTGACCCGGGGCGCGGGCAAACTCGAAGTCGCCCAGCTTCGTCCAGGTGGCGGCATCGGCGGAGTACTCCACCGTGACGTTCTTGGCACCGACGCCCACGGCCGGCTCCATCATCTGGTTGGAGTTCCAGACCAGCAGGCGGTCGAGCTTGTACGCGCCGTCAAAGGCATACTGAATCCAGGTCGGCTCGGGTGCTCCCAAGGCGCTGAGCCACATCTGGTCGGAACCGGTCCCGTGCTGCCCGTTGGCGTTCAGACCCGAGCCGTCGACGCTTCTCTCCGGCCCCATTCCCGTGCTGGTGCTGGAGGCGGTGGCCGTCACCTTCGCGATCGGGTAGGACACCGGTTCGACGGTGAATGACCAGACGCTGCCTTTGAACACGGTGGCATCCGGCGGGGCGTTGATCTCATCGACGCGCCAGTAATAGGTCTGGCCGTATGCCAGGGAGCCGACCGGGTCGAAGGTGCTGTCGGTCTGGCCCTGGCTGACCAGCACACCCTGCGGGTTGGCGCGCTCGGCGGCGCCGACCGCATCCGCCGAGGTCCCGAAGTATACATCGTGCAGGGCCGCCGACGGTCCGGGCAGCCAACTCAGGATCACGTCGCGGGACACGTCTGTGGCTCGATCGGCGGGATTCGGGCTGGAGGCCTTGACCGGTTTTGACAGACCCTGGTCGCCGTCCCACCAGATCTCATCGACGTAGATGCGGGTGGCCGCGCCGGAGCCGGTGGGGCTGAGGGGACAGGCAAAGATGATGGCCGCCAGGGGATTGGAGGCCGCGACGGTGAACGGAATCGCGCTCTGGATGAGGTCGGCTGCCTGCGGCAGGGTAGCCGGTCCGGCCGGAGCGGTGGCTTTGCTCAGGTAGAGATCGAAGGTGTCGGCGCTGTTGTCGGCCACGATCCAGACGTTGTACCATTGGCTGCGGGCCAGGCCGGGCTTGAGCACGGTGCCGCCGTCCAGCGTGACGAGGTCATACCCCGTGCCATTGTCAACCATCCGGAAACCTGCCGGAATCGTTTTGGGGTCGGCCGTCCGCGTCGCATTGATAGGATTATTGCCCGTATCCGCGATCAAACCGAGGTGGGAACGGATCGTGTTGCCGGTGGCCATCGCAAACCGAAAGAAGGCGACCCCGGTCTCGTCGTTGGCAATCGGGTTGTTGATGCCGGCGACGCCTGCGGCGCGCGACAGAGTGCCGGAGCTGTGGCCGCTGGGGCTCAGGGTCGTGCTGCCCCCGTTCTGTTGGAAAGTGACGTTGCCGGTGCCTTCGCTTTCCGTATCGATGGTGGCTCCTAGGACCCCGTTGCACGTCTGGCCGTCGGGGGTCCCGGTCATGCCATCAAAGTTTCCCACCAGTTTCAGTTCGGCCCGGGCGCCGGCGCAGGCCAGCAGTACGCCGAAAACTCCCACCAGATACTTGCTCGATCGCTTCATTATCAGACCCTTTCTCAGACAGACGTGAATCATCATGGCCGTGATCCTGAGGGCCGGCCTCGTGCGGAGGTCCCTCTCCGATTATCGTCCAAGTGACGGCATGAATCCACCTCCGATGGGACCGGCAAACGCACAAAAAACCCTTCGGGCCGTGACTAGTGCGCTCACGGCACGTCCCATAATTATATCCCGAAGAACGGGAGATTCAACCACTCGGACTCCTCCACCACGACTTTTTTATGTCCCCGGGGGCGGCGCGCAGGCCCGGGCCGTGTCACCCTGGTCTTCCCGGCAGACGAAGGTACAATGGCAGGTATTATCCCGTGTCATCCGCTTCCTCCGGGCAGGCACGGCACAGGTGATGAGCGATGGGAAGACATACCTGGGGTATCATGAGCATGGCGCTGTGGGGCTTGGTGCCGGTATTTGTGGCAACCGGCCTGCCGGCTCCGTCCGCGCCCCGGGACCTGACGGCTACCGCCCACGACAGCCGGATCGATCTGCGCTGGACACTCGACCCGGACCCTAACCTGGGCGGCTACAACCTCTACCGTGCCGACGCGGCCCAGGGCCCCTTCACCAGGCTCAACAACGCGGTCCACAAGGTCTCTGTCTACAGCGATTTCTTCGGCGTCAACGACCGGACATACTACTACTGCGTCAAGGCGGCCCTCCGCACCGGCGGGGAATCCGAACCTTCCCAGGTCGTCTCCGCGAGGTCGTGCGCCATGACCGAGGCGCAGTTGCTCACGTCCGTGCAGGAAGCGGTCTTCCGGTACTTCTGGGATTACGGCCACCCGATCAGCGGACTGGCCCGGGAAGGATGTGGATTCGGTCACGGTCCCGACGTCTGCACCTCCGGCGGGACCGGCATGGGCCTGATGGTCATCTGCGTCGGCGCCGAGCGGAAATTCGTCACCCGGTCCGAGGCGGCCGGTCGCGTCCTGCGGATTCTGACCTTCCTCGAGGAGAAAGCCGCCCGGTACCACGGCGCCTGGTCGCATTGGATTCATGGCGGCACCGGGGCGACCCGGCCCTTCAGCGCGTACGATGACGGCGGCGACCTGGTCGAAACCGCCTATGTGGCGCAGGGCCTGCTCACGGTCCGGCAGTATTTCAATGACGTGACCGATGCCGTGGAGACCCAGATCCGTCGCCGGGCCACGCGGCTGTGGGAAGAGGTCGAATGGAGCTGGTACCGCCGCCAGCCGCACAGCGACGTACTCTACTGGCACTGGTCTCCTCGGTACGAGTGGAAGATGAATCACGCCATTCGCGGCTACAACGAGTGTATGATCGTCTATCTCCTGGCGGTGGCCTCGCCGACGTATCCGATGCCGGCCTCGTGCTACGAGCGCGGCTGGGCCCAATCGGCCGATTACGCCCACGGCGGTACCTACTACGGTTTCCAGCAGTGGGTGGGCCCGGCAAAGGGCGGCCCACTGTTCTTCACGCACTACAGCCATCTCGGTTTCGACCCGCGTCATCAGCGGGACGCCTACTGCAATTACTTCGACAACAGCCGCAATATCTCCCTGATCAACCGCGCCTACTGCCTGGAGAACCCGCGCGGCCATACCGGCTACAGCGCCCTCGTCTGGGGCCTGACGGCCAGCTTCAATCCCTGGGGCTACAGCGCCCATTCTCCGACCAACGACAACGGCACCGTCGCCCCCACCGCGGCGCTGAGCGCCATGCCGTATGTCCCCGATGAGTCCCTGGCCACCCTCAAGCACCTCTACTACACGTACGGCAAGACTCTCTGGGGACCCTTCGGCTTCAAGGATGCCTTCAACCTGTCTCAGAACTGGTTCGCGCCCGGCTACCTCGCGATCGACCAGGGGCCGATCGTGGTCATGATCGAGAACTACCGCACGCAGTTGTGCTGGAACCTCTTCATGGCCAACCCCGAAATCCCGCGCATGCTGAAAGCCCTGGGCTGGACGAGCCCGTAGGAACCCTCCCTCAGACAATGACTGGCAGCGGCAAGCGGCGTCCTCGGAGCTTGCCGATGGTGTCAGGCGCAGGCATGAGCCATTGGCAAGCTGGCGTTTGCCGCCGCCACGCGGCGTTGCTTTTTGGCTTTTGAGCGCGTAAAGTACACACCATGTGGGGCCGACGGGCGCAGGTTGCGCTTGTCATAACTCTGCTGATCGCGGTTGTTAGTGCATATTGGAGGTGACTGACATGTCGAAGGCCGTGGCGAAAGGGCTGATGGTTTCCGTGGTGCTGGCGGTCGTGCTGCCCCTGGTGCAGGCGCGCGGCGCGGCGCCGGTGAACGATTGGGAGAATCCGGAGGTGGTCGGGCGGAACAAGGAGCCGGGGCATTGCACGCTCATGCCGTATCCGGATGTCGAGACGGCTGTGGCGTGCGAGCGCGAGGCCTCCCCTTTCTTTCAGTCGCTCAACGGGCAGTGGAAGTTCCACTGCGTTCGCAAACCGGAAGACCGGCCCCAGGATTTCTACCAGCCGGACTTCGACGTGAGCAAGTGGGCCGAGATCCCGGTGCCCTCCAACTGGGAGCTGCACGGCTACGACAAGGCCATCTACCTCAACATCCGCTACCCGCATCCGACGAATCCGCCGTACATCGCACATGACTACAATCCCGTCGGCTCGTACCGGCGCGAGTTCACGCTGCCGCGCTCCTGGGACGGCCGCCAGGTCTTCCTTCACTTCGATGGTGTCCAAAGCGCGTTCTATGTCTGGATCAACGGCCAGATGGTGGGCTACAGCGAAGACAGCATGACCCCCGCCCAGTTCAACATCACGTCCTACCTGCAGAAGGGCCGGAACACGATCGCCGTGGAGGTCTACCGCTGGTGCGACGGCAGCTATCTCGAGGATCAGGACTTCTTCCGCCTGAGCGGCATCCAGCGGACTGTTTATCTGTTCTCGACCCCGGCGGTGCACATCCGTGACTTCGCCGTCCGCGCGACGCTCGACAACCAATATCAGGACGGCGTCCTGGCGATCCGCCCGAAGCTGGCCACATACGAGGACAAGCGCGAGCTCAAAGGCTGGACCGTCCGGGCCCAGCTCTATGACAGCGACAGGAAGCCCGTGCTGGCCCAGTCGCTGTCGATCCGCGCCGGGCAGATTCTTGGCGAGCGGTACCCGCAGCGGGACAACGTCCAATTCGCCCTGATGGAAACGACGGTGCCGAACGTCAAGAAATGGTCCGACGAGACGCCCAACCTCTATACGCTCGTCCTGACCCTGCACGATGGCACGGATAAGATCGTCGAAGCCGAGAGCTGCCGGGTGGGCTTTCGCAAGATCGAGATCAAGGACGGCCAGTTCTTCGTGAACGGCCGCTCCATCCGCTTCTTTGGGGTCAACCGCCACGAACACGACCCCGATTTCGGGCGGGCGGTCCCGGTCAGCCGGATGATCGAAGACATCAAGCTGATGAAGAGCAACAACATCAACGCCGTGCGCACGGCGCACTATCCCAACGACCCGCGCTGGTACGATCTGTGCGACCAGTACGGCATCTACCTGATGGACGAGGCCAACCTCGAGACGCACGGTGTCGGCGGCCTGCTCTCGAACCTCCCCGCCTGGCATACGGCGTTTATGGAGCGGGCGATCCGCATGGTCGAGCGGGACAAGAACCACGCGTCGGTGGTTTGGTGGTCGCTGGGCAATGAGAGCGGCTGCGGCCCGAACCACGCCGCGATGGCTGCCTGGATCCACGATTACGATCCGACCCGCCCGGTCCACTACGAGGGCGCCGCGGGCTCGCCCCGGGATTGGCCCTATGTCGATGTCATCAGCCGGATGTACGAGCGCATCCCGGGCATCATCCGCCTGGCGACGAACGACGACACCCGGCCGATGGTCCTGTGCGAGTACGCGCATGCCATGGGCAACTCCGTCGGCAACCTCCGCGAATACTGGGAGGCGATCCGTTCCCACCAGCGGCTCATCGGCGCGTTCGTCTGGGACTGGGTCGACCAGGGCATCCGCAAGAAGTCCCCGGACGGCAAGACGTTCTTCTGGGGCTACGGCGGCGATTTCGGCGATGTCCCCAACGACGACAACTTCTGCTGCAACGGCCTGGTCCAGCCCGACCGCAAGCCCAATCCCTCGCTCCGCGAGGTCAAGAAGGTCTACCAGCGGATTCACGTCACGCCGGTCGATCTGCCGGCCGGCACGTTCACCGTCGAGAACGAATACGACTTCCGCAGCCTCGATTTCGTGGCTGGCTCGTGGGAGTTGGCCTGCGACGGCGCCGTCATTCAGGAAGGCAAGCTGGCCAGGCTGAGCCTGGCGCCGAAGGAGAAGCAGCGGCTGGAGATTCCCCTGCGCAAACCCGAGTTGAAGGCCGGCAGCGAGTGCTGGCTCAAAGTGAGCTTTGCCCTGGCCGAGGATGCTCTCTGGGCCCCGCGCGGCCACGTCGTGGCCTGGGACCAATTCCCGGTACCGTTTGAAACCCCGAAGGCCGCGGTGCTCGCCCTGGACCAGATGCCGCCGGTGAAGGTCCGCGAGGAGGCGAACGCCTGGATCGCGGCCGGCGACGGCTTCACCGTGACGGTCGGCAAGGGCAGCGGCGCCATCGAAAGCCTGGTCTTCAAGAAGGCCGAGCTGGTCCAGAGCCCGCTGATTCCGCACTTCTGGCGTGCCCCGATCGACAACGATGACGGCAACGGCATGGTCAAGCGTCTCGGCGCCTGGCGCAAGGCGGGAGCGGAGAGAAAGGTGCAATCCGTTACCGCGGAGCAAGCCGCGCCGCAGCTCGTCCGCATTACCGCCGAGGCCACACTGCCGGTCGGCGAAGACACGAAGCACCGCATCGTCTACCATGTCTACGGCAGTGGCGATATCATCGTGGACGTCAGTATGCAGCCGGCCGGCCAGCGGGTGCCGGAGCTGCCGCGCTTCGGCATGCAAATGGCGATTCCGGACCGCTACTCGAACCTGACCTACCTCGGCCGGGGTCCCTATGAGAACTACTGGGACCGCCACACCGGGTCCGCGGTCGGCCTCTACTCAGGTTCCGTCGCGGAGATGACGCACGTCTATACGCGCCCGCAGGAAAACGGCAACCGCACGGACGTCCGCTGGCTGACGCTGACCAACCGCCGGGGTACCGGCCTGCTGGCCGTGGGCATGCCTTTGCTGAGCGTCAGCGCCTGGCCGTACAGCATGGAGGACCTGGAGAAGGCGATGCACATCAACGAGCTGCCGGACCGGGACTTCGTCACGCTGAACCTCGACTACCGCCAGATGGGCGTCGGCGGCGACGACAGTTGGGGCGCCCGCCCGCATCCGGAGTACACGCTGCCGGCGCAACCCTACAGCTATCGTTTCCGCTTGAAACCCTACAGCAAAGACATGGGCGACGCCAACACCCTCGCCCGCCAGGTCCTTGCCGGTAGCGGCATTCGATAACCAGGGCCAACGCAAAGCCAGCCGTGTGGAGTCGTTCTCGGGACTTTCCGATCGCCCTGATTCGATAGCCACTGGTGATTGCACGAGCCGGGGCATCTGCTATGATGGGCAGGAGATGGGCATTGAGTTCTGCTGCGCCAAGGCGAGGTCGCTATGGTCTACGTATCCGAAGAGCTGATTGAGAGAATGGCTCAGAAGGTCGTCGCCGAGGTCAATCCGGAGAAGATTGTTCTGTTTGGTTCCTGGGCGCGGGGCGAAGCGAACGAGCAATCCGATGTGGATTTCCTGGTGGTGGAGCGGGACCCCTTCGGCCCGAACCGAAGCCGTCGGGAGGAGGCGGTCCGCATCTGGAAGTGCCTCTATGAGTTCCGTGTGCCAAAGGACATCCTGGTCTACTCCGTCAGTGAGATTGACCGGTGGAAGGACTCGAGATATCACGTGGTTGGCAGAGCCCTGAAAGAGGGAAAGGTCCTCTATGAGTCCGACCGATGCGCCCCGTGATCTGCTCACGCTGGCGGAAAGAGATTACAGGTCTGCGTTGATTCTCGCTCAGGCGCCAGACCCGCCAATGGAATCTGCAGGTTTTCATCTTCAGCAGGCGGTCGAGAAGTCCCTGAAAGCTTGGCTGGCCTTGAAGGGCGTTGATTATCCGAAGACCCATGACCTGAGTCTATTGTTCCTGCTGCTCGAAGATGCGCGGGAGAACATCGAGCCATTCTGGCACCTTTTAGGGTTGAACCCTTTCGCCGTGCAGTTTCGCTACGAAGTCGCCGAGCAGGAGTTCGCGGACTTCGAGCGACTCGCCCAATTGACCGGGCAACTCATAGCTCACGTCCAGTCCCTTCTGGCCATCGGCTGACGATCAAGGCCGCCGGATGACGGATCGGGTCTCTCAAGACTGTTGACGCATAGCGCGGCCATCTTCGGTTCTGAAAGTATATCACGTCGTGATATGATTTCAGTCATGATACCCCGCGTCCACAAAAGCCTGCCCGGAGCGAAGCCGAACAGGCCGCAGGCCTTGGGGATGGTGGACGTGGGCCAGGAAAGATGCGCGGTTTATCGGGCGAGTGCCTTGCGTTTTGCCCCGGCTTTCTGCTATAAGAGTGCTTTCGGGCAGGTTTTTCGAAAGACGCATAGGACGCAGTCGACAGATGCCGCTCTCGGCCAAGACGCAACAGACTCTGTGGATCATCCCTCCGGCCGACAGCCGCGCGGAGCCGCTGGCCCAGGCGCTGAGGATTGCGCCATTGGTGGCGCAGGTTCTGCTCAATCGCGGGATCACCGAGGCTGAATCGGGTAGCGTCTTTCTGCAACCGAAGTTGACCGAGCTGATCCGGCCGGGCCAGATGCCGGGGATCGAGCCGGCGGTGGCGCGCCTGAAGGAGGCGGTCGAGAAGAAGCAGAAGATCACCGTCTACGGCGACTACGACGTCGACGGCATCACCGGCGTTTCCATCCTCTGGGAGCTCCTGACCCTGCTTGGCGCCCAGGTCGATTTCTACATCCCCCATCGCATCGAGGAAGGCTACGGCCTCAACCGCGAGGCGGTGCGCTCCCTGGCCGAGGCGGGTACGCAGCTTCTGATCACCGTCGACTGCGGCATCGCGGCGCTGGAGGCCGCTGACCTGGCCCGCCAGCTGGGCGTCGATCTGGTCGTTACGGACCATCACCAGCCGGGCCCGGCCCTGCCCAGCGCGGTGGCCATCGTGCACCCCGCTTTGCAGGCGTCCTACGCCAACCAGGACTCGGCCGGCGCCCTGGTCGCCTACAAGCTGGCGTGGGCGGTGGCGGAGCAGTTCAGCAATGGACCCCGGCTCGATACGAAGCTGCGCCAATTCATGCTCAACGCGACCAGCCTGGCCGCGATCGGGACGGTAGCCGACGTGGTTGATCTACGGGGCGAGAACCGCGTGCTGACGAAGTTCGGCCTGCAGGCGCTGCCGGAGAGCAAGCTGTGCGGTCTGCGGGCTTTGATCGAATCCGCGGGACTCAAAGGCCAGGGCGTCGACAGCTATGCGATCGGCTTTCGCCTGGCGCCGGTACTCAACGCCGCCGGCCGGATGGGGCACGCGCGGCTCGCGGTCGAGCTGCTGACCTGCACCAGCGAGATGCGGGCCCTGCAGATCGCCGAGTACCTCAAGCAGCAGAACGTCCAGCGGCAGCAGTGCGAGCGGAAGATGGTCAAGCAGGCCTGCGACCTGATCGTCGAGCGCGGGCTCAACCATCCGGACCACCGCAGCCTCGTGCTGGCCGCGCCGGATTGGCATACCGGCGTCCTGGGGATCGTCGCCTCGCGGCTCGTGGACAAGTACTTCCGGCCCACGATCATGATCAACGCCTCCCCCGGCGATAGCGGCACGGCCCAGGGTTCGGCCCGCTCGATCCCGGGCTTCTGCATGCTTTCCGCGATCCAGGCCTGCTCGTCGCACCTGGCGAGCTTCGGCGGCCACACGATGGCCGCGGGTCTGACGATCCCGCCCCAGAAGATCGAGCCCTTCGCCGCGGATTTCGAGGCCTACGCCGTCGAGCACCTGCGCGAGGACGATGTCGTCGCGAAGCTGGACATCGATGCCCTCGTGCCCCTGCGGCAGTTCACGCGTGAGACGGTCACCCAGCTCGAGATACTCGGCCCCTTCGGGCAGGGCAACCCCAAGCCCGTCTTCGCGACCAAGGGCGTCCGGCTGATCGCCGCCCCCCGGCGGGTCGGCGCCAAGGGCGACCACCTCCAGTTCGCGGTCACCGACAACACCGCGACCGTCCGGGGCGTGGGCTTTCGTATGGGCCACTTGGAGAAGAAGCTGCTCGACAACGAGTACTTCAATCTCGCCTACGAGGCCCAGCTCAACCACTACAACGGCAACACCAGCGTCGAATTCATCGCGACCGACATTCAGTTCGAATAAGCCCGCTGGTCAGGAAATCACGCGAGGTAACCGAGCGCACGGTGACGCCGTACATGGCAGTGAACGCCCGTGTGGCGATGCGCCTGGGTTGCCACTTGATCTCAAACGCTTGCACCGCCTCCCCTGTCTTGACGACCAGATCGACCTCGGATTGGGCCCGGGAGCGCCAAAAGAACAACTCACTGGGGCACCCCTGCAGCAGGTTGCGTTTCGCTGCTTCGGCAATCACCCAGTTCTCCCAGAGGGGGCCAATATCAGGGCGCAACTCTTCGGTCGAGAAGGCATGGAGCAGTGCGTTGCGAATCCCCGTATCCCAGAAGAAGATCTTCTTGCTCCGGGCGATTTCCTTGCGCGGGTTGGTGCTGAAGGCGGGCAGGCGGAAGATCACATAGGTTTGCTCAAGGAGATCCAGGTAGCGTTCCACCGTCGGGCGGGCCATCTGGAGTTGCGTAGCAAGCTCCTGGGTGGAGACCTCGCTGCCCACCTGGTGCGCCAGGAGAGCAAGCAGGCGTTTGATCGGATCGGGCGACTTGACCGAACCCGTTTGAAGAACGTCCTTCCACAAGTAATCGGAACTGAGGTTTTGCAGCAGGTGCGGTTTGGCTGTGGCAAGCACCACCTCGGGATAGGAGCCAAACGCCAGTAACTGCATCAGGAAGGCCTGCAAAGACGCGGCAAAGACTTCGTGGAGCATGTCCGCCGTATATCCCTCCGAGTACCATTCCTGCGCTCGTAGCGATTCCTCGAATAGGAAAGGCGGTAAAAGCAGCTTGTCATTTCGACCCGTTAAGCTCTCCGCGGCTTGGTCCAGGAGATTCAGGCTGGAGGAACCAAGCAGGAGCATCTTGACCGGCAAGCGAGCATCATGCCAACCTTTGATGATACGCGGTGTGTCAGCCAGGCGCTGGGCTTCATCCACGACCAATACGTCGGGATTCCCCAGAGTCCTTAACCCTTCCGCCGGTGACAGGGCAACTGCGGCCAGAAACCGGCGCCTGTCGATCTCCACATCGAAGTCGAGGACCAATGCGTTTCGATCCCTGAGCACATGCTCGACCAGTGTGGTCTTTCCCACTTGGCGAGCACCCAGGATGATGCCCACCTTGGATCCCGCCAGGATATCCACCAACGTCTTTTCGGCTACTCTTCTGATGTACATGGTTGCATTATAACATGTTATTCTGTATAGTCAACCTTACAGAATAACATGTCATAATGAGCATTCTGCGGTTGATGTGTAGAATGATGGCGGCAAGACTTTGACCCGCCTGAAGGCGGAATCCCGAACGGGACTCCCAGCGGTCTACCGCGGTCGGACGGGGGTGAGCTTCCATTCCTGGTGGTTCAGGTCCCGCTGGGAATTGGGGTTGAAGCCGGAGGCGTTCGTGTAGATCATGTCGCCCTGCTGGGTGGTCCAGCGGTGCTTGTACTCGGCGGTGTCGCGCTCGACTTCCTTCGTGTACGGATTGACGTAGTCCTCCTGGCCGGTGAGCGTGAGATAATCTTCGTAGCGGATCTCCGCGTGGGTCTGGTTGCGGTGCTCGACGATCTGCTGATCGATGGACTGGATGTAGCGCATCGTCTCCTGGGCCGTCTGGGCTCGTTGGGCGCCGGCTCTTGAGGCGCGGGCGAACCACTCGGGATTGAGACGCACCGACTGGCAGATGATATCGAGCACCGGCTTCCACTGCCTGGCTTCCTTCACCGGGGCGCGCATCATCTGCGTATGCTGGTTGCTCCACATGGCCGCGGCGGCCCGCAAGTCCACCAGGCAGGTGACCAGTCCCTCGCGGAACCGCGTGCCGGCCTCGGTATACTCGACGATCAGGCCGCCGGCGTCGTAGCGGCTTGGAGGAAAGCCGAGCAACTGGGTCTGCTCGTCGACCGCCTTGTTGAGCGTGCGGAAGATCTCCCCCAACTCCGGCATCGGTTTGAGCTCGACGACGTTGACATCGGTCGCCGCCGGGTGCAGGCTCCGGAAGAGCCCGCGGAGGAACCCCGCGTAGTCCGGCAGGGGCCGGACCTCCATGCCCTGGTAACGCGAGCCGACGGGGAACATGCCGGCCGTCAGGGCGAACTGCGGGTTCTGACTCAGGTCGCAGCAGTTCCACGTCGGGAGCCAGCGAAACATGACCGTGCCCGCGGCGTCCTTCTTGACCGTCATGTCGCACTTGCCGTCGATCGAGTCGGCGGGCCCGCCGGTCTGGGCGGGGTTGACATGGAACATGCCGCCCTCGACGGTCCAGCCCGCGGGCACGAGGAACGAGTAGGCCCGTTCCTTCGGCTCCCATTGGCGCTGGAAACGGATCGCCGCTGCGCCCGCATCGTTGCTGTCCTTGGCCTTGTCGTGGGGTTGGGCGGCCACGTTGGCCTGACCCCCGCGCAGGCGGGAGAACATGCCCGCCGACGCCGCGCCGGCCAGAACCAGAACACCTGTGCACGCCAGAATGTGCCCTCTCGTTATCATCGGTAACCTCCCGCGGCCCGCCGGAAGGCGGGGCCACCTCCTTGCTCTGTCGACGCTGGTGTGAATGTGCGCACGCGTACACGTTGGCCGGGGTCAATTACGCCAGGATGGGAACGTGAAAGCTACCTGGCTCTCTGCACGTCGATCTTCTCGATCTTGAACTGGCCCAGCGCGGTGGCCATGTTGAAGAAATCGCCGGGCTCGCCGTTGCCGACGGCCAGGGTGATATGGCCGGCGTCGTAGCCGCCGCGGTTGCCGCTCTTGAAAGCGGCGTCCAAGCCGACCCACTGGCCGCCCTGGCCCCGCGCGTCGCCGCCGACGTAGGCGCGCGTCCAGGCGTGGCCGCCGAAACCTTCCAGGCCGCCGAATTCCCTCACGTAGGCGACGCCGACGACGACCTGGGCGGGAATGCCCGCCGCCCGGCACAGGGCCGCGGTCAGGACGGCAAACTCGGAGCAATCGCCCTGGCGGCTCTCGACCACTTCCGCGGCCGACGCATACCCGACCGACAGGCCCTTGTTGTCGATGTACTTCGCGACGAACGACTCGATGCGCCGCGCGGCCGAGGCCGCGTCTTTCGCATCGCCCACCGCCTGGCGGGCCAGTTCCACGATCCTCTGGTCGTCGCTCTGCAGGAACCGGGTCGGCTTGATGGCTTCCAGCAGCCGGGAGTCATTACCTTTGTAGGGCAGGGCGCCGCCCGCCGTGACCTGGGCGGGCTTGATCGTCAGCGAAATCCGGCCGTCCGGCCGGCGCTCGGCGGTCTGGTCATGGGTCGAAGGGATCACGAGATTGACCCCTTTATCCGGTTGGAGCAGATATGTGATGGCGGTGGCCGAGCCCACGTCCTCGAGGGACTGGGGACTTTTGACGAACATCCTGTCGATCAGCTCCAGCACGTCGTTCTCGCCCAACGCGAACTCCTGCGGGCAATCGACCATCTCGACCTGCATCCCCGCCAGGGGCACGATGCTCTTGAGGGCGCGCATCTCGTCGTCTACGTAGGTCGTGCTCGCGATCTGCCCGGCCCCGGGCATGTTGAGGATGGTCTTGGTTTCCGTCAGCTTCACAATGCGGCCGAGCAGGTCCACGGGCTTGCGCTCGCCGATGATGACCTTCGCGTTCACCGCCTGCAGCACACCCGGGCTGAAAAGGTCCACCGTGTACTCGGTCCCCGGCTTGAGTCCCTTCTGGAGCGACAGCAGGCGCAGACCCTCAGCCATGATCGCACCCGCGGGCCAGGTCATCGTGCTCTTCTGCTCGCCGCCCAGCGAGGTGCTCGTCACTTCCACCGTGCCGTTGCCGTTCACGACGCCGACGACCTTCATCGTCATGGCTCCCAACTGCTGCACCGTCTCGAAACGCACCGGCTTGCCGGTGGCGGTCTCGATACTCGTTTCGGTCATCTGGACCGTCACGGGAATGCCCAGCCGGCTGATCGTGATGGTCACATCATCCCGCGTGGTGACTTGGCCGCCCGCCACGGTCCGCGTGTGCACCGCGTGGCCGATCTTCTTGCCCTCCATGAAGACCGCCAGGTAATCTGTCTCGGTCGCCGCCAAGGCGGGGGCACTCAGCACGACCAGCACACACAGACCGACGAAGCGTTTGCATCCAGTCATCCAGTGATTCCTTCCACGCCCGCGGGCGTTACCCAGGTCCAAGGAGTCCAATACGTCCCATTCGACCCATTTCTTATCCGGTCGCCGGACACGCCGTCCGGCCGGGCCATTATACGCGCCCGCCGGCCCTTTTTCATCGCAATTCGGTCCGTCCGCCGATAATGACGATGGGATGCATGGCCCGCGCAAACGCAAAGTCAGTCGGCGCCCGGGGTGGCATCGTCAAGCGCAGCTCGGCGATGGTGGCCTTCCCGTGCGCAGAACCATCGCCAAGGCCTTCGACCTTGACGATGCCATCCCCTTGCCGCGTTCCACGGGGCCATTCTCGGGACTTTGCAGTCGCCCCGGACGCAGGGCCCGGGCCGGTTGCAGCACCACGCGATCCAACGTAGAATGGCGGACTTGTCGACGGCGGGGCTCATCGGCGCGAGTGTGCGCCCAGGACACGGAACTATGACCTTAGACGAACTGTTGACCGTGGTCTCATCGGATCCTTTGCTGGCGGTCCGGATCGACTCGCGTTGCGTCCAGCCGGGCGACGTCTTCGTCGCCATCCGTGGCCCGAACTGCGACGGGCACGACTTCATCGCTCCCGCTGCCGCCGCGGGGGCGAAGTACATCGTCTGCGAAGCCGGTCGGACGTTTCCCGCGCCCGCCGGCCCGGATGGCCGCCCGGTGCTCGTTCGGGTCGAGCGGCCCGCCGTAGCGGCAGGTCTGCTGGCCCAGGCAGCCCGCGGTAATCCCGCGGCGCAGCTCACCAACCTGGCCGTCACCGGCACCAACGGCAAGACCACGATCACCTTCCTGGTCCGCTCCTGTCTCGAGGCCGCCGGCAGCAAATGCGGCTTGATGGGAACCGTCGTCTACGACACCGGCTCCGGCGTGGCCTCCTCCTCCCTGACGACGCCTGACTGCCTGACGATCGCCGACGCCCAGCGACAGATGGTTGACGCGGGCGCCCGGTACATGGTCATCGAGGCCAGCAGCCACGCCCTGTCCCAGGACCGGCTGGCGGGCGTCGACTTCCGGGCCGCGGCCTTCACCAACCTGACGGGCGACCACCTGGATTACCACCGGACCAAGGAGAACTACCTCGCGGCCAAGACCCGCCTCTTCACCGCCCTGGCTCCGGAGGCAACTGCGGTGCTGAACAAGCAGGTGCCCGAAGCGCAGTCGATCGCCCGGGCGACCCGGGCGCGGGTCTGCTGGTACGCGGTCGATGAGCCGGCGGACCTGACCGCGTGGATCGAATCGATGACCGTGGCAGGGACGAGCTTCACGCTCGAGTACCAGGGGCGCCGGGAACGGGTGAATACGCCGCTGCTGGGCCGGTACAACGTCGCGAACCACCTGGCCGCCGCCGGCCTCTGCCTGGGTGCGGGCCTGGACCTGGGCACCGTGGCCCGGGGGCTGTCAGCCTTGGCGGGTGTGCCGGGACGGCTGGAGAAGGTCGCCGGCGCCGGCGAGTTCGCGGTCCTGGTCGACTACGCCCATACGGATGACGCCCTCTACAATGTCCTGACGACGCTCAAGCCGCTGTGCCGGGGCCGGCTGATCGTGGTCTTCGGCTGCGGCGGCGACCGGGACAAGACCAAGCGGCCGCGCATGGCCCGCGTGGTCGAGCAACTCGCCCACGTGATCGTCGTCACCAGCGACAACCCCAGGACGGAAAAGCCCGAGGCCATCATCGCCGACATCATGGCGGGGTTCGAAGATCCGGATTCCGAGAGCATCGTGGTCGAGCCGGACCGAAAGAACGCCATCGAGCTGGCCCTCGGCAGCGCCCGCCCAGACGACATTGTCCTGCTGGCCGGCAAGGGGCACGAGACCTACCAGATCATCGGCACCCGGAAGTTCGATTTCCGCGACCAGGACATTGCCCGCCAGTGCCTCGCAGCGCGATCCTGCGCCCGATCTCGCTAGAAGCGTGGGCGGGTGTCTTTCTCTCATCGCAGGGACCTTTGCAGGACAGGCACACCATGACTCCGGTGAACGTAGCTCTGGCCGACACTCCGCCCTCCCTGACACGCGCGCCGCGGGAGAGGCTGGAATCGCTCGATGTCCTGCGCGGATTCGACATGTTCATGATCGTCGGCTTCGACCGGATCGTCCGCGCCTTCTGCCCGCACGTGGATCACCCCCTCTGCAAGACCCTGCAGGAGCAGTTCACGCATGTCGAATGGGAGGGGTTTCGCTTCTATGACCTGATCTTCCCCCTGTTTCTGTTCATCATCGGCGTCGCGATCCCGTTCTCCGTCAACCACCGCCTGCAACGGGGTGACCCCAGGGTGCGCATCTATGCCCACCTCCTCCTTCGCGTTGTGGTTCTGGTCTTCCTGGGGATGATCGTCAACGGCAACCTCCTCACCTACGACCCCGCCCAGTTCCAGATCACCTACAGCGTCCTGCAGATGCTGGCGTTGGGCTATCTGGTCGCGTCGGTCTTTTATCTGAACCTGCGTCTGCGCGGGCAGATCGTCGCGAGCGCCGCGCTGCTCCTCATCTATTACCTGCTGCAGAATTTCGTCCCGGTGCCCGGCCACGAGATGGGGGTCCTCCGCCCGCGCGCCAATTTCGGGGACTGGCTCAACGACCTGATTCTCGGCGACCTGCAGGGCCGCTGGCGACTCGGGTGGATTCTCGGCATCCTGACGCACGCCTCGACCGCGATGCTCGGCGTCTTCGCCGGCCAGGTGCTGCTCAGCACGCAGACCGAGAAGAGAAAAGTCCTCTGGCTCTGGGGTCTCGGCCTCGCCTGCCTGAGCGCCGGCTACCTCTGGGGTTGCCTGCTGCCCAGTCCCCTGCGCTTCGCGATCGTCAAGGACCGGTGGACCAGCACGTTCGTTTTGTTCGCCGGGGGCTGGAGTTTCCTCCTGTTGGGGTTGTTCTACCTGGTTGTCGATGTCTGGCGGCTGCGACGCTGGGGCTTCTTCTTCAAAGTGATCGGCGTCAACGCGATCTTCGCCTACATGGCAACGGCCCTTTTCTGGGGACGAGGCTGGGCACTCGGCTCGGTGGCGGAGGTCTTTCTCGGCGGTCTGAAACCGTACGTGGGCATTTGGCACGAAACGCTGGTCGCACTCGGGACCTCTCTGGTCCTGTGGCTGATCCTGCTGCACCTGTACCGCTGCAGGATCTTCTTGAAGATATGAACGAGCCGGCGGCAAGAAGCGGGGGCTTGATTTCTCCCCGGCGTCCGCGTATAGTCGGCACTTTGGTTGGATGTGCCATAATCCGTTTCTGGGCCGTAGGTTGCGAATTACCGAAGACAGGGAATGAAGAATCTTCCGGTCAGCCTGCTGGCGCGGATCGTCGGATCCGAGCCCGTGGACGATAGGCAGAGGGATTTTGCCGGCGTCAGCACGGACACGCGCACGCTCCAGAGCGGCGCGTGTTTCTTTGCCATCGCCGGCGCGACGTTCGACGGGCACAACTATGTGCCGCAGGCCTTTGCCAAAGGCGCGGCCTGTGCCGTCGTCGAGCGGGCCGTTGAGGGTCTCGCGCCAGCCGCGGGACCCATCCTGCGGGTGCCGAACACGATCAAGGCCCTGGGCGACCTCGCCCGCGAGTACCGGCGCCGCAGTGGCTTCAAGGTCGTGGCGATCACCGGGTCGGTGGGCAAGACCACGACGCGACAGATCGTCCATCACGTCCTGGGCCGGGACTACCGTGTTCATCAGGCCCAGAAGAGCTTCAACAACGATATCGGACTGCCGCTGACCCTGCTCGACAGCGAGCCGCAGACCGAAATCGTTGTCGCCGAGCTCGGCGCCAACCATCCGGGCGAAATCGCCTACCTGACGCGGATCGCCCAGCCGGATGTGGCGCTCGTGACCAATGCCCATCCCGCGCACCTCGAAGGCTTCGGGGACCTCGCCACGATCGTGCGCGAGAAACTCTCGATCGCCGAGGGCCTGCGGGAAGGGGGGGTGCTGATCGTCAATGGCGGGATCGAGCCGCTGGTCGCCGCCTGCCGCAGCCGGGGCAGGCCGTTCCGCACGTTCGGCACGTCCCACGGCACTCGTTATCGGGCCGACAGCATCGTCTGCGAAGCCCGGCACAGTACGTTCATCATCGACGGCACGCCCATCCGCCTGCCGCTGCCCGGACCCGGCAACGTGGAAAACGCTCTGGCGGCCTGGGCCGTCTGCGATCAGTTCGGCGTGTCGCTGACGGCCTTTGCGACCGCGCTGGAGAGCCTGGCCGGCGTCGCGATGCGGGCGGAAACCCTCCAGGTCGGGGGCCTGACCGTGCTCAACGACTGCTACAACGCCAACCCGGCCTCGATGAGAAATGCCCTGGCCATGCTGCACAACCTGCGTCCGGCCGGCGCGGGGGACCGCCGTCGGCTGGTCTTCATCTGCGGCGCGATGGCCGAGCTGGGACCGCAGACCGAGGCGCTGCATGCGGAGCTGGGTACGGCAGTGGCCGAGGCCGGTGTCGATCTGCTCGTCACGGTCGGCGGTCCGCCGCAAACGACCGCCCGGGCCGCGCGGAAGGCGGCGCGACAGGCCCTGGAGACGAGAAGTTTCGACGATACGCGCGCCGTGTGCGACCATCTGAAGGAATTCCTCCGGAAAGACGATATACTATTGGTCAAAGGTTCCCGGACGGGCCGGTTGGAGCAGGTGGTGCAGGAATTGACAAAGGATTATGGATGATTGATTATTGAGGGAAGATCGGAGTCTTTCTCTAAATCATCAATCATCAATCATAAATCATCCATCTCCATGGTCTATCATCTGCTTCGACACTTCAGCGGCTTCTTCTCCGATACGCTGCACTTCTATGCGTATCAGCATGTCCTGTTCCGCTCCGTCGTGGCGATCCTGACCAGCCTGGCCATCTCCCTGCTGATCGGTCCGAGAATCATCCGCTGGCTGATGCGAAAGAAGATCGGCGACCGGCCCGAGTTCCACCACGCCGCCTTGAACGAGCTGACGAAAGAGAAGGCCAACACCCCGACGATGGGCGGTTTGATTATCCTGTCCTCGGCCATCGCGACGACGCTGCTGTGGGCCCGGCTGGACAATCCGTTCGTCCAGAAGGCCATCTTCGTGCTGCTGTGGTTCGGGTCCCTGGGCGCGGTGGACGACTGGCTCAAGCTGACCGCCGCCGCCCGCCAGCGCGGCCGCGACGGCCTCGTCGCCTGGGAGAAGATCATCTTCCAGATCGCCGGCGCGGTGCTGATCGCGTCGTTTCTGTTCTTCGACTTCGGCAATATCGAGGATGGCAAGCAGCTCTGGGTCCCGTTCTACAAGAACGGCCTGCCCCTGGCCACCTGGACCTTCATCCTGATCGCGATCTTCTACATCACCATGACCAGCAACGCGGTCAACCTCGCCGACGGCATGGACGGCCTGGCGGGCGGCTGCGTTGCCATGGTCAGCCTGGTCCTCGTGATCCTCTGTTACGTGGCCTCCGAGACGATGTCCCAGGCGATGCCCAAGACCTGGGCCAGCTACCTGCTCCTGCCGCACATCCCGCAAGCGGGGGAGCTGAGCATCTTCTTCGCCTCCATCCTCGGGGCGGTCCTCGGGTTCCTGTGGTTCAACTGCTACCCCGCCCAGACCTTCATGGGCGACACCGGCTCGCTGGCCCTCGGCGCCGCCATGGGCTACGGCGCCCTGGTCACCCGCAACGAGATTCTCCTGCTGATCATCGGCGGCGTCTTCGTGATCGAGCTGATGAGCGTCGTCCTGCAGGTCGGCTACTTCAAATACACCCACGGCAAGCGCCTCTTTCGCTGCGCCCCCTTGCACCACCATTTCCACTTGGCCGGCTGGAGCGAGCCCCAGGTGGTCGTGCGTTTCTGGCTCATGGCCGCCGCCTTCGCCGCCCTGGCCCTGGCCACGATCAAAATCCGCTGACCGGCCC
>JALORE010000306.1 GCA_025459125.1 Planctomycetota bacterium | reverse complement strand
AGAAGTCCCACGTTCTCAGGCCCGCCAGCGCAACTGTATAGGACGAATGCCGGGCGGCCACGTCCTTTGGGTAGAGCGCGGAGCAGCCAGGCCAGAAACGGCCAGGGCGGCTTGAAGCCGTAGACGGGAAAGGCAACCACCAGCGCGTCGCCCGCGAGTTCTGCCCGGAAATCTTGGAAGTAGTGAAAGCGATGGACGGTTGCCGCCGTTCCAGCTTGCCGGAGGCCCTTGATAAATGACTGGGTCAGATGCATTGTGTTGCCCGACGCCGAGTTGACCACGATGTCCACCTGGCGCGGTGCCACGGGAAGGTCGCGTCAATCCGCGGCGGACAGAACGAGCGAGGCCGCCGCACAGCCCAGCACGGCCCAGCCGTAGGGAGAGTAACCACCGGGCATTCCGACTACGATCGCAAACCACGCGACGCCTACCGGTACCAGGAATGCCCGTGTCAGGCGAGATGGGCCGTACCCCGTCAGGAGAAGGACGGCTGTGACAACGGTCGTGTAGCGCACGGGCTCGCTGCCGAAGGGCATTCGGCCCAGCCAGTCGAGCGCCAACACCTCCAGCACCAGTGCCAGCGACTGAAATCGCAGGGCGATCAGCAGTAATCCCACCGACAGGATCATCCACGAGCGAACAGGCCAGCTCTGCGAGTTGACAACCGCCACCGTGGCAGCGAAGGTCAGTCCCGCCGCAAACCATGCCCGATTCATCTTCTCGGTCGGAGGCCCGAGACAACCGGCCATTCCATGATCTCCCATCATAGTTGCATCGTGGGGCGTGATTCTCATTCTGGATCCTGCGGCAACGAGAATACTATACCAACACCCCCGGGACCGATCCATTCTGGGCTTTCCGCGCCAACACTTCCCGAAGACAGCCTCGGTCGTCGCCGTCGCTGCCTCGCTCCCGGAGAATCGCCAGGCTCCACGCGTGGCGCGGCATTCCTGACCGCCGTCCGGTGGCTTTGGCCGCATTACGCCCTCAATCCCGCCAAGCCGGAAGAGCAACGCTGTCCGAGATTCGTTGGGATTCTGCACCGCCTGCCGTCTTTGGGCACAATAAACCGGCCTCTCGCGCATCTACCTTCAAGGAAAGGGGTAAGAGAATGAGATACCGGGTGCATCAACTGGACGTCACAAAGGAGACGGCCCAAGAGGAACTGGAGCAGTTCCTGAATCAACTCGAAGGTGAAGTGCTGGCCGTCATTCCGTATGTCGTGCCGACCTTTCAACTGATGGGCGCCACGGCGAAGGTCGGCTTCTTCCTCATCGTGGAGAAGGTCAAATCGTCGTTACAGGGTCGATAGGCCTAATCGATCGCCGCGTCACAACCGGCCCGGTAGAGTGCCTTCGGTTCCGCCGGCCCAAGGAGATTGCGATGAAGACTACGAAAGGTATGCTGCAGACGGGTGTCCTGGTGCTGTTGATTTCGGTGTCTCTGCTCGGCGAGGAGGCTTACGCCGGCCCGCCCGAGTCCCAGAAGCTGTACTTCGGCATTGAGATCAACGGGGTCCTGTGCGGGTATTCCGAGATCAGTCTCTCGCCCCTGGTCCAGGACGGCAAGACCATGACGCTGCTGAAACAGAACACCTTGGCCATGCTCTCCGCCCTCGGGAGTCAGTTCAACACGGACCTCAGACTGACCTACCACATCGATCCCGTGACCGGCCGGTTTTCCTATCATGACAGCGACATCACCCAAGGTCCCACGAAACTGGGTTCCGTGATTTCCGTGACCGGAGACACGGCCCGCTTTACCTCTACCCCGGGTAATCGCGAAGTGAAGATCCCCTTGCCACCGGAGGTGGTTTTCGAAAACACGCTGTCGTTTCCCCACCTGCTCCGAGACTTCGTCCAACAGAAACTGGACCAGAAGACGTATGAGATCCTGGAGGTGCGAGACGCCGAAGTTCAGAAATCGACCTACACCAGGGTGGGCACGGAGAAGTTGGAGCTGGCAGGCAGCACCTACAACGCGCTGATCTTGGACAAGTTGAACCAAAAGACGGGCCTGAAAGTGAGAATGTGGCTGGATATGGAAAGCGGCTATCTGCTCAAGGCCACGGCCCCTGGCAATCGGATTAGCTATCGTGCCGATCCCTCCGTCGTGAACCGAATCAAGATGGCCGACGTGGACGCGAGCATCCTGGCCAAGGCCAATGTGACGATTGCCGATGTGCAAGCCATATCCTACATGAAGGTCAAGGCGACCCTGGAACCCTCGGGATTGTGGGTGACCCAGGAGGGACTAAACGTACCCGGCCAGCGTTTCGCAGGAACCATCAACAACAATCTCATCGAAGGGGTCTTCGAGATTGAGCACAAGCGGTATGACGGCGCGGGGGCGCCGGCCTTCCCGCCGGACTTCGGCAAAGACCAGTCCGTGAAGAAGTACCTCGAAGCGGAAGAGTTCATCGAATCGGATGATCCCGTGCTGGTCACAAAGGCGCAAGAACTCACGAAGGGTTCCAAGGATTCGTGGGAGGCGGCGCGCCGCCTGAGCAAGTGGGTCGCCGAGAATATCCACTATGCGATCCCCGGCGGGGCGACCGCCCGCAAGACGTACGACCTCAAAGCCGGAGAATGCGGGGCCCATGCCATTCTCTTGGCCACATTCTGTCGGGCCGTGGGCATCCCGGCACGCGTCGTCTGGGGGTGCATGTACGCTCCCAACTACGGCGGCGTCTTCGGCCAGCACGGCTGGAACGAGATCTACATGGGCCCCGCCGGCTGGATCCCCGTCGATGCGACGGCCGCGGAGATCGACTGTGTCGATTCCGGGCATATCCGCATCGGGGCCCTCCAGTCTCTGGTGACGGCCCTGAATCCCCGCAAGATGGAGGTATTGGATTACCGGGCCGGCTCGGCCCGCATGGGGCAGGCCCCGGAGGGGGCCTCTGATAAATACCAGGCCTACGTTGGCGAGTACACGAACCCGGCCAACAGGAGCGTCATGAAGGTATTCGTTCAGGGCGGGGCCTTGGCCCTCGACATTCCGGGGAAGGTTGTCTTGGCCTTGAATGACCCCGATGAAAAGGGCGTCTGGCGCTGCAAACTGGCCAGCCAGCTCTTCTTGAAGTTCGACAAGGATGGCTCCGGGAAGGTCGTGGAAATGCAGTTGCACCAAGTCATTCCGTTGCCCAGGAAATCTGGGCCCCCGGAGGCGAACGGTGGCGTTCCCGAGCGCTTGCGGCCCTATCTTGGCGCCTATCTGCTGGCGGCCCTGCAGGCCGAGTTTACTGTTCTTCACCAGGACAATGGTTTGGCCGTCTACGATCCCCTCGAAAAGAAGACCGTGCGACTGCGGCTTCCCGACAATGAGGGAAGGTGGGTGGATGAATTCGACAAGAACGCGGTTTCCTTTGACCGGGACGGGCAGGGCAACATCACGGCCATGAACATCGATTCCGTGACGAGACTCCGCCGGTAGAATCGCAAAAGGACAAAGCGGCGGATCGGGGCGATGGCCTCCTCAACATAATATCAGTCTCCAGGCAGACCCAGGATGATCCGCTACTCGGACACTTCGACTACTTGCAGTCGGCCTCCAGAGGTCGTCAAGCCCTTTGTTGAGAATATCACACCGCTGCCGACCCCGTCGTCCCCCCCAGCTTCCTATCTCGGCCCGCCCAGCCACCATCCGTTGTGCGAATCCTGAGCCAGAGCTCCGTCTCCCGTCCCGGGCGGCCCGCGTCCATTGTGCGGAACCCACTGCCTTGGCCAGAGCTCCGTCAAGTATACGGCGGGAGGCCCGAGTAATCGAACGTACCCCCAGACCCCCAACAAGGGTAGAGACCTCGGCCTTTGTCCGGTGCCGACACCTCAAAAAGCAAACCGACCACGTACCGGGGCGGGTAGAAGGTGATTGCTGCACCACCGTGTCGCCTCCGACCGTAGAGGGCACGCTGTGAAGTGGCCCGTGAGGGTTTCGTAGAGCCTGCCCGGGAAGGCGGCCTCGATCTCTGCGATGCTTCGCAGGCCGAAGACGAAGGCGATGGCGATGGGGTCCACGCGATAGCTCGTGTGCCCCTCATAGAAGCCGTATCGCATCACGTAGTAGGACTCCATCTCGCCAGTGCGAATGCGCGAGAGTCTGCTGACGAGTTCGACCATCTGTCCTTCGTTGAGGTTAGGATACTTGCGATCCAGGAAGGCTCGCTCGGACCCATCCAGATCTCGAAAGAGGCTGATGTCGAAGGCCCCCATGATCTCGTCGTTGAAGATCGATTCCTGGAAGCCGCGAGTAGGGTGCACTTCGCCGAATCGGACCTTCTTGCCATTGTAGAGAGCGTATTGCAGGTTGTCGTAACGGCGGCCGACCCGGCCCAACTCGTATTCCTTGAGGATCAGGTTCCAGATGTGAAACAGCGGCTGTGCCATTTCTGGATGAGTCAGTCCCAGCCGCTGGACCAGGCGATTGTCGCCTCTTAGGACCGAAAGGATGTCCTCGTCGGCGGCCAGGAAGCCCTCGCCGGAGGAACTGCCCGGCCGGCCGATTGCTGTGATCACCTCGATGGGTTTGCCGGTAATCCTCTCGGTCCTGTTTAGCTCCTCCGGGGAATGCAGTCCCGTCCTCGCCAGTGTCGGGAAATCATTGGCATCGGCCTGAAGCTGGTTGCCCGTGCCGATCTTCCTGCCGCCGTAGGAGATGCTGGGCGGCGCGTTCTCTACGGTGACCGGCACGACAGCATACTCGCCGCCTTTCAGGTACACCACGACCACTTCGCTCCCGTCGCTCAATCGCGTCGGAGACACCAGATCAGGTGGCGTGCACGTGGTCGCAGGATACAGGATCAGATTGGCCGCAGGGCCGAGGCAAATACACACGGAAATCGACACGACCGTATGAAGGCTCAGGTTCCCAGGCATGGTCTTCGCCCCTTTCCAGAGTACGCATTTGCTGTTGCACGATCCACGTATATTCCACAAGATAGGACGTTGGCGGAGGGGCGACGGTTGACCGACATGAGCCGATGTGTGAAAGCCGACCACCAGAGACTGGCAATGGATAGGGGGCAATTATCGTCTCGGATCTGCCTTGCCACCGCCACCTGTTCCTCGCTCAACAGCCGATGCGGGGTTTCATCGCCCGCCCGATCTTCCGCCCGAGAGTCCACATCGTCCGTGCCGATCTCATCGCCGGGTAGGACGGGACCGTCCGAATGACGGGCGGCAGGTGTTGAACACAAACAGACGCGGCCCCTCCAGCTTCATCACGTTCTTGAGCCGCTTGGGCAGAAGCTTCCAGCCGTTTTTGCCGGCTACCGGCGCCCTTGTGGGCCGGGGTCCGGCGGACGCCCTCGCTGCTCATCCGTTGTCCCGGGTAGCCGTGAGTCCAAAACGCCCCGCTGCGCTTCTGCTTCCACTGAACCCCGCCCCCAAACATTCAATCATGATTCCAAATCCCTGTGTTCCGCAGGAAAAGCGAGGCAACGAGCGGCTGTGGAACCTTCTTCTCCATGTCCGAAGGGCAAATCCCTATCGTGCATGCGAGCATCTTGCAGTTGAATTCCCCGGGGGAACGGCAGTATACTTCTACATTGGGAGATCGGCGCTGTTGCCGGGCGGGGGTCATAGGGGAGATGTCAGATCAGGAGTCGTGCAGCACCTGGAAGACAGTTGCGATAGTAGGGGAGATCCCCATGAGAAATCTTGTGCTATTGTCGTTGTGCGCTGCCACGCTTCCGATGGCACGCGGCGCTACTGCCCCGTCGGTCGCAGTCACACCTCCACCCGCAAGCACGTACGTGATCACGGATGTGAACATCGTCGACGTAGAACGGGGGATCGTCGTCCCCCGTCGAGTCGTCACGATCGTGAGCGATCGAATTGACCAGATCGACGCGCGGACCGGGTCCGGCGTCCCCGAATCCGAAAAAGCGATCGCTGGTCGCGGCCTCTACCTGATTCCCGGCCTCGTCGACGCGCACGTTCACTACTTCGACGCACCCGTATTCGGGCGACTGATGATCGCCAATGGGGTTCTGCTCGTTCGGGACATGGGGATGCCGAACGATTACATCCTGAAACTTCGGGACAGCCTCAACCGCGGGGAGACCTTGGGGCCGGAGATGATCGCCACGGGCGCTATTCTCGACGGCGACCCGCCCTTGATTCCGCCGATCTCGCTGGGGATCAAGACCCCCGAAGAAGGACGAGCGGCGGTGCGCGAGCAGGGCAAGGCTGGCGTGAATATGATCAAGGTCTATAGCGGCCTCGACCAGGAGGTCTTCCAGGCAATCGCCGACGAGGCGCAACAACAGGGGCTCAAGGTCGTCGGGCACGTTCCGGATTCGATCTACATCGAGGAAGCCGCCGCGGCCGGTCTGCGAAGCAGCGAGCATTTCTTCGGTTTTGAGAAGGTCACCGGCAGCTTGCTGGGAGAGCCTGTCAAATTTCAATACGCCGGCATGGGATCGGACGCCGGATACTTGCAGCGTCTCAGCGAGGTCAACCCCGAGCGACTGCGGAGTACCTGCCTCAGGCTCAAAGCAAGCGGCCTGACCGTCTGTCCGACGGTCGTCGCGTTCCAGATCGGGACGAAGATGAGTGCGGTCCGGGCCGGGGATTTCCCCGGGAGTGAGTACATCTCGGGCCGTGTTCGCGATATGTGGAAGCTGCTATGGGCTCAACAGAATGACGTGCCCGACTTCATCTGGCGACAGTGGGTGTCGCTGGTCAAGGAGCTGAACAAGGCCGGCGTGCCGCTCATGGTGGGCACCGACCTGATGCTTCCCGGGATAGTCCCGGGCTACTCAGTTCACGAGGAGATGGGCATTTGGCAAGATGCAGGGATTCCGGCCGTGGACGTGCTCCGCAGCGCCACACTCGTGCCGGCGAAGTTCATGGGCCTGGACCGTCGACTGGGCGCTATTGCCAAGGGTAAGACGGCTTCCATGGTGCTTGTCCGTGGCAATCCATTGGAGGACATCAGGAACGTGCGACAGATCGAGGGTGTCTTTCGGCGCGGGCGTTACTTCAGCCGCGACGATCTAAACCGCCTTCTTCATGAGGCGAAGGAACTCGCACAAGACCCCAATTCGGCCCTGTAAGAATGTCTGCAGGTGAGGCGTCATCCTCCCATCAAACCGCGTCCGGCATCGCCTGTGCCTGTCAAGCGGCCAGAGATCAGTAGACCTCAGCACGATGACGCCGGTGACGGCAGGTCGCAACACAGAGACAAGCCTACAGCCACTCCGACGTAGATTGAGCCCGTCTCCCTCTTTGTGCGCGTGTTTCGGAAGGGCTCCCCCCTATTCCCTGCTCTCAGCCTTACTGCTGTCGCTGGTCCGGATCAGCACTCGCTCCACTGACGCGGCAATTGGGACATCGATGTATCTGAAATGCTCCCTCTTCGCGTCGGCCAAATCTATACAACCCGACTACAACCGGCCGGCCTATTATCTACCAGTCCCGAAGAACATCAAATTCATAAGTGATTTATCAGAACGGAGTCATGGGAGCGCCGGTAGTGGTGCAACGGATTTAATGGCCAATTCGCGACTAACATGAACGACAGTTCATTTCAGCAGCCGACCCTCGATGCCTACGGAGTGAGCGAGCCCCTACGGCGTCACGGCATCGGAAACCATCTGAAAGAAGTCAACCATTTTCGAGGGTTCGAGCCATCTTATTACGACCAGCAGGTCACGGTCCTGGTCAACGGCCACATAGTTGCCGCCAAATCCCACGGCAGTGAATACGGATTCAGGCCATCCAGGCACTCTTGCCGGGCTGCGATTGAGCCACCACATGTAACCATAAGTGGGGTTTGCCTCGGACGGCGTGCGAAGCCTTTTGATCCATTCTTC
>JALORE010000062.1 GCA_025459125.1 Planctomycetota bacterium | reverse complement strand
CTGGCTGGAGCAGGTCACGAAGGAGGGCGAGCGCACCTGGGAGAGGCACTTGATGGACAAGTCCTGGTCGCAGCCGCACTTCATGGTCATGGCCGACCTCGATAACGACGGCTCGGCCGAGCTGGTCACGGGCAAACGGTACTATGCCCACAACGGCAACGATCCGGGGGAGAACGACCCGGTCTGTGTCTACTACTACAAGTTTGACGTTGCGACGAAGAGCTGGACACGCCATACGATTCATGAAGGCGGGCGCGTCGGCTTTGGGATCAATACCGCCGTGGTGGACATCGATGCCGATGGCGACCTCGATGTGGTCGCCCCCGGCAAGAGCGGGCTGTACCTGCTGGAGAACCGCGTTAGAGATTGATTATTGATAGTTGATGATTGATAATTTGTGCCCGTGCGACGGCAGGTGTCGTTCAATCATCAATAATCAATCATCCATAATCAATATGGGAGCCGTGCCATGCCGAAACCGAAGATCGTGATGATTGGAGCGGGAAGCCTCATTTTCTGCAAGACGCTGACGATGGACATTCTGGCCACGCCGGCGCTGCAGGACAGCGAGATCTGCCTGATGAACCGGACGAAGCCCAAGCTCGACAAGATGGCGGCCTTCGTCAAGGGCGTGGTCAAGGAGAACAAGCTGCCCGCCAGGGTGACCGCGACGCTCGACCTGCGGGAGGCGCTGGATGGGGCCAAGTACGTGATCAACATGATCCAGGTGGGGGGCGTCGAGGCCTTCCGCATGGATTACGAGATTCCCCTGCGTTACGGCGTGGACCAGTGCATCGCGGATTCCATCGGTCCCGGCGGCATCTTCCGCGCCCTGCGCACGATCCCGGTGCTGGCGGAAATGGCCTCGGATATGAACGAACTGTGCCCCGAGGCGATTCTCCTGAACTACGCCAACCCCATGGGCGCCAACTGCTCGGCTCTCGGGCGGGTGGCGAACGTGCAATTCATCGGGCTATGCCACGGCGTGCAGACCACGCTCGATCTGATCAGCCGGTATGTGGAGGTCCCCAAAGACCAGGTGGACTACGTCTGTGCCGGCATCAACCACATGGCCTGGTTCCTGGCGTTGCGGGATAAGCGCGACGGCCGCGACCTATACCCACTCCTGCGCCAGAACATCGAGAAGCCCGCGTACTACGCCAATGAGAAGGTCCGGGGCGAAGTGATGCGGCACTTCGGCTACTTCATGACCGAGAGCACCGGTCATCTGTCGGAGTACGTACCATGGTTCCGCAGCAGCCGCCGGGCCCTGGACCTGTACTGTGACCAGCCCGCTTTCGGCGGGGCTTCCGGGGCCTACTACCACTACTGCAACATGCTGGCGGAAAAGTACAAGACGGTCGACTACCTGGCGACGGAATCGAAGAAGATCGAGCGGCGCAGTGTCGAGTACTGCTCGTATATCCTGGAAGCCGCCCAGACCGGCAACGTGTTCCGGCTTAACGGCAACGTCCGCAACGACGGCTACATCACCAACCTGCCGCAGGGCTGCTGCGTCGAAGTGCCGGTCTTCGTCGATGCCCGGGGATTGCACCCGGTCCGGATCGGCGCCTTGCCGCCGCAATGCGCCGCGCTGAACCAGAGTAATATTACGGTTCAGCAACTGGCTGTCGAAGCCGCCCTGACCGGCAATCCCGAGTACGCCATGCAGGCGCTCGCGCTGGACCCGCTGACGTCGGCGGTCTGCACGCTGAAGGAAGTCCGCGATATGACGCGGGAAATGCTGGAAGCCCAGAAGCCGTGGCTCCCGGAATTCGAGGGCAAGAAACTGCCGGCCAAGCCGGTGATCGAGATTACCGCAAATGTGCAGGCCGTAGACGTTCCGCTGGATCCGGCCCTGGCCATCGTCCACCGCTTTGGGGAGTTGGCCAAATAACAGAAATCCTTGACATGACTGTCGGCGCATGGCACAACAAGGGAAGAGCCCAAGAGTGCCTGAGCAACATCCTTGTTCAGATGCGCCAATCCGTTCCTTCCCTGTCCATAGCCGCCGGAGCGATGTGCGTTTCGTGTGCCAACTGCTATGGCTCCGAGCCGACGCGTGCGTCGGCCACGCGGCAGCGCGGGGCGCGGACCCGTTCTGGGGCTTTTTCCCCTTCGTCTTGACGGAGCATCCTGCCGCTCTGCGGACCTATCTGTGTCAGCTGGCCACGCTGTCTCCCGACCATCGCGATACCGGCGTCCTGTCGGCGGAATTCACACCGGCCTTTGGTTCCCCCGAAACGCTCGGGTTGTCCCGGCATGCCTCTTTCTTCTTCCGGTTTCGGGGGCAAGCTGGGGAAGCGCGGGACGACGAGCTTCGCCTCACCTGCGACACGGGACCACGTACATGCGGCGCGATCTTCTGACCTGCGGCGCTCTCCCGGGTTGGGGAAGTGGCGGGGTCGCCTGGGCCGCGCAGTTCCTCCCTTTCTCGTATCGTAGATCGTTTCACCGGCGATGATCAGGCGGCAGGGCCGTCTGAATAGGGATTCACCCCACGCGCAATCCACCCTTGCCCGATGGGTAGCTCCGCTCGAATGGGGTTGTCTGCAAGCGAGGGTTTCTGTTTCCGCGTGCAGGACGAGCGAATTGCCTGGGCTGCAACAAACGGCCGCTGGGGTCGTGGGCTCAGGCTGGGGAAATCTTTTCAATGAAGGGATGACAAATGGGCAACGCGAGAGTCTTTTTGAAAGGGCTTCTAGTCGTGGGTCCCGTGGCCACACTCTGCACCTAGGTCTGGGCCGCGGAGCGATCAGCCAACGAGAACCAGGGGCCAACGACGACCCAGGATCGGAAGGCCCCGTCGGCGACCGGGCAACGATCCCAGACGTCGCCGAGCCAGATGCCCCGGGCCGGGCCTGCAGGTGCAGAATACCACGAACGAGAACCTCGGTGACATCGAGGACTTCGCGATCAATGCCGCCGATGGGCACGTCACGTATGTGATCATCTCCTTCGGCGGGATCGCGGTGTTACCCTGATGGGGTACGGCCGAGATGTCGTGGCGGTGGATGCCGATCTTCGTAGGGCGAGCGTCCCCGCTCGCCTTTTAGGGCAGTGCGATCGTGGGAACTGTCGTGCGACGACGCACGCCTTAAGAGGCGAACGGGGACAGGGACCCGGGGCCCCAGCCGCATAATCCCGCGGCTGGGAGCCCCACCAAACGCGATGGATCGCGTTTGGGGAGCCCAGGTTCGCCCTGCGTGGAGGCCTGAACCTGCCCCTGTATGCCGGCCGCACCCCCCTGATGCGTGCCAGATTGAACCAGGCCAGAATGACCGACGCGTCGTCCCCCGAAGGGGCAGTCCACACCGGGCGGACCCTCGCAGCCTCCGCGTCACAAGACCGCGTGCGCGAGGCTTCTTCCCCGCGACGGCGTCAACCTTCCTTGTGTAGCAGCCACGGTCATCCGGTGTACCCCGGCCCAGTAAGGGTGTGTCGTCCCTGACCGGCTTTCCTGATGGGGCCGGGAGACTCCCTGGACACGACACGCCGGAACGACTCCGCGCAATGACCCGAAGACTCCGGCCGTCCATCGCACCGGCGGTCTTATTCACTCTCTTGCGCCGGGGCCGCCCTGTACCCGCCCCTCGGTCTTCGCCAGCCAAGAAATTGAACCGCGTGGTTGCGTAGTGTGTTAAGTTGTTGTATTATCGACACTTTCAAAGACTGGCGCGGTAGACAGCAGGGCCGGTCCGAGAGGGCCAATGGTGACTGCTGCTACCTACGGTTTCCCAGGTTCACACCCGGCAGGGCAGGAGCGAGAATCTGGGCAAAGGGGGCCGTCGCAGGTCATGGCAGTTGCCCATCTTGTGCCGGATGATGGACAGAAAGGTTACTGGATGGATAAACACGTTTGTATACACGGACATTTTTACCAACCACCCAGGGAGAATCCGTGGTTGGAATATGTCGAGTTGCAGGACTCGGCGTATCCCTACCACGATTGGAACGCGCGAATCACGGAGGAGTGCTACCGGCAGAATGCGGCTTCCCGTATTCTGGGTCCGGACAAACGAATCATCGAGATCGTCAACAACTACGAGAGCATGAGCTTCGATTTCGGGCCGACGCTCATGTATTGGCTGGAAACGCACGCCCCGGACGTCTACGCCAAGGTGCTGGATGCGGACCGGCGCAGCCGGGAGAAGTTCTCCGGGCATGGTTGCGCCATGGCTCAGGCGTACAACCACATGGTCATGCCCCTGGCGAACGCCCACGACAAGGAGACGCAGATCGTCTGGGGGATCGAGGACTTCAGAAGACGCTTCCAGCGGGAGCCGGAGGGGATGTGGCTGCCGGAGACGGCGGTCGATCTGGCGACCCTGGAAGTGCTCGTCGCGCATGGCATCAAGTTCACGGTCCTGGCGCCCCGGCAGGCGAAGCGCGTCCGTCGCCTCACGGGCCAGCGCCGCTGGCACGATGTGAACGAAGGCGATATGGACACGAGCGTGCCCTATCTGTGCGATCTCCCCTCGGGCAAGCAGATCGTGCTGTTTTTCTATAATGGGCCTGTTTCTCACGGCATCGCCTATGGCGGGCTGCTTCACAGCGGCGAGAATTTCGCCCTGCGGCTGACCGGAGCCTTTCCCAACGACGGCGAACAGGCCCACCTGGTGCACGTCGCCACGGATGGGGAGTCCTTCGGGCACCATCATCATCACGGCGACATGGCGCTGGCATACTGCCTGCACCACATCAAGGCCAACCAGCTCGCGCGCATCACGATTTACCCGGAGTACCTGGAGAGATTTCCGCCCGATCAGGAGGTGGAGATCTGGGAGAACAGCTCGTGGAGCTGCGTCCACGGCGTGGAACGGTGGCGCAGCAACTGCGGCTGTGCGGCCGACCACACCCGCTCGGGCCAGCAGCAATGGCGCGCCCCGCTCCGCGAGGCCTTCGACTGGCTGCGGGATCGGCTGGCGACCGTCTACCAGGACCGCATGGCGGCCTACAACCCCGACCCTTGGCGGGTCCGGAATGAATACGTCCAGGTCCTCAACGATCGGTCGCCCAAGACCGTGGACGCTTTCATCGCCCGGGTTGCCGGCCGCGAGCTGGATCACCACGACAAGGTGACATTCCTGAAGCTGCTGGAGATGCAGCGCAACGGCATGCTGATGTACACCAGTTGCGGCTGGTTCTTCGACAACATCTCCGGCATCGAGACCGTGCAGGTCATGATGTACGCCGCGCGGGCCATGCAGTTGTGCCACGAAATCCAGAACTGGAACCTGGAGCCCGAGTTCAAGAACATGCTCTTGAACGCCCCGACGAACCGGAGGCCCCACGCCAACGGGAAAGAAGTGTACGAGGCCTACGTCGAGCCGGCCCGCGTCGATCTACACCGCGTCGGCGCCCACTTCGCGCTCAGCTCGGTCTTTGAGGAATCGTCCGAGGAATCGATCGACATCTACTGCTATTCCGCCCGGATCGAGGATTTCGAGCACGCCGAGGCCGGCGTGCAGGTCCTCACTACCAGCCGCTCGAAGATCCGCTCGAACATCACGCTGGAGGACTACGCGGTCGATTCGGCGGTGCTCTACCTCGGCGATCACCATCTGTTCGCCTCCGTGCAGGGACGCATGGCCGACGATCAGTTCAAACGCATCCGCCAGGACCTGGTGAAGGCCTTCCGCAAAGGCGACAGCAACGAGGTCATGCGCCTCATGAACGTGGCGTTCGACGGCAAAAACTACTCCCTGACCCACCTGTTCAAGGATCAGCAGCGGGAGATCCTCAACTGGCTGCTCGAAAGCACCTGGCGGGAGATCGAGAGCTCGTTCCGCCACATCTACGAGCACAACTACGCCATCATGCAGATGATCCGCAACATGAACATGCCGTTGCCCAAGGCCCTGTCCGAGCCGGCGGAGTTCATCCTGAACGAAGACATCTGCGCCGCGATCCAGGAAGACGACATCGATCTGAACCGGCTGCGGGACCTGGCCGACGAGGTGGAACGGCTGTCGCTGAGCCTCGACAAGGAGCGTTTGAGCTTCGAGGGCAGCCGCAAGATCAACAGTCTGGCCAGCCTGTGGGAGGATGCGCCCGAGAATTTCCACCTGCTGTGGTCCATCGAAAAAGGCGTGGAGATTCTGCGTCTGCTGACGCCGGAGATGGACTTGCAGCACGCGCAAAACGTCTTCTTCACCATCGCCAAGGGCCGGTACCCGCAGATGAAGCAGAAAGGCGCATCCGGCGACGTCAAGGCCGCGGAATGGGTGGAGCACTTCGGCAACCTGGCGCAGCGCCTGGGCCTGACGCTGCCGTAGGAGATTTCTGATTTATGATTTACGATTTGTGACTTATCATTTATGATCTCTGCATTCCTGTGGTCGGTCGCCTGCCGTGCGGGCGCTGGCGTTAGGACAGGAAGATAGAATCACGAATCATAGTTCATAATTCATAAATCAGAGATGTTACGGCGACGATCCAGCGGAATCTTGATGCATGTCACGTCCTTGCCTTCCCGGCAGGGCATCGGTGACCTGGGCCCCGAGGCGTACAAGTTCGTGGACTTTCTCCAGGCCGCGGGCCAGAACTACTGGCAGGTGCTGCCTCTGAATCACACGATGGTGAAGACCGGGCACTCCCCCTACAACTGCCTGTCGGCGTTTGCCGGCAACCCACTGCTGATCAGCCCGGACCTGTTGTACGAGGACGGTCTTCTGACGAAACGGGAGGTCTCGGACCCGCCGGCTGGGCCGGCAGAGGCGGTCCACTACGAGAAGGTGACCTCGTACAAGGAGAAGCTGCTTGCGATCGCCTTCACGAGGTTCAATGCGGCGCCCAGACCGCCGGAGTTCTCGCTTTTCGTGGAGGAACATCGCGCGTGGCTGGAACCTTATGCCGACTTCGTAAGTCTGAGAAGACATCACAGGGGGCGGCTGTGGAGTGACTGGCCCACGGCCCTCCGTGACCGGGACACCGCCGCCCTGGACGCGGTCCGCCGTCAATTGGCCGAATCGGTCGAGCGGGAGCGCTTCTGCCAGTACATCTTCTACCGGCAGTACTTGCGTCTCAAGCGGTACGCCAACGAGCGCGGCATCCAGGTGGCCGGGGATGTGCCCATTTACGTCGCCTACGACAGCGCCGACGTCTGGGCCCATCCGGACCTGTTTCGCCTGACCCGGGACAAGAAACCACGGTTCGTCGCCGGGGTCCCGCCGGACTACTTCAGCGCGACCGGGCAACTCTGGGGCAACCCCGTCTATGATTGGCCGCGCCTGGAGGAAACCGGCTTCGCCTGGTGGATGGGGCGGATCAAGCACAACCTGGTTCTGTTTGACTTCGTCCGCATCGACCATTTCCGCGGCCTGATCGCGTATTGGGAGGTGCCGGCGAGTCACAAGAACGCCATGCGGGGCAAATGGGCGCCGGTCCCGCACGACCGCTTCCTCCGCGAACTGTTCCGGCACAGCCCGCTCGCCGCCATCTTTGTGGAGGACCTGGGGCAGATCACGCCGGATGTCCGCGAGGTGATCGCCCAGTACCGTCTCCCCCGCATGACCGTGCTGCAGTTTGCCTTTGGGGGTGATCCGGCCCGCAATCCGTACCTGCCCCACAACCACGCGGAGAACTCGATCGTCTACACCGGCACGCACGACAACAACACGACCCGCGGCTGGTTCGAGAAAGAGATGAAAGGCGAGAAACGTAGACGCCTCTTCGACTACCTCGGCCGCCGGGTCCCGGCCTCGGACATCGCCTGGGAGATGATGCGGGTGGCCATGTGCTCCGTGGCGCGGCTCGCCGTTGCGCCCATGCAGGATGTGCTGAGCCTGGGCTCCGAGGCGCGCATGAACCTGCCGGCCAAGCAGGAGGGCAACTGGCGCTGGCGGATGCGCCCGGGCCGGCTCGACCCTCGGCTGGCCGAGAGGCTCAGGAAGCTGACGGAAACCTGCGGCCGGACGTGAACGCGTGGCATGAGCATGCTGCTCCTCGGTGGCTTCGGATCTCCGCCGGCTCTGCTCAGCACGCCTTCTGCAGTTCAGTGGCTCCGGCTTGGGGGGAGAGCCCGTTGCCCAACTGACCGACTGCTGGAACACTGCTGCGGTCCACCATGATGAGGGAGTCGGGGGACTCGTAGGGATGAGCGGTGGCATCCTGTCGGCGGGTGCATCTTTGACTCGCTGTTATGACACTGGTGCGGTCGCCGGTATCAATGCTATCGGGCATCTGGTGGCAGTCAACGACCGGGGTGCCGTGACCCAGTGCTATCACACCGGCGCGGTTTCCGGCAATTCACGCGTCGGCGGACTGGTGGGGGGGAACGGCGGCCCGATCACCTACTGTTACAGTATGGGCCCCGTCAGCGGCGCCGAGAATGTCGGCGGGCTGGTGGGGGCCAACGAGGACGATATGGCCGGCTCCTTCTGGAATACACAAACCTCGGGTCAAGTCAAGAGCGTCGGCGGCACGGGCAAGACCACTGCCCAGATGCAAACAGTGAGCACGTTCATGGCCGTCGGCTGGGACTTCGTGGGTATACCTTGGGCTCGACAAGGAACTGGTTGCCAACGCGACAACCAAGACTCTGGACGTCTACCGCGGGCGCTATCCGCCGGAGGTGACGACCTACGGTCCCGGCGATTTGGAGTAAAACAGGACCTATTACTGGCGAATCGACGAGGTCAGCGCGGCTGACCCCAATAGCCCATGGAAAGGCAGTATCTGGAGCTTCACCGCAGCCGACTACGTTGTGGTATCCGTTGTGGACGACTTCGAGAAGTACACGGACGACGACGAGGCTGGGCAGGCCATCTTCCAAACCTGGATCGACGGGCTCAAGTATGGCGATCCCAATCACCCCGCAGGTGATCCACAGCACGCACCATACTATGCGGGCAACGGCACCGGCGCGGTTGTCGGCAACATCCCTGCACCCTTGGCCGAGGAGCAGATTGTGCGTGGCGGCGGGCGGTCCATGCCGATGGATTACAGCGATGTGAAGAAGCCGTGGTACTCGGAGGCACAGCGCACTTGGTCGACGACGCAGAACTGGACGACGAGTGGGGCGGACACCTTGACGCTCTACTTCCGGGGCAAGGCGGACAACAGTCGCGCGCCTCTGTATGTGGGGATTGAGGATGGTGCCGGTCGCATGGCCATGATGGTCCACTCCGATCCGGCGGCGGTGCTGGCGACCGAGTGGCAGAGGTGGCACCTTCCTTGCGCCGATGTGCGAGCGGCGGGTGTGGACGTGGGGGCGGTCAAGAAGATGGTGATGGGCGTCGGCGACCGCAGGAATCCGAAGCCCGGCGGGACCGGCCGGATCTATGTTGACGATATCCGGCTGACAAAACGGATGCCCTGAAGTGGAACCGCAGATGAACGCGGATGGACGCTGACAGGGGCGCGCTTGGCGTCCTTCGCAAGGGCGGAACTATCGGTCACATCGGCGTTCAGCCATGTTCACCCGCGGTCTCGGAGATTCCCGCCTTCACCCGGAGGATGGGTTTCGGTCATTGCGGCTTCGGAATCTCAGTCTTTTTCGGGTTTCGGGCTTTGGGCTCCTTCTTCTCCGGTGACGGTGGGGGTGCCGGCTCGCTGGACGGCTGTTTCTGGAAGACGACGATCCCCAGCGGGGGGAGAGTCACGGACAGCGTGTATTCGAACTTGCCGTAGAAGGAGGCGGGGGAGGCCTCGACACCCCCCATGTTGCCCTGGCCGCTGCCGCCGTAGTCTTTGGCGTCGCTGTTGAGGACTTCCTTCCAGAAGCCGCCCTGGGGAACGCCCACGCGGTAGTTGTGTCGGGGTACGGGCGTGAAATTGCACGCCACCGCCAGCACGCCGTCGCCGGCCTTATTGCGGCGCAGATAGCTCAGCACACTGTTGTCGGCGTCGTGGAAGTCGATCCACTCAAAACCCTTGTGATCGAAGTCCAACTCGAAGAGGGCGGGCTCGGCCCGGTAGAAGTGATTGAGATCGCGGACCCACTTCTGCAGGTCGCGATGCTGCGGGTGCTCCAGAACGTGCCATTCCAGGCTGTGGTCGTGTTGCCACTCCGGCCATTGGCCGAACTCGCCGCCCATGAACAGCAACTTCTTGCCGGGATGGGTGTACATGTAGCCGAAGAGCAGCCGCAAATTGGCAAACTTCTGCCAGCCATCGCCGGGCATCCGGCCGTAGAGCGAGCCTTTGCCGTGCACGACCTCGTCGTGCGACAGCGGCAGGATGAAGTTCTCGGAAAATGCGTACAGGATGGAGAACGAGAGTTTGCCCTGGTGATACTTGCGGTGGATGGGGTCCTGGCTGAAGTATTCGAGGGCGTCGTGCATCCAGCCCATGTTCCACTTCATGCCGAAGCCCAGGCCGCCGATGTCGGTGGGCTTGGTCACCATCGGCCAGGCCGTCGATTCCTCCGCGATCGTCTGGATATGCGGGAAATCCCGGTAGACCATTTCGTTGAACCGCCGCAGGAACCCGATGGCCTGCAGGTTCTCCCGCCCGCCATGCTCGTTCGGGATCCATTCGCCGTCCTTGCGCGAATAGTCGAGATAGAGCATCGAGGCGACGCCGTCCACGCGGAGAGCGTCCGCATGATATTTGTCCAGCCAGAAACAGGCGGAGCTGATCAGGTACTCGCGAACTTCGTGACGCCCATAGTTGAAGACGGCGCTGCGCCAGTCGGGGTGGAAGCCGAGGCGCGGGTCCGCGTGCTCGTAGAGGTGCGTGCCGTCGAAATAGCCCAGGCCATACTCGTCGGTCGGGAAGTGCGAAGGCACCCAGTCCAGAATGACGCCAATGCCGTGTTGATGCAGGTGATCGATCAGGTACATCAGGTCCTGCGGCGAGCCATACCGGCGGCTCGGGGCGAAGTAGCCCAGCGTCTGGTAGCCCCACGAGGCGTAGAACGGATGTTCCATGACCGGCATCAGTTCCACGTGGGTAAAGCCCATCTCCTGCACATACTCTACCAGCATCGGTGCGATCTCGTTATAGCTCAGCAGCCGACTCGGGTTGCTCGGGTCCCGCCGCCAGGAGCCCAGGTGGACTTCATAGATGCTGATCGGAGCGTGCAGCGAATTGTGCGCCGCTTGTTTCTGGCACCAGGCTGCATCGCCCCAGGCGTAATCGAGGTCCCAGACCACCGACGCGGTGTTGGGCGGCATCTCCCAGAAGAACGCCAGCGGGTCACCCTTGTTGACACGGTAATGGTTGTGGTGGGAGACGATGTGATACTTGTAGAGAGACCCCTTGCCCAGGCGGGGGATGAAGCCTTCCCAAATCCCGGCCCCGTCCCATCTTGATGCCAGCGGGTGGCTTTGGGGATTCCACTCGTTGAAGTCGCCCACGACCGAGACCTGGGCAGCGTTGGGAGCCCATACAGCGAAATACGTTCCCTTGACGCTGCCGTTCTGGACCACGTGGGCGCCGAGCTTCTCGTAAAGGCGGAAGTGACTGCCTTCCTTGAACAGGTAGATGTCGTGATCCGTCAACAGACTGAAATTCGTCTGAACCTGCGTCTGTTCCGCCATGAAGACCCCTCGGATTTACGATTCATGAATTATGATTTATGATTTGGCTGGTGCCGTCGCCGGACGCACCTTCTCAAATCAGAAATCGTAAATCATAAATCACTTGAGTACTTGTTCGATGCCGTGTACCGGAATCATCAGCCAGTCCGGACGGTGGTTCAGTTCGTAGCCCAGCTCGTAGAGAGCCTTCTCCAACAGGAATACCTCGAAGAGAAGCGCGAAGTCCTTCTCATCCTTCGGGACCACAGTGCTGTCGGCCACGCTCGTCATGTACGAATGCAGGAATACGCCGGCCACATAGGCATACCAGAGGTCCGCCCACGGCCGCAGGTAATCCGCATCGGCCGCCCACTTGGCGGCTCGCAGCAGGAGACTGCCGTGGACCGCATAGTGGAACGAGTGGACCATGCCGGCCACGTCACGCAGCGCCGACTGCTTCAGACGCCGCTCCGTGATGGGCCGGCTCGGCTCACCTTCGAAGTCAATGATAACGAAATCCCGGCCGGTGTAAAGGACCTGCCCGAGATGATAATCGCCGTGTGTGCGAATCTTCATTGCCTCGATCTTCTTGTCGATGAGGCGGTGGATCCGGCCGAAAATGGCCTTGCGTGCCGCCAGCACTCCTTTCACCGCTTCGGCTGCCGGCGCATCCAGAGTCCGCAGGTTGCTCTCCAACTCCCCGAGGACCTTCAAAGTCAGTCCGCGGATCGACTGGTAAAGAGATTTCTGGTAAAGCAGAGAAAACGGCTCTGGCGTCACTTCGGGGGTCTGGGCAAGTGACATCAGGGCCAGGTGGAGTTCGCCCGTTCGCCGTCCGAGCAGGCCGATCATTTCAAGCAGCACGGGCCCGATAAAGTCGCGCACGACGGACGGAATCGCGTCCGGGTGAACGTCAAACAGGGACGCCGGCAGCTCCGGCGGGGCACCCCCTCGACCCCTCAGCGTCAGCGCATGGCTGAGTGAGCTGTCGATGTTGTCCTGGGCGAACGACCACGCGTCACCCTGGTTGGGGACCAGTTGCAGCAACAGGGCCAGGGTGATGGGCGCGGTCTCCTCCCGTCGCCACTCGATGGCGCCGGCGTACGCGGGCACATTCCGGAAACTCGTGCTCTCCGTCAGCAGGCGGGATAGTTCGGCATCCGGATTGACCCCTTCCTCCACCCGGCGGTAGAGCTTCAGGAAGAAGGTGTCCTGGTAGACGACAGCGGTGTTGGACTGATCGCCGCCGAAGACGCGCGAGGCGAGAGGCAGGGCCTTGTCGCCGAGGATCGCCCCGAACGCGGTGCCATGACGGCTGAGGACGCGGCCGCCGTCCATCTTCCGGCTGCGCCCGCGCGCGATCATCCCCAGCAAGGCGCGATGCAAATCCGGCTGGATCGTGGCTTCATACAGGGTACCCTCGGTGTCCCGCCAGCGCAGTCGGGCCATGATGCTACCCGGCGACTCCTGAGCCAGTCTCTGCTGCTGGTCGCGCTCGGCGAACCCGAGGGGCACGATATAGTGGTCCCACGAGGCGTCCGTATACGTGATCTGCACCAGAAGGACAAAGATCCTGGTGGTCGAGGTCGGCACGGCGAGGCGATCGACGATCGCGAGCTTGTGGATGCTCTTGCCCTTGGCGCCGAACCACCGGGCCCGCGGGAGGTACTCGCGCAATACCTCGAGCACCTGGGGCGCGGCGCTGCTGTCGAGCAGGTCCTCCCACGTGCCGTCGGACTGGATCTCCCGGACCTGCTCCGCCTCCCGGCGGGTCGGCTCGACGGGCCGCTCCAGGGTGAACCAGAAGAACGTGTGTGGACCCAGGGTCAACGTGTAGGGCGTCTCGGTGATCGGGGGAAACTCGTTGCCGCTGAAGATGTCCTTCACGCGCCAGCCGGCCCAGCGGGACATCTCGATGCGGGCCGCCTGGCAGTAGCGCGACAGGTTGGCCACGACCAGGACCCTCTCGTTCTCGTATTCCCGCAGGTAGCTCAGGACCTTGTTATTGTCGGAGGGCAGGAACTCCGTGCGGCCGCGGCCGAACGCGCGGTACTGCTTGCGCACGGCGATGGTCCGCCGCATGAACCACAGCAGGGACGACAGGTTGCGGTTCTGCGTCTCCACGTTGATCGTCGTGAAATTGTACTCCGGGTCGATGATCACCGGCAGGAACAGCCGCTGTGGGTTGGCGCTCGAGAAGCCGGCATTCATGTCGGCGCTCCACTGCATGGGCGTGCGCACGCCGTCCCGGTCGCCGAGATGATAGTTGTCGCCCATGCCGATCTCGTCCCCGTAGTAGAGGATCGGCGTTCCCGGCAGCGACAGCAGCAGGCTGTTCATCAGCTCGATGACCCGGCGGTTGTTGTTCAGCAGGGGCGCCAGACGCCGGCGGATGCCGACGTTGATGCGGGCCCGCGGGTCCTGCGCGTAGGCCTTGTACATGTAGTCGCGTTCCTGGTCGGTGACCATTTCGAGCGTCAACTCGTCGTGGTTGCGGAGGAACATGGCCCACTGGCAGTTGGCCGGAATGTTGAGGCTCTGGTCCAGGATGTCCAGGATGGGGAAGCGGTCCTCCATGCGCACGGCCATGAAGAGCCGGGGCATGATGGGGAAGTGGAACGCCATGTGACATTCGTCCCCGTTGCCGAAATAGGCCGCGGCATCTTCCGGCCACTGGTTGGCCTCGGCCAGGAGCATGCGGTCCTTGAACTTGCGGTCCACGTGGGTGCGGAGTTCCTTGAGAAAGGCGTGCGTCTCGGGCAGGTTCTCGCAGTTGGTGCCTTCCCGCTCGAACAGATACGGCACGGCATCCAGGCGCATCCCGTCGACGCCCAAGCCGAACCAGTAGTCCAGCACCCGCAGGATCTCCCGGCGAACCCGCGGGTTGTCGTAGTTCAGGTCGGGCTGATGGCTGTAGAAGCGATGCCAGTAATGGGACCGCGCCACCGGGTCCCAGGCCCAGTTGGAGTACTCGAAGTCCGTGAAGATGATGCGGGCATCTTTGTACTTCTCGGTCGTGTCGCTCCACACGTAGTAATCGCGCCACTGGGAGCGCAGCTTCGCATACCGTGCCTGCTGGAACCAGGTGTGCTGGCTGGAGGTGTGGTTGATCACGAGCTCCGTGATAACGCGAATCCCACGCTTGTGAGCCTCGCGGAGGAACCGTTTGAACTCCGCCAGCGTCCCGTAATCCGGATGGACGTTGAAGTAGTCGGCGATGTCGTAGCCGTCGTCGAGCAGCGGCGAGGGATAGAAGGGCAGCAGCCACAGGGCGGTCACCCCCAGTTCCTGGATATAGTCCAGTTTCTGGAGCAGCCCTTCGAAATCGCCGATGCCATCGCCCTTGCTGTCGTAGAACGATTTGACATGCAGCTCGTAGATGACGGCATCTTTGTACCAGAGCGGCTCGTCGATTTGGATGGGCGAATCGGCCAAGTGCGGTCCCTCGGTTCCGTTACATGAAGTAGTCGAAGTCACTCTCCCGCCGCAGCGTTCTCTGGACGCGCAGAATATGGCCGGGCATAACCCGCGGGTCCAGCTCGACGTAGTTCATCGCGCCTTGCCAGATGTACTTGTCGTCGGTCAGCAGGTCGTGTGCCAGGAACGGCGCGCGGGGGTCGATCCCCAGCCGTTCCAGGGGCAGCCGGACCCAACCGGATTGCCGATGGCGGAGATCCCGCGGCGATTCCCTCCAGCGCCCGAGCCCACTGTCTCAACCGCTCGGCATCGGCCGGCTGGGCGGCATTGGCGGTCTGGCCCAGCAGCACGGCCCCTATCCGCAGTTCCGTCCCGATATCCTGTCCGGCCTCGAGCTTCTTCTGCAGGTCCTGGCGCCACGTGCCGAAAGCGTCCGCCCACGCCCGTGCCGTGTAGAGGTAACGGCCCAGTTCCGTCACACGGAATGAACCGGACCATTCATCATTGACCTGGTAGTCCATGACGCGGATCGTCCAATCCGTGTGCTCGCTCTTGCGGTAGAGGAACTCGACTCGGATCTGGTCATGCCCCGCGGCAAACGCATGGGCAACGACCGCGACCGTCTCCCCCACGGCGCGCTTGATTGGAAAACGGCCGCAATGGACCTGCGGACCAACATAGTCGACGACAACGCGTTTTTGATCGTGATCTGTCATCAGTCGTTACTACTACCCCATACGGCGGACAGCAGCAACGGTTTCAGCCCGTAGTCCGCTGATTTTCCTCATCACGGCCGCCAGGGGCGTCCTATTACGAAAGCCCGTGTCAAGTCCGGTGGTCGGGCAGCCGACAGAGAGGGAGAGTACCTGTGAGTACCTCCGTCGATCCGGAGCGCAGGCTTCGTGAAGCAGGGGGCTCAGGCGTCCAGCGATGGCAAAAGCGTTCTCTATCGCCGAACTGATCATTGTTGCCGCGATCATTGGGATTCTGGCGGCGGTGCTGATGCCCCATCTGCACGGCCATGCGATGGAGGCCCGGGAAGCGGCCGCCCGCGAGAATCTGCAATTGCTCCGCGCCGCCATCGAGTTATATGCCGCACGCCATGGAGGGGTCGCCCCGGGATACCCGGAAAACAAGCCCGGTAATGCACCCGACGCCGGACTGTTCGAGGCGCAGACCACGGCCGAAGACCGTTGCCTGCTGCAAATTCCGGAGAATCCTTTCAACAACGTGAATCGCGTCCGTGTCATCGGCAACGAAGAGGCTTTCCCGGCGGCGGCTACCGGTGGCGATGGTTGGATCTACCAGCCGGCCACCAAGGTCATCCGTGTGGATTGGCCCGGCACCGACCGGCACGGCACCCGCTACTTCGACTACTGACGCTTGTCGGCCGCCGACATGCCCGCTATACTTCTCTTCGTCTCTCTACCCTGATGTGGACTTCTACAGAATGGACGTTCGGCCTGTATCATACCAGGAAATCGGTTTCACGATTTCCTGGTATAATGGCTGGAACTGGGGCTCAAGTAAGCGGTCCGAGTTTGGGAAGGAAGAATCATGAAGTGGATTCTCCCTTTTCAAAGTAGGCCCCACGTCCATTTTGCAGAAGTCCACTCCTGATCATTTGGAATAGGAAACATGAGTGAATCGGCGGCATTGGGGGCCCCGTCTCGCGCAACAACGCGATCGGGTTCCTTCCTGCGGATGGTCGTGCCGAGCGCGACGGTCTTCTTCTCCAGTGGATGCCTGGTAGTCCTGGAGTTGGTTGCGTCCCGGCTCGTGGCGCGCGAGTTGGGATCGTCCGTCTACACGTGGACGGCCATCGTAAGTGTCGTGCTGGCCGGTCTGGCGCTCGGCCTGTACGGGGGCGGGCGCATCGCGGATCGCTGTCATGCCCGCCGGGCACTGGCCGTCGTGTTCGGGCTGGCTTCCGCCGCCTGTGTGGCGACCGTAGTGCTGGACAATCTCCTGGGGCATTGGCTCGGCCTGTGGCGTTTGGGTTGGCCCGGCCATGTGCTCGTTCATGTAGGGATCATCTTTCCCCTGCCCGCAGCTCTGCTGGGGGCGATCGGTCCCATTGCGGTCAAGATGGCTCTGGAGCGGGGACTGCCGGCCGGACGTGCCACCGGCGCAGTCTATGCTTGGGCTGCCGCCGGTGGGGCCGTCGGTGTCTTGCTGACCGGGTTTCTCCTGATTCCCGCCCTGGGAAGCGCGACTCTCCTCTGGCTCCTCGGCGCCGCTTTGCTGGCGGTGGCCGTCCTGTACTGGATCAGTTGTTGGGCCATGTATCTATGGGCCATGGTGTTTGTCGCGCTGGCGACGGCGGGAATGAGCGGGGACACGTGGGCCCAGGAGGCGGGCGCCGCGGCGTTCCTGCGGGAGGGGCCCGATCCGAACCTTGTCTACCTGGACGAGAGGCCCAGCGGCCGACTGGTGGTCCGGCGGGTCTCGCGGCGGCCGGACACGCGGGTCTTCCTGCAGGACAACTACGCGCGCAGCGAAGTCGTCATGGGCGACGCGGTCCATCTGCGGCAATTCCACGCCAAGGTGTACGCGGGATTGACCCAGGGTCTGAGTGGAGATGGAAGGAACCTCGCCTTCATGGTCCTCGGCGCAGGGGGATATGTCTTCCCGCGTTATCTCAAGGCGTGCTGGCCCGACAGTGCTCTCGATGTGGTCGAGACGGATACCGGGGCGGCCAAGGCGGGCGAGGCAGCGCTTGGGTTCCAAAGGCATCCGGCCATCAAGATCGTCGTCGAGGAAGCACGCAGGTACGTGAACCTGCTGGCCGCCGGCGGGCGGGCGGGCGAATCCGGCAAACGGTACGATTTCGTCTACAACGACGCGCCCGGCGCGGGTGCGGTGCCGCCGCCCCTGACAACCTGGGAATTCTACGAGCGGATTGCCGGTCTATTGGCCGAAGAGGGTGTGTACCTGACCCACCTGCGCGATGTCTGCCAGGCGGGACGACTGGTCGGGGCGGTCGTAAACACGGCCAGAGAGGTCCTTCCATACGTCTATGTGATTGCCGATCGACCCAGCAGGACCTGGGGTAACGCCACATTCGTCGTAGTGGCTGCGAAGCGCCCGCTGGACCCGCGGGCCATCCTCCAGGAGCATCGGGCGCACCTGGAATTCAGGGTTCTGGATGAATCCGAGATCCGTTCGCTCCGGGAGCGAGGCGGCGCTGTCCTGACCGACGACTACGCGCCGGTCGAGACTCTGCGAGCGCCGGCGGTGAGACAGGGCGCGCAGGAGGAACTCGCCCGCAGATACATCCAGAAGGCGGAAGACCTCCAGGATGAATACCAGTATGATCAAAGCATTCGGTGGTACGAGCGTGCTTGGGAGGCCGATCCGTCCGTGGCTGTGGAGGCGTATGAGCAGATCGGTCTGCTGTCGGTTGCTCGCAGCCGGCCGGAGGCGGCGGTCGAGTCCTTTCGCCGTGCGATTGAGGCTCATGCCCGGACCGGAGAAGGGCGGTCGGTCATCGGGTCGGTTCACATGAACCTCGGACTTCTCTTGGGACGCGCGGGCAAGTTCGAGGAGGCGAAGGCACATCGGCTGGAGGCGGTGAAGTGGTTTCGCAGCGAGTTGGAGGACGACCCCAGTGCGGTCGTCCTATGGGAGTCGCTGGGCGACACGTGTGCCGCCCTGGGCGATTTCCCGGGGGCCTCGGATGCTTTCGGCCGGGCCGCGGCTCTGGAACCGCAGAGTCCTTCCCACTACGAGAAACTGGCCCGGGCCCTGGAGCGGCAGCATCGCTATGACGAGGCGGTGGCCACGGTGCGAAAGCACGTGAAGCTCATGCGCGAGCAGGGCCGGCGGGATGTGGCCACGCAGCTCGATCAGTATATCGAGGTGCTGGAATGGAAGAAGCTCAAGCAACGCAAGTAGTCTACGGCTGCCCGGCCGGCGCTCTCCGGAACGTCAGCGACCTGGTCTCACCCTGGTTCGGATCCACCGTGAGATCGAAGGACGCCCGATCGGGCGTGTGGGCTACGTAGCGGGGGAACGTCGTCCATTGGGTCTGCCACGTCCCGGCCGCGGCATCGATGGGACCGACAAACGTGTCCGTGCTCGAACCCTCCACGACATTGCCCCCCATTTCCACACGCACGTGACTCATGGTGATTCGCACGGTCAGTTCTTGTGTGTCGGGTGCGTAATGAACTGTCCAGAGGCCGGGCGTGAAGACCGCGTCGTCGCCGCTCTTGGTGGGCATCGTTGTTGTTGTGCCGGGGATCACGCGAACCCGGCCGAGGCTGATGACGGCTGCGGCAATACGACCGTTCGGCTCGAACTCCAACTCCCAGCCGTGCTGGTTCGCCAGCCAGCGGCCGGCCAGAGATACGGGAAACGCCCCCGGGCCTTCAACCGCGACAGTCACCGGGTCCGCTGGACGACCGATGGGGCGGCCGCACCCGCCGAGCAGCATCGCGCATAAACCCAAGCCCAACGCCGATCTTCGTCTCATGCCACCTACCTCCCGGCCGGGGTGAATTGCGGGGCGCCGCTGAAATCGACCGTCTCCGGATTCGGGATTTCGAGCCAACCGGAGTAGTCGCCTCCCGTCGTGCTGCGGCCGGTGATCGTGACGGTTTGCCCGCTCTGAATCGGTCGGGTCGGCCCATTTACCAGTGGCAAACCCGCCCCGGCCGTCGACGTCCAGACCAAGACCAACACCAGGGTGAATAAGCGCTCCTTCATTGTCTTCTCCTTCCGTGTCACGGCATACCAGCCCTGTTCGAGCCGGCACGCCGTGGTCTCCAAATCGCCACCGGTGTTCGAGGTCGGTCAGAAGCCGACGCCCCGGCGTCGCGCTACCGCAGGCTCTTGCCGCAGTCGGCGGGCACCTCGGCATCCGGCTTCATCCAGTAGTGGACCAGGATATTGAGGTCTGTGGGGCCAACACGATAGAAGCCGTTCTTGGCGTCGCCGCCCTGATCATGGGCGAAGTCAGCGCAGATGCCGTTCGGAATACTGCTGAGGTCGGATTTCATCCAGGCCGCGGTGAGAACGCTGAGATCCTTCATGCCGACGTAGTGGAAGCCTTTTTGGGTGTCGCCTTCTCTGAGACCGTCCGCGTCGCCGTGGCATTGTCTGGGGAAGGTCCAGCAGGCGGGCTTGCCGACCGCAACCCATTCCGCGTAATCCGCATCCGTCGACGCCAGCGCGGCGACGCCGGCAGCGGCAATCCCGGCGGCCTCGGTGATCTGCAGCGTTGCTCGTTCGCCGTTGGTGAGCACGACGCCGCCACGGATCTCATTGGCCTTGATCGTCAGCTTGGCAGCCTCGCTGAGAGTCAGCATGAACAGGGTTCCCTGATTCGGTGGCGCGTTGGGCGAGCTGTCGTCCGTCGGATAGTACAAGGCGCCCATCTCGATAGTGATACCCTTGGTGCCCAGGCCGCCGAGAGCGCACGGGTCGGTGGCATGTGCGACGGGCGTATAGTCGTTCACATCCCACGTGGCGACTTGGCCGGTGTCGGAATTGACCACAATGCTGCGGGCAAAGTTGGCCGGGAAGATGCCGTAGCCCGGTTCTTCCTTGGTGCTCTCCCCGCGGATGAAGCCCGAGATCTTCTCAATGACGCCCTTGTCGACGGTGATGTCCAGCGCGAAGGCCCGCACCTTCTTGTCGGTCGCATACTTGATCGTCGCCGTCTTGCCGTCCGGGACCACCGTGATTTGTACCGCGGCCCACGCCGGAGTTGTCAATAGAAGCACCGCCAGCACCAAGCTGAGCTTCTTCATAGGGTTACCTTCCTTCCTTTTCTCTCTTCTGCGCAGAGCGCGGCGCCCTGCAGGGTCTTAATCTCTGTGATATGTCGGTCAGAAAGGTGTTTCTCTTTCTCCTCCTTTTCCGCCGCAGGCCAGAACACGCGCCTGGATGCGGCTCACAGATGGCACACGCCAGTGTCAGAGTACCAGAAACCTGTACGAAAATCAAGCCCCATGCAGAAAATCGCTTCCTGTGGCAATCCCCGGGGGATTTCACAGGGCCGTCCATGTACGCAGCGTAGTGAATGTGGTATGCTGTCGCAATGCGTAATTTCCTTGGCGGACGCTTGTTCTTCGTCAGGATTGCCCTGTTGACCAGCGTCTCCATCCTCGTTCTCCTGGGGATTCTGATGATCTACGTCATCGGCAACCCTCTGGAGACCAGTCCCGGGGCGAAGTTGACGAATCTGGCGGGCTACTGGAAGAAGCAGGCGGTGTACGCGGTGGTCGGCGTCGGGGGATTCGTCGGTGCCAACCTGGTGAATTACCGCCGGCTGGGGGCCGTCAGTTACTGGCTGTACGCGGGGGTTCTGGTGCTTCTGCTGCTCCTGGTCGTCAGCCGGCATGTGATGCCCCTGCCCTTGATGCCGGAAATCAACGGCGCGCATTGCTGGATCCAATTCGATCTGGGCGGACGCGCGGTCAATTTGCAGCCCTCGGAATTCTGCAAGCTCGCCTATATCCTCGCCTTGGCCTGGTACCTGCGCTATCGCAGCAATTACCGCAGTTTCCGGGCCCTGGTGGGGCCGTTCGTGCTCACACTGGTCCCGATCGTGCTGATTCTGGTCGAGCCGGACCTGGGGACGGTCCTGCTGATGATGCCGGTTTTGTTTACCATGCTCTTCATGGCCGGAGCGAGGGTCAAGCACCTGGTGCTCATTGTGCTGCTGGCGGTTCTGGTCAGTCCGCTGCTGTGGCACAAGATCAAGCCCTATCAGCGTTCCCGGATCAGCGCAGTGCTTCTGCAGAGCACTTGGATTCGGGATCAGGCCGAGCGGAGCCCAGCGGTCAGCAACATCCTCATCGGCCGCGAGTTCAGTCAGAGGCGCTGGCGCTGGGACTGGGGATACCACATCATCCACTCCAAGCTCGCGGTTGCCTCCGGTGGCCTGGCCGGTGCGGGATTCGGCCGCGGCGATTTCACCAAGTATAATTTCCTGCCGTTTCGTCACACCGACTTCATTTTCTCGGTGATCGCGCACCAGGGCGGCTTTTTGGCGTGTCTGGCATTCCTGGGACTTTACGTCATCGTAGTCCTCTGCGGGCTGGAGATTGCGGCCGATAACATCGATCCCTTCGCCCGGCTATTGGCGGTGGGAATCGTCGCGATGTTCGTGGTCCAGGGACTGGTCAATGTGGGCATGACGCTGGGCCTGATGCCCATTACAGGCCTGACACTGCCGTTTGTCAGCTACGGGGGGTCGAGCCTGCTCGTCAACATGATGGCCGTCGGTTTGCTCAACAATGTCGGCCGGTGTCGCCCGTTTACCGTCGCGCCAAAAAGATAGGGGCGTTCTTGGGGCGGTGGCTTTATGGGACGTGACGCGCCGAATTGTCTTCGCCTCCGTAACTCGTTTTGCTATAATAGCTAAAGGACAGGTACATGTCACCCGAAGTACGATAGTGGACGGTCCTTAGGACGGGTTTAAGGAGTATGGAATGCTGACGTGCAGGCCGATCGCAGCCTATTGGGCGATAGTCCTGTGTGCTGCGCCGGTGTGGGCGCAGGCCATCAACCCCCAGCGTGTCCCGCCCGCGCCGCGCCCGGCGCGGCCGGCTCCGTCCCTGTCGTCCGCCGCGGCGGCGGCCCGCTTCTGGGAGATCGGCCATGAGATCGCCCGGTCGGGACAGATCTCCGGACCGCAAGCCGATCAGGCGATCATCCTGCTGACAGCCGCCAAGAGCCTGAACAGTCAGCTTGTTGGCGCCGAGCCCCTGTTGTTGAAGCTGGCCACGCGCCGCCCGGAGCGGGACTACTCCCAGCCGATCTTGTTCTGGTTGCAGCGATACGCCAGCGAGTCAGCCGATCGCGCTGTTGTCACCGAGGCGGTTCAGTACCTGCTGAACCGTCTGCCCTCGTTGGAGGAACGCAAGGTTCTCCTGGAGAAGCTGGTCGGCCAGATCGGGAACAAGAGCCCGGGGATTGACTCGGAGATGGCTACGCTGCTGGGCCTGGTCATGCAGGAGAAGGGCGACCTCGAACGCGCGAAGTTCTACCTGGTACAGGCGTATACGAACAACAAGTTCAACCGTACGGCTTTCGAGAGACTCGGTGAGCTGGCTCCGAATGAGATCGGGCCGGCGACTCACCTGGAGCATTTGCGGCTGCTGGTTCGGGAGAACCCGCTCGACCTGAATGTGGCCCTGGCCTTCGCGGGCTACGCGGAACGGCTGCAACTGTACGGCGTGGCCGCCCAAGGCTACGATTACTGTGCCCAGTTGTTTCGGTACCTGTACCCCACGGAACTGCTGCCGCAGCGCATCTATTTGCCCTGGGCCATCAGTTGCTACAACACGCCGCAGGGACTGCCGATCTGCCTGCACATCGCCAAGAACATCCGTGAACGCAAGCAATTCGACATCCTGCTGGAAGCCATAGCGGCCCGGGCCGCCATCCGGATGAATCAGCCCGAGATCGCCCGGCAAATCTGCCAGGAGACGGTGCAAAAGGCCCAGGAGCTCCTACTATTGGGGCCGGGGCCTCTGCCGGCGTCCGAGCAGGCCGGCGTGGCGCCGGTCCGGCCGGCTAACGCCCGACAACTTGCCTGGTTCTACTGTTTTGCCGATCCCAACATGGAGATGGCACTGGATTGGGCCAACCGGGCCTATTCCGCCGAACCGAATTCACCCGCGGCCGCGGCTCTGCTGGCGTACGCGCTGAGCGTCAACAACCGGCTGGAATTGGCCAAGCCGTTGTTGTCGGCTGCGGAACCAAGCCAGATCGTGGACTTGGTGCAGGCCCGGATGCAGGCGGCAGCGGGAAACAAGGCGGGAGCGATTCAGACGCTTCAGGCCACTTTGGCACGGGACGCCGGCTCGTTGGCGGCAGAAAAGGCCAGGATGTTCCTGCGAGAACTGGGCGGCGAGTACACGCCCGCGGTCGATACGAGAACCCTCCTCAGTTTCCTGACCGAGCGCCTCGGTCAGGCTCTGGTCCCGGAGTTCCTGCCGCCGGACAAGATGGTCGAAATTCAGTTCGGCGTTCGCGGCAACGATTTCTCGTATGGCCGCGAGATAGAAGGTGTCGTCGCGATCGTCAACAAGGGCCCGGAACCGCTGGTGCTCACGGCGAACAGCCTCTTCCAGGGGAGCATCCGCATCGGTGCTCGGGTGGAAGGCAGTATCCAAAGGGAGATCCCGACCCTGGTCTTCGAGACGATCCGCAGTGCCCTGATGGTGGCGCCCGGCCAGAGCCTGAGCCACAACGTACGCCTGTCCACCGGCGAGCTGCGCGAGATTCTCACCAGCTATCCGCAAGCAGCGCTGCAGATCCAGTTCACGCTGAATTTCGACCCGGTCATGACAGACAGCGGCCAGATCACCAACCGGCTGGTTGATGTGCCACCCCTGACACGATCGTTGACGCGGCCCCCGGTGCGGATCTCCCGTCTGTTCATCGAAAACCAGGTCACCCTGGCCAACACGGGGCCGGAGGCACAGAAGATCCAGGCCTCGCGTCTGCTGACCGGCCTGTTGAGAGAGCAGCAGATCATGCAGGAGAAAGGTATCCTGTATCAGTTCAGTTGGGACCCGTCGCTGCAGGGCATCCTGCGTTCCGCGCTCACAGGGTCGTCCGGGCCGCTTCTGGGGGCAGGCCAGGGCGACTGGACGGTAAAGGTCAACGCAATGGCGGACATGCTGCCCATGTCGATTGATCAGGAACTGGCCACGGCGGTGGCGAGGAACCTCAACCATCCCCAATGGCCTGTGCGTCTGATGGCGCTCTATCTCCTGGCCCAGAGGCCGGGCCCCAATTTCGGCAGTATCCTGGATTGGGTGACCAAGAACGACGCGGACGAGTTGGTCCGCAGCATGGCGGTTTCTCTGCAGTCCACAGCCTCAGGCGCGAGCGCCATGTAGCAGCCTGGCCCCGACCTGATTCTCTCCCGCACGCCGTAGAAACGACCACGCCGTCTTGGCACACGCGTCATGATCTCCGGCAGGCCACTTCATACCCATCCGCCACCGCGAGGTGGAAGGGCACCTTGGCTTCGCGCGTACGCTGACGACCGCGCTATCGCGAACGGTTTCAGTGCGATTTTCCGAGTTTTCGGTTGAATTTCCCGGGGTGGGACGCTATCATCCTCGTACTCCCGGATGTGAATCGTGGTTAGTTTTGAAAGGGTTATGAAGATGCCGGCCGAAGTGAACAAGGAGAAGTGCACGGGTTGCGAAACCTGTGTTAGCGAGTGCCCGAGCAGCGCGATCAGCATGGTCGATGGCAAGGCGAAGGTGAACGCGGACAGTTGCGTGGACTGCGGCGTCTGCGTCGACGCCTGCCCCTGTGAAGCGATCAGTCTGTAAGGATTTGTGATTTATGACTTGCGATTTGTGAATTGGCTGGCGCTGCACCCAGGATCCCAAATCGTAAATCGAAAATCGTAATTGATAAATCATGAGTGGCCCCATCGTCTAGGTAGGTCTAGGACACCGGGTTTTCAACCCGGCGACAGGGGTTCAAATCCCCTTGGGGCTAGTAGGATATCCCGCCCATTGCCGTCAGTCCCCGCACATAGCAGCATATCGGCGTTTTCGGGCCTTTCCGTGAGGGTCGGGTTCTGT
>JALORE010000305.1 GCA_025459125.1 Planctomycetota bacterium | reverse complement strand
TTCCCGTCGCCGCCGTCCAGTTGCTCCCGGATGACCGCCGGAATATCGTTGAGCCGCAGAAGGGTCTCATATTCCCTCGCCTGCTCCATCTCGTCGACATAGGCGACGACGACGTATTCCTTGACGCGACTGCTGCCCCGGTTGTCCTTCTTGGGATGCTTGTTCATAGCCCTGCCATCCTTTCCTGCCATCGTGCGTGCTGCGGGCCGATTCGAGCGACGACCCTGCCCGCGACGTTGTCTCCCGGCTGCCAAGTGCGACCTGCCGCCCCTGGCCTTCCTCCTGCCTATCGGCGTCCTTCCCGCCCACAATTAGTCCGGGGGACTTTTTTTTGAGGGGAGATCCTGCGACTGAAAAGAACGCCTCCGCCAAGGATGGCATCGTCGAGGCCGAAGGCCGTGGCGATGGTCCTACGCACGGGAAAGCCGCCGGCGCCACGCTGAACCTGGGGACCCCAAACACGATTCATCGCGTCTGGGACTCCCGGACGATGCCACCCGGTGCCCCGGTTGACTTGGCGTTGGCCCCGGCCGGGAGGGGAGGTGCCGGGATATGGGAGCGGAGAGCTGGGGTATCATGCGTCCGATAATAGGTGCGAGCAGCGTGGTGATGGTGACCTGGCAATCCGGTGCTGGCCGCCGGAAAGAGCCCATAAAAACTCTGCTACCACTAGTTCGACGGCCTCTTTTTGCGGAGATTTTCTGCACCGCCAGCCGGGCGCCGTCCGATGAAGAGTATGGATGATCACCCGATAAGCCTGTGTTTTTTTTACGCCCGAAAGTGAAGATTGCACCGGCGCTTGCCGATAGCATCATTATTAGTGGAAACCGGAGGCACCCACGGACGTTGAGGTCGTGCTGGTCAGATTGCCGGCCGGCAGATGGTTCTACACGTGGATTCGCGTGAAACCTCGAGAGTGAGGAGCTATGGGACGTTACGACGAGGGAACGCAGGTACGGGTCTTCATGCTGGGCTGGGAGTTCCCGCCGTTCATCAGCGGGGGATTGGGCACCGCCTGTTATGGTCTGACCAAGGCCCTGGACCAGCTGGGAGCCAAGGTGACGTTTGTGCTGCCACGGATGGTGGACAGCCGCTTTGCGACGCACGTCAAGCTCCTGACACCGGATTGCTGCAACCGCCGGGGCGAGCGGAGGTTGCAGGTCGACGAACTGAAGAACGTCACCTTCCGGTCGATCATGTCCCCGTTGCAGCCGTATGCGACGCCCCAGGCGTACGACGAGAAGATCGAGGAGATGTTGCGGCAGCGCCGGGCCGCCGCGGGATTGCCGGGGGACATCACGGGCCAGTCGCGGGGCGGTCTGGATTACGCGGGCGACCTGTATCGCGAGGTGCACCGTTATGCCAGTCTGGCGATGGAACTGGCCCGGGAGGAAGAGTTCGATGTGATTCATGCCCACGACTGGATGACCTATCCGGCGGCGGTCGGCATTGCCATGATGAGCGGCAAGCCCCTGGTCGTGCACATCCACTCGACCGAGTTTGACCGCAGCGGCGAGCACGTCAACCAGGTTGTCTACGATATCGAGAGGCTGGGCCTGCAGCGGGCCGACAAAGTGATCGCCGTGAGCCAGTTCACACGCGGGATTGTCATCAGCCGCTACGGGATCCCCGGGGACAAGGTGGACGTCGTCTACAACGGCGTCGAGCGCAACGGCAGTTGGTCCGCGGCGCCGATCAACATCCGTCGGGACGAGAAGATCGTCCTGTTCCTCGGCCGCATCACGATGCAGAAGGGTCCGGAGTATTTCCTCCAGGCAGCCCGCAGGGTGCTGGAAGTGATGGATAACGTGAAATTCGTCATGGCCGGGTCGGGGGACCTGATGCACCGGTCGATCGAGCTGGCCGCCCACCTGGGGATCGGGCACAAGGTCCTGTTCACCGGCTTTCTGCGGGGCGGCGACGTGCGGCGGATCTACAAGATGGCGGACCTCTATGTCATGCCGTCGGTGTCGGAGCCGTTCGGCATCGCGCCGCTGGAGGCGCTGGACAACGATGTGCCGGTGATCATCAGCAAGCAGAGCGGCGTGTCCGAGGTTCTGCGCCACGCGCTGAAAGTCGATTTCTGGGATGTCGACGAGATGGCGAACAAGATGGTCGCGGTGCTCAAGTACCCGCCGTTGCAGATGACCCTGCGGAGCCACGGCAACTTCGAGGTACGCAAGCTCCGCTGGCGGGACGCCGCCCGCCGGTGCCTGGAGATCTACCGGGAAACGCTCGTGGCCGTGTGACATAGATGGATCGACGGGTTCGGGAAAGGATTGGGTGTTGCCATGCCTTCGGTGTGTTTCTACTTCCAGGTCCACCAGCCCCTGCGGCTGCGGCACTATACGGTTTTCGACAACGACGACCGGTACTTCGACGAGGACAAGAACGCCGCCATCTGCCGCAAAGTCGCGAACAAGTGCTACCTGCCTGCCAACCGGACGCTGCTCAAGCTCATCCAGCGCCACCGGGGGCGCTTCCGGATCGCCTACAGCCTGACCGGCGTGCTGCTGGAACAACTGGAGCGGTACTGCCCGGAGGTGCTGAGCACCTTTCACGCGCTGGCGCAGACCGGGTGCGTGGAGTTCCTGGCGGAGACGTACTACCACAGCCTGAGCTTTCTGTACTCGCGCCAGGAGTTCGTCGAGCAGGTGAAGAAGCACATGGTGACCATCCGCGAACTCTTCGGCCAGACGCCCACGGTCTTCCGGAACACCGAGCTGATCTACAACAACGACCTGGGTCTGCTGATCGAGGCGATGGGGTGCTTCGATGCGGTCATCACGGAAGGCGCCGATCACATCCTGGGCTATCGCAACGCGAATTTCGTCTACCGGCCCCGGGGCTGCCGGCGGTTGAAACTGCTGCTGAAGAACTACTCGCTGAGTGATGACATTGCGTTTCGCTTCTCCAATCGCAACTGGGCCGAATGGCCTTTGACGGCGGAGAAGTTCGGCCACTGGATCGGCGCCATCAACGGGTGCGGCCACATCGTCAACCTGTTCATGGATTACGAGACGCTGGGCGAGCATCAGTGGGAGGACACGGGGATCTTCGAGTTCATGCGGCACCTGCCGGACGAGGTCTTCAAGCACCCGGACAACAACTTCAAGACGCCCAGCGAAGTGGCGGCGGCCTATGAGCCCGCGGACGTGGTGGATGTGCCGCACGTGATCAGTTGGGCCGATACGGAGCGCGACCTGTCGGCGTGGCTGGGCAATCCCATGCAGTCCAACGCCCTGCACGAGCTCTACCGGCTCGAAAAGAAGATCAAGCGGTCCGGCGACCCCCGCCTGCTCGCGGACTGGCGCCGGCTGCAGACGTCGGACCATTTCTATTATATGTGCACGAAGTACTTCTCCGACGGGGACGTGCACAAGTACTTCAATCCATATGATTCCCCGTACGACTCGTACATCAACTTCATGAACGTGCTCGATCACCTGCAGCGGCGCTGCGCCACGCCCGAGATCGTGACGAGCAGCAGCAGCTCGCATCCGTCCGGCAGCCCGGCGCGCGTGCCGGTGCTGGTCTGACGAGACGAGCGAAGGAGTGGAACACCGTGCCGGCAACGACACGCACCGCTGGACAGGGCTCCCGGATCTCGGCCCTCGCCTCGGGGAGCCCGGAGGAAATCGCTCGCGTCGGAACCAGGGACCGCAGAATCGAGCAGCTTCTGCAGCAGGAATGGCTGCTCACGAACAAATGGGGGAGTTTCTCGTCGTCCACGATCGTGGGCTGCCATACCCGGAGCTACCACGGTCTGCTCATCGGCTCGCCCGATCCGCTGGTCCGGCGGCTGATGACGCTGTCGAACTGCGTGGAGCAGGTGCGCTGGAACGGCGGCTCGGCGGACCTGTCCACGTTCGAGTTCCCGGACCGGCTGGCGCCGGTGGGGTACGTCCACCTGGAGGAGTTCCGCCGGGATATCGGCGCGCACTTTCGGTTCCGGACCGAGCCGGTGGATCTGTGCAAGTCGGTCTACCTGGCCCGGGACAGCGACACCGTCGCCATCGAGTACATGTTCCGCGAGGTCCGCACGCCGGTCGATTTTCTGGTCCGCCCCTTGGTCGGGATGCGGGACTTGCACCTGCTGCAGCGGTCGGATGCCTCGCTGGCCTGCCGGATGGTGGCGGGCGGCGCGGCCATCCGCAACGGCGAGGCCGCGGACGGCGAACTGTGGCTGGGCGCGGAGGGACTGGCCTTCCAGAGCGATCCCCAGTGGTGGTTCAATTTCGTCTATCGTGTGAACGCCGGCCGGGGACAGGCGCACACCGAGGATCTGTGGGCCCCGGGCGTGTTCCAGGCCCAGATCGATCGGCCCCGGCGCGTCGTGTTCTGGGCCCGCCTGGGCGGCGGCGGTGCCCCCGAGCTGATGACACCGGTCGATGTCGACGCGCTGCACGGGGACCTGTTGAGTCACCAGGAACGCTTGTTGGAACGCGCCGGCGCCACGGGCAAGACCCACCGCATCCTGTGCCTGGCCGCCGACCAGTTTGTGGCGCGGCGCCGGACGCACGACGGGGAGCGCGCCACCATCGTGGCCGGATTCCCGTGGTTTGCGGACTGGGGACGCGCTACCTGCATCGCTCTGCCCGGCCTGTTGCTGACGACGGGACGTCGCGAGGAAGCCGCGGGTGTGCTCGGTACCTTCGCCGCCGCCGCCGACCAGGGCATGATTCCCAATCGCTTCGACGATCGCACGGGCGAGGCCCAGTTCAACAGCGTGGACGCGTCCCTGTGGTTCATCCACGCCGCGTTTGCGTATTTGGAGGCCGGTGGGGACGCCGGCTGGTTCGCCCGGCATCTGCTTCCCGTCATCCGGTCCATTATCGATGCCTACCACGCCGGAACGCGCCACGGGATTCACGCCGACGCCGACGGCTTGATCACCGCCGGCGACCCGCACACGCAGTTGACGTGGATGGATGCCAGGTACGATGGCATCGCGCTCACGCCGCGCCACGGCAAGGCGGTCGAGATCAACGCCTTGTGGCACAATGCGCTGCGCCTCATGCAGAAATACTGTGAGCGCCACGTTCCCGCCGAGGCGGCAGGGTATGCCGCGCTGGTCATGCAGGTGGGCGCCAACTTCAGCAAGGTCTTCTGGAATCCCCAGCGGGGCTATCTCAACGACACCGTGTTGCCGGATGGGACCGTGGATGCCAGTCTGCGTCCCAACCAGCTTTTCGCCCTGTCGCTGCCGTTCGGGCCGCCGCTCACCCGCCCGCAGCGATGGGCGATCCTGAACGCGGTGGAGCAGCGGCTCTGGACACCCTATGGGCTCCGGACGCTCAGCAGCGGTGACCCGGCTTATCGGGGACGATACGAAGGGACGCTCCGGCAGCGCGATGAGGCCTACCATCAGGGGACGGTATGGCCCTATTTGATGGGTGCTTTCCTCGAAGCGCACCTGCGGACCCAGGGCCACAGCGCGGCGGCCCGGAGCAACGCGGCGGAGTTGATGCGCCCGTTGCTGCACCATTTGGTCGAGGACGGCTGCTTGGGCAGCATCTCCGAGGTCTTCGACGGCGACCCGCCGCACCGGTCCGACGGATGCGGCGCCCAGGCCTGGAGCGTCGGCGAGCTCCTGCGCCTCTATCGCATGACCCTGCCCGAGTGACCACGAGACCGGTAGCCCGTTGTAGTATTCCACCCAACCTAGAACGGTGGGTACAGAAGCCCTGTGAATCCGAGGGGTCGGGTGGCATCGCACAGGATAAGCCGCCATCGCCCAGCTCCGCAGGCTCCGCTGGACGATGCCACCCGGAACCCACCGTTTTAGTATGGACGGAGTAGTAGGGCGCGTATCACCAGCCTTGTGAAGGTGGTGCGTAGACCTCTCTGCATTCAGGGCGTAGGATGGGTGGCAGCGGCAAGCTCCGCGGACTTCGCTTGCCGCTGCCACCCTGTTCCTCACGTTTACAGGGCCGGGCGCGTATCTCGCACCTTTGTCCCTCGCTACGTGCGGCCCTCACTTGAACGGGACGCGCGGGCCGGGTACGATACTCCCCATGCTCACCCTCATCAACACGAATCGCATGACGCCGGCCATCGGGCCGATTGGATTGGAGTATGTCGCGGAGGCGGCTGCGCTGGCGGGCATCGAGGTGGATATCCTCGATCTCGCCCTCTGCGACGATCCCGAGAAGTCGCTGCGTGAGCATCTCTCCCACCGCCGTCCCACGCTGATTGGCCTTTCCTTCCGTAACGTGGACGACTGCTTCTGGCCCAGCGCCCAGTGGTTCGTACCGGACTTGGCGGAGCTGGTGCGGAGAATCCGCGGACTCAGCGAGGCGCCCATCGTCCTGGGTGGCGTGGGGTTCTCCGTCTTCGCCAGGCCGATCGTGGAGTACACCGGCGCCGATTTCGGCATCCACGGCGATGGCGAGCAGGCGACGATCGCCCTGGTTCGCCAGTTGCAGAACGGGCGCCAGTTCGAGCAGGTGCCCGGCCTGATCTGGCGCGCCGCGGGAGCGGTCCGCAGCAACCCGCCGGCCTGGCCTGCGGAGATTGACCTGCCCGCACGCCGTGAGACCTTTGACAATCGCACGTACTTTGCCCGGGGCGGGCAGTGTGGCTTCGAAACCAAGCGCGGCTGCAATCGCCGGTGCCTGTACTGTGCCGATCCACTCTCGAAGGGGCCTGTATCCCGATCGCGCCGGCCCGATCAGATCGCCGACGAGATCGAAGCGCTGCTGGCCCAGGGGATCGACGTGCTGCACACCTGCGACGCGGAGTTCAACGTGCCGCGCAGCCACGCCCTGGCGGTCTGCGCGGAGATGATTCGCCGCGCGCTGGGGGACAGGGTGCGGTGGTACGCCTACCTGGCGGTGACGCCGTTCGATGGGGAATTGGCGGCGGCCCTGCGCCGGGCGGGCTGTGTCGGCATCAATTTCACGGGCGATTCCGCCAGTGCGGCCATGCTCGGCACCTATCGCCAGCTTCACCGCCAGGAGGACCTGGTTACGGCGGTGCGCCTGTGCCGCAGGAACGGCCTGAAGGTGATGATCGACCTGCTGCTGGGCGGTCCCGGCGAGACACCCCGGACCGTCGCGGAGACGATCGACTTCATCAAACGGATCGCGCCGGACTGCGCGGGCGCCTCGCTCGGCATCCGCGTCTATCCCGGTACCGGCATGGTGAAGGCTCTGACACGGGAAGGTCCGCTCGACGGCAATCCGGGCCTGCGCCGCAAGTACACCGGTCCCATCGACCTCTTCCAGCCGACGTTCTACCTCTCGCCCGCCCTCGGTCCCGAGCCGGCCCGGCTCATCAAGGACCTCGTGGCCGGCGACCCGCGGTTCTTCGAGCCGATGGTGGAACAGCCGGACGCCGCGGCCACCGACCATAACTACAACGACAACACCGAGTTGGTCGACGCCATCCGCGCGGGCGCCCGGGGCGCCTACTGGGATATCCTCCGCCAGTTGCGCTGCGGCTCTTCGTAGGGCGAGCGCCCCGCTCGTCCATAAGACGGCGTGCTCCCGACGCACGACCTACGAAGAGGGTCTGCTACGGAACACCTGCGGCGAATTCCGCATCCTTGATAGATAGGGCGTACCGGCGTTGCCTTCGGATTCCCGGCCGGGCCGGATTCGGGTTGGCCCCGCGGGCGGGTTCCGGTACAATGACGGTGTGGGCCTCGGGCAGGCACGGGGCCGGACCCATGGGAAGGCATCAGGGTGTCGATTTCCGGGAGTGGGTTGCCATGCGAACGAAAAGAGCCTTCACGCTGATCGAGCTGCTGGTCGTCATTTCCATTATCGCTTTGTTGATGGCCGTCCTGATGCCGGCCCTGCTGCGGGCCAAGGAACTGGGCAAACGCATCATCTGCAGCAGCCACGTCCGCAGCCTGGGCATGGCCAATGTCTTGTACGCCGACGGGGCGGACGGCTGGTACGTGCCGATC
>JALORE010000061.1 GCA_025459125.1 Planctomycetota bacterium | reverse complement strand
CGCCGCGGCCATGTCGGGGATCATCCCGACGTAGAAGAAGATCACACTGACAATCAAGTCAGTGGAAATCGCCAATACGTCGAACACCAGCGGGCTTTGAAAGTTGGGCCAGATCTGGCGTTGCGACGGATAAGGAAGAATATAGTACACCAGCCACAGACGGCCCAGATGAATCAGGGGGAGCAACCCCGCGGTCGCAATGGCGACGACCGTCATCGCTTCCGCCGACTGGGAGATCGCCGTTCGCCAGCGCGAGCGCGACAGGTACAGGATGGCGGAAATGAGCGTTCCGGAGTGCGCGATCCCGACCCAGAACACGAGATTGCCGATGTAGACACCCCAGCCAACGGGGTGCGAAACGCCGGCCACACCCATGCCCCTGCGCACTTGGTAGAGCCACGCCGCCAGCAGCGCCCCGATCCCCAGGGCCAGGACCGCCATGGCGGACTTATAGAACGCCCCGGGCGGCCGCAACGCCGTAATGACATTCTCACCGATTTGCTGGCGTCCGAGCATGCGGATGGCTGGAATGTTGGAATGCTCAAATACTGGCATGTTGGGAGGGGCGTATCACCCACCCATCATTCCATTATTCCACTATTCCATGATTCCATTCTTCTCTCTCCGGCTTGATCCGCTTGAGATAGACTACCGCCTGTTTCGTGTTGAGCTCGTGCAGAAGCTGGTAGCACCGCGGGTGCTCAAAGAGCCGGCTCACCTGCGAGCTCGGGTCCATCAGGTCGCCGAAGACAAACGTCCTCGTCGGACAGGACTGCACGCAGGCCGGTTGGATTTCGCCGTCCCGCAGGGGACGACCCTCGACCTTGGCGAGCCGGGTAGGATAGTGGATGCGCTGCACACAGAACGTGCATTTCTCCATGACGCCGCGGCAGCGGACGCTCACATCGGGATTCAGTTGCAGGTGCAACGGCTCGCGCCACTGGGGATCAAACCATTCGAACCGCCGGACTTTATAGGGACAGTTGTTCGCGCAGTACCGCGTGCCGATGCATCGGCCGTAAGCCTGGGCGTTGAGACCCTGCTCGTTGTGCACCGCTGCGAAGACCGGGCAAACCGGTTCGCAGGGCGCTGCGTCGCAGAGCTGGCACGGCAGCGGCAGAAAGCCCACGCGCCGCGGGTCTTCCGGATGCCGGTACGGCGGCACCGTCAACCACGCCATTTCCCGTCCCTGGGCCACGCGCTGCGGCCCGACGACGGGGATGTTGTTCTCCGCGTAGCACGCCACGGCGCAGGCGCCGCAGCCAATGCAGCGATCCAGGTCCACCACCATCGCCCAGCGGTGCTCCTTGTACTCGTGCGGCGCGTACAGGTCGCGATGCGGATCGTAGCCGCGCGGCATCGGCCAGGCGATATCCTCCACTTCCGCGGCCGTCAGGGAGCGAAGTTCCGCCGGTGTGGTCCAACGCAGGATTTCTCGCTCGTGCTGCTCCTGTGTGGCCGAGAGGCGGATCAAGGGTAGGCGCGTGCCGGTCCGGCGCAGCTCGACGGTGCCGAAAAGAGACCCCCCCGCGGGCCGTCCGCACAGGACAAAAGCATTGACGCCCCGCCCGTTCGCGGTTTCCCCCAGGCCGGTATGACCCTGTCCGAACGCCAGCGCGACTACATTGTCGGCCACGTCCTCCGTGATCCGCGCGGGGACCGTCACCCGGCCGGACGCGTTGGAAAGCTCGACGGCATCCCCCTCGGCGATCGCCAGCCGTTGGGCCGTGGCCGGCGCGAGATCCACCCAGCTTCCCCAGGCGATGGTACTCAGGCGTTCCGGGACTTCCTGCAGCCAGGGACGATTAGCCAGACGCCCATCGAAAAGCATGATCGAAGGCCAAAGCCATAAATGCAGAGTCTCCCGGGATTGATCATTGATGATTGGTGATTGATGATTGAAGGAAGAGTCCGAACCTTCCTGGGCAGTCATCGATGATCCCTCATCAATCAGCGATCCTCGGAACTGCCCGGTTAATTCCACATTCGAGATCCAGGTCTCGAGGAAATCCGCGCCGAAGCTCAGGATCAGATCGCAGTCGTCCAGCCGGTAACGCGGCAACACCGGCCGGCCGAAGAGCTTCTCGTTGGCCGCCTTCAGAGGCTCGTAGTCGAACGGCTCGTAGAACACCACCGCCCCCGGCAGCCCCACCGCCCGGTGGAACTGCGTCAGGATCTCGGCCAGCCGGTCTGCAGATCGCTGACGATGAAGAGCCGCCGGGCCTGCTTCAAGGCGTCCGTCACCTCCACGACCGCCGGAGACCACGAAGTCCGCTCGAAACCCGCAGGAGGACGACGCTGCGCGCTCTGTCGTTCTTCCTCTGCCTGCCGTCTTCTCTCTTCCGTCCTCTGTCCTGTCTCGTCCCAGCCGGCCCAGCGGTCCGCGCACGCGATCGGGGTCATAAAGCCCCTGGGGGGCGGACTGTCCGCGCGGGCACAGGCCGCCGCGATTGACGCAGTGATCGGGATTGCCTTCCGATTTGACGACGCGCCCTTCGCGGGTGCGCATGTGCAGGCCGCAACCGGCCGGGCACTCCCGGCGGGTCGTGGCGAAGATGGTCCACAGACCTGGCCTACCGTGCGGCGGCTCTTGCACCGGCGAGAACCAGCGCCCCCCCTGGGGTCGGCGATCCGCGCTGCGAATCGCGGAATTCAAAATCCCCGCCGAGGGCCACACCGCCCGCCACCCAACGAAGAAAGGTGCGTCGATCCATGGGAATGGGAGGGAGGGAACAATGGAATACTGGAATGTTGGAATATCGGAATGTTGGAAGAGCGTAGGCTCGCCTACCCATTACTCCACTATTCCATCATTCCATCTCTTCCATTCCGCCATTCCTTCGTGATTCCGGGCGCAGCCCCTGGCTGTGTCGGTGGCACCGGAGCGAACCGACCCTGCGGACCTGCTGCGAAACCTACTGAGAGGGTACGGAGAAGCAGTGCGGACATGAATAGGCAATCCCTTCAACATACCTGCGAATTCGAATACGGGTCCCTCGACCCGCAGTTCGCAGAAAGATGCTTCTCAAGGCTTTTCCGACCAGCCCGCGGCCTACTCGGTCGTGATTTCGTAGTACACAGTCCGAGCCGAAGCGGACAGGTCCAGAATAACCGTGTTCGATTGGACGGCCAAGGGCACCTCGCGGACCCGCCGGCCCACGACGTCCAGCGTCCACGCTCGGAGCCGGGCTGCCTGACGCGAGCGGATTTCGAGCCGGCCGGTGATCGCTTCCAGCGAGGCCGGAGCCTTGCCCACCTCGCGCAGGCGGGAATAGGGGATGCCCAGGGACGACTTCTGCGACGTGGTCTCATACTCCATGTCGGTGTTGCGTGCCGGCCCGACCGCCGTCACAAGCAGCCGCCGGGCAGATTCGATGGGCGCCTCGGCATCCAGGGCGGTGACATAGAGGGCCCCAAAATTGGTGCGACTGCGCAGCGTCACACCTGCCAGCTCATGCGCCTGGGTGTTCAGAAACCCAATCACGGCCCGTGTTCTCGGCGTGTCGATCGTGACAAAACCGGCCGATGCGTTCCAGGTCAGCTCGCCGGTCGTGGAACGAGCAATCCGCCGGTCCGCGTCCCAGTAGGGCCGGATGTCCTTCACGATGGGCGCACGGCCCTCCGGGACGAACCGGTAGCCGACTTTGCCGATCAGGGCCGCGGCGATGGGAACCGGCTTGCGGTCGTCATCGAGACCGAAGACACTCCGGTCGTCGTAAAGCGATTCGGCGATGACGTCGGCCTCCCGGATATCCTGGCGATGCCAGAGGGCGGCGATGGCGGGGAACTGCAGGATCTGCGGCGGGTTGGCCAGCATGTCGAACGAGCCGGGTCCCAGGGCCTCGCGCCAATCGGAGCTGAAATAGCCGAATTCGAGCAGGCCATCCCAGCCTTGGAGCAGGCCGTAGGCGGCCATCAGGCCGGTCCCCTCCAGCGAGTACTGGTTCGGCAGGCAGGTGTTCCACTCACTGATCGTCATCGGCAAGCCCAGGACCTGCTCCCAGGCCTTCTCCGTAACCAGGTTGCCGCGACCCAGATAGATGAGCGTATCCTGGTCCGCCTGCACGGCCTTGACCATCGGCTGATTGTGGAACAAGGCGGTCGCAATCCGCCATTTCTGGTTGCCCTCGCCCTGCGGGTGGTCCCAGTAGCCATGACGGTCGATGTAATCGAGCCGTGACTGGCCCAGCATGTGGACGCGGGTCGCGAAGCCGTGGGCCTGCCAGTTCGTCGCACTGATCGGCACCTTGACACCCGCCTTGCGCATCGCGGCGACGCTGTCGGCCCAGTACTTGTCCTCCAATTCCAGGCAGAATCGCATCTGATCCTGGGCCCGGACCGCTTTGTCCGGATTTGCCTGGAAGTACTTGGCGTTGAACAGCCCATTGCCCAGGAGACCGACGCGTTGGCCGGGAGCAAGACCTTCGCCCTCCTGCAGCACCGCCGCCGTGGCGAGGGCGTCCCGCCCTTGCGTGTCGCGGGCATCCTGCCCGCGCTCGAGAGCGCTCGCACCTTCGCCACGCGGCGGGGCCACAACGGCCCAGGCTCTGCGCAGGCCGGCCTCGGCGCCGTACTTGGCGCGGAGCCAAGCCGCGAACTTCTGCTCCAGCTCCTGCCGGAACGGCATGGCGATCGTGCCCCAGAACAGGGAATCCTCATTGAGAACCTCGACGGCCGCCAGCGTGGGGTCGTCGCAGTAGCGTTTCTGCGTGTGGGGATTCAGGTGGGTAAAGACATCCGCCATCCGGCGGTGCATCAAGGCCGCGATTTGGTCGTTGAAGAACTGGGCATGGGAGGCCGGTCCGCCCTCGGGCAGACCCGGGATCTCGTCCCCGGGCGTGAAGCGGTATGTCAGCGGATAATGGACATCGAGAATGATGTAGATGCCGTTTTCGCCGAGCTTCGCGATGAGGTAATCCAGCCGGTCGAAACCTTCGGGACTGTAGTCGAAGGAGGTCCGGCCGCCGCGGCTGTTGAGGCTTTCCAGCCCGTGCAGCCGGGTGAGGTTGATGCCCTGGCGGCGCATCCGTCGGACCGCGTAGTCGATCTGCTCCTTGCCGAAGCTGCCGATCTGGCCGCCCAGGAAGCGCACGGGTGTCCCATCCTGGAAGACAAACCGATCCCCTTTTGCAGTGACAAAACCGTGCTTGCCGGTCGGGGCTTCGACCCACTGGCTCGCATCCAGCACCGTAGGACCAAACGTGTCCTTCACGGGCTCGAACACAAACCAGTCCGATTCCGCCGCGGCGGCGATATCCGCGCCGGTTCCCGCAAGGACGAGCAACGTCGCCAGGGTCAGGGCAGGACAGAACGAGCAGGGGCGAGACGCACCGTTCGGCGCGATCATCCGAAATCCTCCTTGTCGACAGGCGGTGGACACTGGAACGAGTGCATCATGTCAATTGACTTTCCGGACGGGTGGCAGCGGCAAGCGCAGCTTGCCGATGGTTTGCCTATCCGCCATCGGCAAGCTCCGCAGACTCCGCTTGCCGCTGCCACCCCCCGCCTCTACCTGGAGGTTCAATTGACATGAAGCACTAGGGAACACGGGTCCATGCTATCCCACGCCGCGCCCGCGCACAAGAGGTGCGCCAAGCGGAAGGCCAACGGCCGGAAGGACCCGGGAGCCGAACGCACTGCGTCCTCGCCCGAGTCCTTGCCGGTCCGTCGCCGTGAGCTTCGATTATTGGCCGCTGTTGCCTTCGGTGTGGCGGTTCTCCATGGCATCCATGTGCTGGCGGAAGAGTTCGCCGGTGAGCTTGTCGCCCTCGAGATTGCTGCGGGCCCGCTCGGCCTCGGAGATGGGCGTCAGGGCCGCGGGCTCCTTGGCCACATGCGGCGTCAGGAAGATCAGCAACTCGGTCTTGGTCTTGGACTTGGTCGTCCGCTTGAAGAGGTTGCCGGCGATCGGAATATCGCCCAGAATCGGGATCTTCGACTGGAGATCCTGGACCTGGTCCTCGATCAGACCGCCGATAACGATGGTCTGGCCGTCGAGGACGGCCACGTGTGTGCTGGCGGACCGCGTGGCGAAGACCACGGGCTTGAGGTCCTCCGAGATCTGCACGGTCTCGCCGGTCCGCGTGGTGATCTTGGGAACGACCGTCATGTTGACCAGCCCTTCCGGGTTGATCGAGGGCGTGACCTCCAGGACGATACCGATGTCGTCGCGGTATTCGAACGTCGTCGACGTGGAGATGCCGGCACCCGTCGAAGTCGTGCTGCCCGTGGGAATCGGCACTTCTTCGGCCACCGAGATCGTGGCCATCTGGTTGTTCCGGGTCAGGACGTACGGCCGGGACAGGACGTTGAGCTTGCCGGTTTCCTGCAAGGCGTGCAGGGTCAGGTCCAGATCGCCCTGGATGGTCCGGATCGACACGCCCGACGGCCCGGAGGGCATGGCTATGGCCGTGCCAGTCGGGCTGCGGAGGCCGCTCGTGGCGGACGACCAGGGCGGCAGGGTGTCGGGACGGTCGCCGAAGACGCCGATGGACTCGGTCCCATTGCCGCCGCGACGGAGGTTGAGCATGGAGAACTCGGCGCCCCAGTCGGTGCTGTTGCTGTGGGTCAGCTCCGCGAACAGGACCTTGATCAGCACCTGGCCGACGGGTTTATCGAGGTCCTCGATGATCGGCTTGATCTTGTCATAGTTCTTCGAGGAGGTCATGGTGAGGAGGGAGTTGGTGTTGGGATCGGCCTCGAAGTATGTCTCTTCGGACAGACTGTCACTGGAGGAGCTGGTGGTGGAGGTGCCGCCCATGCCGCCAGCCATGCCACCGGCCGTCATGCCCCCGCCGCCGGCGCCGGCGTTGCGTTGCCCGCCGGTCGTGGTGCTGCGCGTGCCGCTGACCCGCTGATTGAGGGTCTGCATCTGCTGGAAGAGGTTGTTGAGGATCGTCATGAGATTCGTGGCGTTGGCGTTCTTGAGGGCGTAGACGAAGATCCGCCGCTCCGCCGCGGGGTTCTCATCGAGATCCTTGATGATCTGGGCGATGACCGTCAGGGTTTCCGGCGGGCCACTGACGACGACGGAATTCGTCCGCGTGTCGGCCGAGGCAACCACGGTGACGTCCGAGGAACTGCCGGTGGTCTGGGTGCCCGACGGGCCTCCCATCATGAAGCCGCCGCCCGGACCGCCGCGGAACATGACCTGCTGGCTCTGCTGGGAGCTGGACCGCGACGAGCGGCTCCGGGAGGAAGACGTCCCGCTTTGCCCGAAGACCTCGTTGATGAGCTGCGCCGTATTGGAGGCGTCGGCGTACTCCAAATGGAAGACCTTCACGTCCGCAATGTTGGACAGCGGCGAGTCGAGCTTCTTGATCACGTCTTCCACGACGCTCAAGACGGACTCCGGTCCGGTGACCACCACCGTATTGGTGCGGCTGTCCGCGGCGGCGGTGACACCGATCATGCTCACACCGCCTTCGCCCTGCATTCCCTCGGGTCCGCCCGGTCCTCCGGGTCCGCCTTCGAACGGGCCGCGGAACATCATGGGTCCGCCGCCAAAGCCGCTGGAACCGCCCCGCGAGGACCGGCCCCGCGAGGAGGATGAGGACTGGGCGTTGAAGAGCTGGTTGATCACGTCCGCCACGTTCAAGGCGTCCGCGTAGCGCAGTTGGAAGACGCGAACGGTGGCGACCTTGGCGCCCCGGTCGTCCAGGGCCTTGATCACGCTGTCCACCAAGACAAGCGACTCGGACGGCCCGCGCACGACGACGGAGTTGGTCTGGGCGTCGGCGGCCGCGACGACCTGGACGTTGACACTGCCGCCGCCTTGCGAGCTGCTGCCGGAAGAGCCGCCGCGTCCGTTGCGGTCAAAGCCGCCGGGCATGCCGGGCGGCCCGCCTCTGCCCCCCATCCTCTCCATGATCATCTGCATAGGACTGCCGCCGCCGAAGGGGCTGCCACGGCTCGAAGAGCTGCGCTGGGCCTGCTGCTGAAAAATCGTGTTGATCAGCGTCGCCGTGCTCGTGGCGTCCGCATTCAGCAGCGGGAAGACCTTGATTTCCGCGACCGAGGCCATGTGGGTATCCAGGGCCGCCACGATCTGCATGAGACGCCGGATGTTGGCGGTCGTGTCGGTGATGATCAGGGCATTGCCGTCGAGGTTCGCGGTGATGGTGGCATATTCCGGCAGCAGCGACTGCAGGTTCTGCACGAGGGCCGCCGCGGTGACATGGCCGACGGGGATCACGCAGGTCGCCACGGAGTCGCTGGCCTCGATATCATTCGGCCCCCGGACGGTACGCACCGGGATGATCTCCTTCGAGGCCATCCCCAACGCGACCACTTTGAGGGTCTTGCCCTGGAGGATGGCGGTCAGGCCCTTGGCCTTGAGCACGGTGTTGATCAGGCCAATCGCGTTGGCCAATGTCACCGGCTGGCGGCTAATGACCGTGATGCGGCTGCCGGAGATCGGCTCATCGGAGACAATCGTGAGCCCGACGGTCTCGGAGAGGTACTCCAGCACCGTCTGCAAGGGGGCATCCTGGAAGTTGAGCTTGACCTTCAGCTCGCCGTTCGTGACCACCTCGACGGGCTTGGCGTCGGCACCGGCCGGGGAGGAAGCCACCGGGGTCGGTTTCGGCGCCGGCTCCGGTGCGATCGCCCGGGGTCTCTCAGGCCGGGGAGCGTTCTCCTGTGGCACAGCCGTCCTCGGCTGTGACTGGTTCCCCCCAGCCGAGAGCGGCTGGGCTACGGGCGTGGCCGGTTGCGGCGAGGCGGCCGGCGGGGTCGGGTCCCCCACCGCGGGATTCTGCGCCGGGGTGCTCGTCGCGGCCGTATGCCCGGGCAACGGGATGATGACAGCCGCCAGAATCATGCCAACCAGGATTGTCTTGATGATACGCATCGTCGTTTTCTCCTTCGCGCTGCGACTACCCACAAGGCGCCCACTGATTCTCGAAGTCTGAGGTGGAAATCAGAAATCACAAATCAGAAATCATACTTCTACTGTCCCATCTGCTGTTTGCGCTGCTCCATCAGCCGCTTGAGGATCTCGGCCTCATCCGCGGCGGGAAGCGCCGGCGTCCCGGGGGAGGCGGAGGGGGCCAGCGGAACATAGCTGGCCAGATCGCCCGCGGTGATGGCGCCCTGCCCGCCCTCCAAATCGAACCCCAGGGCGATCCGGACGACACGGTCCTGGAACTGGTACTCCAAACCATCGAGGTCCAGGGATTTGACCGTGCCCCGGGCCACGGAATCGCCCTGGCGGAGCCGCAGCACGCTGCCGCTCTGCTTGTCCTCCACAAAGGCGATGAACTGGCTGTTCTCCTGGACGACACCCTTGAGGAGCAGGTAGGATTCCGGGTTGGGCATCACTCTCTGAGGTTCTTCCCGAGCCTCGCCCGGAGGCCGGGGCGGCTCGCGCAGCCGCGAGAACATATTGCGCTGCGTGATGATTTCGAATTTGACCCACTGCGGGTCCTGCACGTTCCGCCGGCGGGGACGATACTCGACCACCGGGCGCGGGACCGCGTTCGACTCGGCCGGCTTCGTGATACGGCCCGCCGGCTCGGAGGCGCCCGCCGCCGCGGTCGGCGGTTTCGGTGTTACGGAGGGCACCGGCGGCTCGCGCCGGCCGGAATCGGACCGGGTCGAACCCGAAGACGTCGAGGTGCCGGGACGACCAGAATCGGATCGTCCCGAACTCGTCCGGCTCGTGTAGTCCCGACGAGACCGGTCGCGCTCGCGCCGGGAGAAATCCTGGCCGCGGCCGTCCGTCGGCCAGCCGGCGACGACGAGGGCGAGGGCGGCCGCCAGCGTGAGCGCTGTCGTGCGACTATAAGAGCTGCTCTTCATGGTCCGTCTCTTTCGCTTTCGGTTGCGTTGATTTGGGGGAGGTCTTTTCGTCGGCCGCCAGGTACAGGGTGGAGAGCCGCAGCTCCAGCGACATGCTGCTGCCGGACTCGCTCGTCGAGCCGAGCTGCATGTACTTGACCTTGACCGGCAGGTTCGACGTTTCCGCCTGATAGAGGAACCAGGCGACGGCATCGAGCGAGCCCTTGCCGGCGACCACGAAGAGGATCTCCTTCAACCCCTTGTCGCCGGGCATGCGGTCCGGCTTGACGGAGGAGAGCGTCAGCCCGGCGTCCTGGGCCCACTGGTCCAACGCCTTGGCCACGCGGCTTTCCGCCTCGGTGCCGTTCTCTGGCAAGGCGCTGCTCGCCTTGCGCGCCATCTGCTTCTGCCGCTCCAGCAGGTTGCGCGCCTTGGCCGCCTGGTTGGCCACCGTCCGCCGCTCGTTCTTCATCTCCTTGAACCGGGCCGCCAGAGGGGCGCGGACGAGCTTATCGCCGATCAGAGCGCCCACCGAGAGGATGGCGGCCAGGACGATCATGCGTTCACGTGTCGAGAAACCCATGGTTATTTCGCACCCTGGAACTTGAACTTGAAGCTGATGGCGAACTCTTTCTCGCGGGAGTCCCGTCCGACATCCCGCAGGTGAATCATCTTCACGTCGGAGAACTCCGGCGTCTGTTTGAGCTGATCGAGGACCTCATGGAAACTCTGCTCGTTGCTCGTTTTGCCGACGATGGAGCCGGTGCCGTTTTCGTTCAGGGCCAGGCTGCTGGCCCAGATGGAAGGCTCTTGCGGAAACGCCGCGGTCAGCCCGCGCAGGCACTCCAGGAACTGGGGATCGCGCGAATCCCAACTGCCCGCGTACGTGTACCGATCGACCGCCTCCTGGGCGGCGGCGATCTGGGTGTCGTTGGTTTTCAACCACGCCTTGTCGGCGGTGATGTCCCGGCTGTACCCATGCCAGACGAGCAGGAGGATGCCCAGTGCCAGAACACCGGCGCCGGCCAGGACAGCACCCCAGGTGATGGCCTGCGTATGGCTGGCGGCCTTCTTGGCACCGACGCGGGGATTGAGGAAATCGACCAGGGGCCGGTCCGTCCCGATGCCGGTCAGGGCAACCGCGGTCGCGGCCAGGGCACGGCCCGTCTCCGGCCGATCCCCCAGACTCAGGCCCCGGGAGCGCAACCCGGAGCACCCATCGGACACCTTGATCTGGTCTCCGAGCCGGCGGCCCAGGCCATCGACCATCCGCTCGGGCAGGCCGCACGCGTCGTAGGCCGCGATCTGATAAGGCGGCCGCTGGCCCGCGATCGGAGACAGTAACAACAGACGCTCCACCGTCGAGCCCAGGAGATCGACGTATCCGTCGGGCGTGCCGTTGCGGCTCATCGGGACGTGCTTGATCAGGCGCGGGCTGCCTTCGGTCTGGGCCCAGAACTCGCAGTACGTCGGGCGGGCGTACAGCCCGTACGAGCACGCGGCGCCGCTCCCGGACGAGACCCGACTGCACGCCAGCGCCGAGACGGTCACCGCCTGAAGCTGCAACCCGGCGGCCTCCGTCAGCTCCCGGATCAGTCCGATGACCTGTCGCCGGGCGGCCAGCAGCAGGACCTGGCTCTTCTCCGAGGCGCCGGCCTTGCCGGATTCCCGGTTGCGGTCCGTCGTGGGCGTCCCGCCGCAGTAGTCGAAGATCAGCTCCTCGGCATCCAGGGAAAACGCCCGCTCGGCCTGGATGCTCAACATGCCGGCCAAGACCTCGGCGCTCGCGGGTGGCGTCTCAATCTCTTTCGTCAGCACCCACTTGGCCGCCAAGCCGACCACCGCCCGTTTGGCGGAGAACCCCTGCTCCCGCAGGAAATGACGCAGCCGCAGACCCAGCGGTTTGACGCTGTCGGCCGTCAGCTCCTGCTCCCACAGCAGCTCGCCGGTGCGGCGCAGCTCGACGCGGCCGGACTGTACGCTCAGCTCCGTGGCGACGACGCCCGCGTCGTCGATGGCCAGTCCCAAAATGTGGCGCATGCCAACCATTGTCCCATCCCGTCAATAGGTACTTCTGCTCAAAACCGTGTCGGTCAGTGGCTTGCCCGTCCGCAGGGTCGCCACAATCTCCGTATCCAGCGGCCAGCCGAAATGCGTGAGCGCCCGCCAGTAGGTCACGCGGGGCGGCGTCTGCTGCGTGTCGAGCACCGCCTTGTAGCGCTGGTAGGCCCGCCCGTTGCCGGACAGGGCCACCACGTCGGCGGAGTACTGATTCGAATGGACCGTGATGTACTGCCCGATCCCCGTCGCCTTGGTCTGGTCCAGGACTTCCGTCACCCAGGCGATGGAGTTGGGCTCCTCGCCCAATGCATACGCGCCGCGATAGGCCAGCAGGTCGTCGACATCCTTTTCCTCCAGCCCCGGCAGGCACATCAGAACCTCTTTGGGCGCCGTATTCACATTCACCAGGCCCGGCAGCGTCGTTTCGCTGCTGGTCGTCAGCCGATCGGCGACCTTGGAGAACTCCTCGAACGTCAGGCGCGAGCTGTAGTAGAAGTTGAGGATGCTGTTGTAGGTGGCCGTCGTCGAGAGATTCCCCATGATCTCCAGCGCCCGCTCTTCCTTGAACGTCTCCTGCAGCAGGGTTTGCAGGTCCGAGCGGGCGGAGGCGTCCCCGACGTTGATGCGCGTACTGCCCGAGCTGTCGACGTTGGCTTCCGTGCTGTAGACCGTGACGTAATCGTAGAAGCCGCGATCGAGCTGGCCGTTGGCGTTGTCGGGCGGCTCGCTCTCGTCGCCGTCGTTCTCCTGGGGATCGAGGATGCCGTTGAGGTTGGTGTCCTCGCCGTAGAGGAGATCTTCCGAGGCCCCCTTGACCAGGAGGATCTCCGCGACCGTCTCGAAGGGACCGTTCTTGCAGTGGTAAGGCTGGGCCTGCAGGAGATAGTACTCGTCCTCCGCGCCGCCGGCGGTGACGTCGCTGTCGGTGTCCCGCCAGTCGATGATCGAGGCCGCCAGTTCGGCGGTCATGCCCGGCAGGTTCAGCAGCATCTCCTCCGAGGCCGTGTTGAGGTTGATCTTGCCGGCCTCGTCGGTCAGGCCGTAGGTAAGCTCCTGGTCGCTCTCGAGGTTCGAGTGCAGGATCCAGAAATAGCCCTCGCCCACCTGCATCGCCTCGTAGAGATCGGTGGTCTGGGTGACGCTCGTCTGCGTCTCGATCTGCTCGGCGAGCTTGGCCACGACATATTCCAGGGCCCCGGCGGCAATGGATTCGGCCTGCAGAGAAGCGATGTGATTGGCGGAGACCGCCGCCGTCACCCGGATCGACCGCGCGAACACCAGCGCCAGCCCCGCCAGGACCAGGACCACCCAGATGGTGACGATCAGGACCGTGCCCGATTGCGGATTCCCGGCGCGCGCCCTCTTTAATCCGCAATCCGCAATCCGCAATCCCCAATCGGACCGCTTCGCGCGGTGCACCATTTCAGGTTGTCTCGTCACATGCCGTCTCATCTTGCCGTTCCGCCCGCGGCGGCACCGCCGGCGGTCGAGCCGCCGGCAGAGGCTCCGCTCTGCGTGTTGGTATTGGTGCCGCTGGAGGTACTGCCCGTCGTGGTGCTCTCTTCTGTCGCGGCCGCGGCTTCGCAGGGGATGGCAAAGCTCTGGACGAGCCGCCGGCCCTGGATCTCCCGGGTGCGCTTGTCTTTGTGAGCCACCTCAAGATCGATCTCGATCGCCTGGGGCAGGCTATTCGCATCGGCGGTCGAGTCCCACTCGTCGAGCCAACTGGAGCCGTCGAAATAGCAGAAGTTCAGGGAGACGACGCCGCGACAGAGGACCTGCTCCTCGGGCTCGATCTCCTGGGGCGCCAGCAGGTCCGTCGTCACCTGGCGCAGCAGCAGGTACGTGCCATCCTTCGTTTCGTCGTCTTCTTCGAGGAGCAGCGTGACCTTGGCAATGCCGCCGACCAGCAGCGGCTCGGTCGTCTGCCCCAGCGTGAGCGTGTCATCCACGTGGAGGTTGGTCGTGTGGAATTCGAGGCTGTCGGCATCCACGCCCTTGACACCGCCGGAGTCGGTGCCGATGAAAGCGCCGGCGAGCGTACCGCCGGGCGGCAGCACGCCGCGGATGTCCCGCTTGAGCAGCTCAATCACGTTGAGCGCCACCACGGAGGGATCCGCCACCGCTTGGGCGGTGCGGTAGGCCCGAAAGCCGGTGTACAGGGCCGTGTACAGGCATGATGACACGACGACCATCAGTGACATGGCCGCGATCAGCTCCAGAAGAGTGAAGCCCCGCCGGAATCGCGGATTGCGGATTGCGGATTGCGGATGGGCCGCACGGGCCCCTTTCCATCCGTAATCCAGAATCTGCATTCCGAAATGTGTGATCATAGCGGTCACGTCACTGCTCCTGCGCGTACACCAGGGTGCTCAAGGTAATCCCGCGCTGGCGGCCCAGGGACCGCCAGGAGACGGTCACTTCGAGCTGGCTCACGGCGGCATCTTCCGTCCAGGTGGCGAGCGTCGCCACCCACTCGTAGCCGGGCCAGTCGGTTCCGAAATCGCCCTGCTGGTTGCCGTTTTCCCATTCCTGCGAGACGGTCAGCTCGGTGAGCTTGGTCTTCGCCAGGCAGGCGGCTTCGATCTGCCGGCGCGACTGCCCGGCCAGCCGCGTGCACAGACTGATCGTCTGCATCGCCACGGGCAGCACGATCGTGATCAGGACGATCGTCGCCAGCAATTCGATGAACGTGAAGCCGCTCGCGGAACCGTGCCAGGCGCGAGGCATGTCATTGCGCGGCGCGCGGCGACGAAGCAATCTCAACCCTGGGCAAGGAGATTGCTTCGCTGCGCTCCATGCAATGACATGCTTGGCGCTCGCAATGGGATGCCGCGGACTACCTTTTTCACCGCGAGACATAACGCCCCCCTTTCGCTATGCTCTCGATGATGGAGAACGACTCCGTCACGCTGGGGCAGGATACTTCCAGGGCCCGCCCGGAGCGGTCGATCAGGCGGACCACGCCGGCGGTCACCAGGCCGTGCGGCGTGAACGCGAGAAATACGTCCTTGTCCTTTTCGTCGAGGTCCTCCAGCTCCAGCTCCACGTCCTTCGGCAGCGTATAGATCTGTCCCAATTCGGTTTCCAGGGGCTCGAAGACCCCTGCCTTCTGCGCCGTCAGCCAGTAGGTGCAGTCCCGGGTGTCAAAGTTGAGCCGATAGACCACCCCCTCGCTGATCGCCTGGGAACGGGCGTACTGGGTCAGCGCCAGGATCTGGGTGGCCGCATCGTCGACCCGGCGCGAAGCGAAGAACCCGCGGAGCGACGGCGCCGCGATCGCCAGCATGGTGGACATAATCAGCAGCACCAGGATCAACTCCAGGAGCGTCATGCCGGAAGCGGAGGACGCAGGACGGACGACGGACGACGGTGAGTGGATGGCAGACGGGTGCCCTTGCCGGCTCCCGGCCTGCCGTCCTCGGTCTTCCGTCCTCGGTCCTCGGTCCTCGGTCTTCATGGTTATCGGGCCACTTCTTCCGACCAGTTCGTGATGTCGTCGTCGCCGCCGAGCCGGCCGTCCGGACCGTAGCAGAACAGGTCATAGCCGTCCGGGTTGTACTGGCCGGGGCAGCGGTACTGGTACTCGTTGCCCCAGGGGTCCAGCGGGATCGTGTTTTTGGCGAGGTACGGTCCCTGCCATTCCTTGTCGTCGGAGGTCGGTCTCTCGACCAGGGCGAGCAACCCTTCGATGCTCGTTGGGTAGCGACTCATGGCGATCTCGAAGGCGTCCAGAGCGGTCCCGAAGTTTGCGATCGTCGTCTGGGCCTCAATGATCTTCGCCCGCTTGGACTGGCCCGCGAACTTGGGCACCACGATGGCCGAGAGCGTCGCCAGGATCACCAGCACCAGCATCAGCTCGATCAACGTGAAGCCAGGACGAGCTTGCGGATTCCCAGCTCCCCTCTTCATCCCTTCGCAATCCTCTCCCCGCCATCCACGATTCATGCTTTGTACCCGCACGTTCATGTTCTTTCCTCACTCATTTGGTTGTCGATGCCTGATTGCAGATCAAGGCCTCGGCGTCGAATCCGCAATCCGCAATTCTTCCGTCAGCGAATCAGCTCCTGCAAGCTGAAGATCGGCAGCAGCATGCCGATGACGATCGTGCCGACGAGCACGGCCATCAGGAACAGTAGCGCCGGCTCGATCAGTGTCACGACCATCTTCAAATAGCGGTCCAGTTCCTGCTCATAGGTGCCGGCCAGTCGGACGAGTTCCTTGTCCAGGCGGCTGCTTTCCTCGGCCACACTGATCATCTCGATGACCGACCGGGGAAACAGGACGCTGCAGCCCTCGAGACTGCGGGCTAGCGCCGTTCCGCGTTGAACCTCGTCGATGGCGGTGCTCACGGTGTCCGCGAGGACCTGATTGCCGATGGCTTCCTTGGCCACCCGCAGGGAAGCGACCAGCGGCACGCCGGCGCCTACCAGGGTCCCCAGCATGCGGGCGAACCGCACCAGTGCGAAGCGTGAAATCGCCCGCCCGAACAGAGGAAGGCTCAGGGCGATCCGCTGCAGGACACGGCGGCCCTCCTCGCTCGACAAGGCCCGCCGCAGCGCGAAAACAACCAGGACCACCAGCAGCACCAGAAAGAACCAATACCGCACCAACAACCGGCTGGCAGCCACGATGGTCTTGGTCAGAGCCGGCAGCGAGCCGCCGAACTCGCCAAACATCTGGGAGAACCGCGGGATGAAGAACGTCAGCAGAAACACCATGATGCCGCTGGCCAGCACCGCCAGGATCGTCGGATACAGCAGCGCCGAGGTGACCTTGTTCTTGAGCTCCTGCTCGCGTGACCGGAAGGTGGCAATCTGATCGAGCACCACGTCGAGGAACCCGCCGGTCTCGCCGGCCCGCACCATGGCGACGTACACGGGCGAGAACGCCCGCGGGTGCTGGCTAAGGGAATCCGCCAGAGACATGCCGCCGGAAACCTGGTCGTGCACGGTCGCCCAGAGCTTGCCGGCGGCGGGCTTGGCGGCCTCACGGCTGAGAATGCTCAGGGCCCGGCTCAGGGGAACGCCTGCCGCCAGGAGATTGGCCAACTGCCGTGTGAAGGCCTCGACCTCACCCTTGGACACCCGACCGCTGCGCGCGAGCCACCCCCCCGCGGGGCGCTCCTCCCGTCGCTCCAGGGACACGGGGTTGAGGCTCTTGCCGCAGATCAACTCGATGGCCGCGGCCCGGTCGGGCGCCACCAGCGTGTCCGCCACGGCCCGCCCCTGCGTATCAATCGCTTTGTAGACGAATGTCGCCATGGAATTTCAAGAAAGGATGATGTTCGATCTTCGATCGTTGATGGCCAGAGCGGAAATCACCCATCAAAGATCATCGTTTCTTCTCTGTCTGCTCCACGCCGGCCAAACCGTTCACCTCGAACATCTCGTCCTTGGTGACGCGGAGAATCTCCTGCACGGTCGTGCGTCCCAAGTGCAGTTGCCGGAAGCCATCGTCGCGCAGGCTCTTCATTCCCTGCCGGGCAGCCACCTTCCGCAATTCCGGGGCCGACGTGTTCTCGAGGATGAGCGAGCGGAGTTCATCCGTCACCAGCATCATCTCGAAGATGCCGATTCGTCCGCGATAGCCCGTCCCCTGGCACCGGCGGCAGCCCACGCCCTGGTAGAGCATCGCGGGGAGTTGGTCGCCGAACCGCCGTCGCAACGGCATGGCATCGCTGGCGGACATCTCCGCGCGGCATTCGGGACACACCGTGCGCACCAGGCGCTGGGCGATGACCGCTTCCAGCGAAGAGGCCACGAGGTAGGGCTCGATTCCCATATCCACCAGCCGGGTCAAGGCGCTGGGAGCGTCGTTGGTGTGCAGGGTCGAGAAGACCAGGTGGCCGGTCAGGGACGCCTGAATCGCGATCTCCGCGGTTTCGGAATCGCGGATTTCGCCGACCAGCACGACATCGGGGTCGTGGCGCAGGATCGACCGCAGACCGCTCGCGAACGTCAGGCCGGCCTTGCGCGAGACCTGGATCTGGTTGACGCCATGGAGCTGATACTCGATGGGGTCTTCGATCGTGATGATCTTGCGCTGAATGTCGTTGATCTGGGCCAGGGCCGCGTACAGGCTGGTGGTCTTGCCGCTGCCGGTCGGGCCCGTCACGAGAATGATGCCGTGCGGCCGTTCGAGGATGATGCGCATAATCCCCAGGTCCCGCTCGGACATGCCCAGCTTGTCCATGCCGAGCAGCACGGAGGAGCGATCCAGCAGACGCAGCACGACCGCTTCGCCGTAGAGCATCGGGATCACGGAGACACGCACGTCGATCTCGCGGCCGGCGATGATGATCTTGATGCGCCCGTCCTGGGGAACGCGCTTCTCCGCGATATCCAGCTTGGCGAGAATTTTCAGACGGGAAACGATGGCCGCTTGGAACTGCTTGATCTCGGGGGCCACCGAGGCCTCCTGCAGCACGCCGTCGATGCGGTAGCGCACCCGCAGAGTCTCTTCAAACGGCTCGATGTGCACGTCGGTGGCCCGCGATTCGATGGCCTCCGTCAGGATCTGATTGACGAAGCGGACGATGGACGCGCCCTCGGCGGCCTGCGTCAGGTCCATGTCATCGTCCGCTTCGGTATCGATCACCTGGAAGCCGTTTTCGCCGGCCTCGGAGATCATCGACTGGACCGTGTCGGCGCCTACCCCGAGATACCGCTTGAGGCACCGGTCGATCTCTCCCAGCGGCGCCAGGGCGACCTGGAAATCCCGGCCGGTCCCCAGCCGCAACTCATCGATGGCGGACGTATCGAAGGGATTGCTCGTCACCGCGAGCAGCTCGCCATCGTGGCCCGGCACGGGCAGGACGTGCTTATCCAGCAGAATCCGCGCCGGAAATTGCGCCAGGAACTCTTTCGAAAACTCCTGGTGGTCCAGCTCGACAAACATCAGGCCCAGCTCCTTGGCCAGAAAGCGCAGGAGCGTGTCGTCGGGGACACCGCAGGTGGTGAAGGCCCGGGACGGCGGCTCGCCCCCTGCGAGCAAGCCGCTGATGCCCCGGGCCACGGATTCGTCAATCAGACCCTGATCGACCATTCTGTTGACAAGCACATTCATGGTTGCCGTCCATCCCCGCGCCGGGCGGGTGACTCCCTCTAGTCAAGCTGCCCCATGGTGACCAGCAGTGCCTCCTGCTTCACGGTGAGGATCTGCTTGAGATCCTGCTGTGCGGCGGCCAATTCCTGCTTGGCCTTCTCCCGTGCCTGACGGACCACCGTCAGTTGCTTCTTGATCTCGTCGGCCGAAGTCGACTCGCTTTCCAGCAGGGTTTGCAGTTTCGCCGTCTCCTTCTGCAGAGCCGTCTGGTCTCCCATGGGTCCCATCGGCCCCATCGGTCCGCGCCGGTCGCCTTGCGGACCACCCTGCGGACCACCTTCGGGACCACCGCGTCCCCGCATCCCGCCGAACATGCCCATCATGCCGCCCCGCCCGCTGTTCATCTGCATGTTCAGTTGCATGACTTTCTGAAGCCGCGGCTCCATGACCTTCCAGGCCTGGTCATCGACTTCCAGCCGCCGCTTCATCCCCTCCATCATCCGTTGGCGCATCTGATCCCTCTGGGCCGGATCGAAGCCGCCGGGTCCCCGGTCGGCACCCACCCCGCGGTCACCCCCGCGCTGACGTCCGCCGCCCCCATTCTGCGCCGCCAGGGACATGCCCGCGATCATCAGAGCCAGAACGCTGGCCACAACACCGATTGTCATCACCTTTCGCTGCATTTTCATTCTCCTTTACACACCGACTGAACCTCACCTTGATTGGACACACCTCGGGCCGTGCCCGAACGCATCTCAATTGGACGGATAGGACCCGTAGGACACATAGGACCGATCGAAGAAGCGGAGATCCGGACTGGTGCCGAACGCCCGATTCGTCCGGTTGATCCTGTCGGTCCCCCGAGTGCCCCGGCTCTCGTGACGCGGCCAGCCGCGCCATCCCTGCTGCAATCCCTGGTTGACGAATAGTTCCAGCTCAACTCTCATTTCTTCGGAACTCATGGCTACCGCTCCTGTCTGGATCGCCGAATTTGCCGCGCGGCCCCAAGATCAATGTCGTTGGTGCCGCGGCTTTTCTTCACACCCGTCGTCCCTGAATCTCCAACGCGGTGCTACTGTCACATTTCACCCTGTTAGTGGAAGCGGCCCCGGGGCGGTTACAGGAAATCATGACGGCCGGTCGGGAGTCTGGGTTCCGGGTGAAAGGCAACGGCAGAAGTGGTCCCCTGCGACTTATCAGACCGTGCCGCCCTCACGCATACGCGCTCTCCTTTCTGCGAGAAGGCGGGCCCCCGGTGCACCACCTCCGAGGGATGAGCGATTCGCTCCGCCTGGTCGCTCCACGCGAACCATGAGCCATGCCGGGTGTGGTCGGAAGGATTTCGGAAGATGGGCCACGCCGACTTGGCCGTGGGTGTTCGTGTTACAGTGTTACTTTGGATCAAGTTGACTCCAATGTGACTAATAAAGGCCGCAGTGTCGCACCGGACGGCCCGAAGGTCAAGTATATCCGCGTCACCGCGCACGAAGAAACTTCACACCAGTCAGACTGAACGCAAGAGGGGCGCGTACCGCGACTCGCTGCGTGCTGGCAGGCAAATGCTGAACCGGCAGGCGATGCCCGCCCCTGGATGGCAAGCGCGGCAGGTGACGCGACCCGTGCCGGGACCAGTCCTCTGCCGGAAACCGTCCGAGAACAATTCGGTCCTCAATACCACAGGCAGCGGATCCGACCGATTGCACGTGAAGTTCGGATGGCGCGAACGTGGCCGGCAACACTCATGGAGGAATTGCCGTCATAACACCGGCGACATTGGCGCACTCATTCCATATCGCCAACCTGCCCGCCCAGACCTGCCAGTGACATAAGTCATTGCTGAAGCTTGACTTACACCGACCCATCTGTACGGGTTCCGCCTGTATGCAGGCGTCACCAGGCAAAGTCAAGCGCTGCTCTCCCGGGCAGCAGACCCGATCAGCGCCAAGAATTGCGGTTGGATGGTTCCACCCCAATTGCCGTCCCCGCGTGCCGATGTCGGATTCTCGAATTCCTCATCCTGAAGATGCCGAGAAATTTGCTGTCACCGTTGCGGCTCCAACGCCACTAACAGGATGAATAGGGTAGAAGCCGCCAGATGACGACCGTAGCGTACCAGCGTTGCCTGACCAGGGGGATGATTGAATCGTCTGCGCCCGTAATGTACAATGGACACGTGGAAAACACCGACTGGTCCGATGTAACCGCCTCGGTCAAGGGCGATGATGATGCCTACGGACGCTTGGTACGGCGCTACGAGAGTCCTATCACCGGTTTGCTCTGGCGTTTCACGCGCGACCCCGCGCAATGTGAGGAACTTGTGCAGCAGGTGTTTGTGGAAGCCTATTTCAGCTTGAAGACCTATCGCGGCGACGCCCCGCTGTTGCACTGGCTGCGCAGAATCGCCACGCGGACCGGCTATCGGTTCTGGCGGGAGAAGGCCCGGGAGCCGCAGGAAACCGCGCTGCCCGAATTCGACGTTCTGGAGCAGATCGAGGCGAACCAGGAAGACGGAATCGACCCCGCCGAAGCGGCCACGGTCCTGCAGGCGCTGCTGGGGCGGCTGCCCCCGGACGACCGGCTGGTCCTGACGCTGATGTACTTCGAGGAGTGCGGCACGCAGGAAATCGCCGAGCGGATGGGCTGGAGCCGGGCCAAGGTCAAGACCCAGGCCCTGCGCGCCCGCCGCAAAATGAAGGAAATTGCCGAAAGAGAACATCTTTTGGAGAGACTGGGATGGACTTTTTAGAGGGTCTCGATGAATTGGCGCGTCGGGCGCGCGAGGAATCGACGCCCGTGTTCGGGGTGTCGGACGCGGTGCGGCTTCGGATCCTTTCCGAGAGACCGCAGACGGTCACCTTGATCCCGCTGGGCCTGTTCGGCGGCCTGTCCGCCCTGGCGGCCTCGATCACCCTGGCACTGGCCGTGCAGTTCTGGAGTTACGTAACCAGCCCTGTCATGGAGCTCGTGGTGCCTTTGCCGGAGATTCGGTTATGGTAGGCGAAACAAAGCCGGAACATCCTCTGCCTTCCCGCCGGCTGCCCATCGGCCGCCGCCAACTGCTGATGCAGACCGTGGTGGCAGGGGTGATTCTGGTGTCCGGTATCGGCATCGGTACCGGCGGCGCCGTCCTGGCTCTCAAGGATCGGATCATCCCCGGGATGCGTTTGATGCCTCCCGATTTCCGACCCGGGCCGGATCCCAACGAGATTGTGACCCGCTGGAGCGACGACTACGGCCTGAACGACAAGCAGGCACAACGAGCGAAGGAGACCCTGACGAGACAATTCGCAGCCATTGCGGAGCTGCGCCAGAAGTTCTTCCAGGCCGAGCAGCAGGAGCGGGCGAAATTCGGCGACGCGATGAAGAAGGTCCTCACGGCCGAGCAGTACACCCAATGGGACGCCGATATGAAGAGAATGATCGAGCACATGCAGCGTGCCCGTTCGTTCGACGGTCGTCGCGGCGGACGCGGCGGGCCGCGCGGCGAGCGAGGCCCCGGTCGCCCCGGGGACCCGAACGAGCGCCGCTGGGATGGGCCGCCGCGGCCTCCCCTGGACGGCGACGGCTCCCGGCGCGGCTGGCCGCCCCGCCCGCCTACGGATCCCAACAATCGGCGCGGAACTTGGTCGTCCCGCAGGTCCATGGACCCCAACGGCTTTCACCGGGACCGCCCCCCAGAACCGCCCACGGAGGTCAGCACCCTTCCCGGCGAAGCGAACCAGCCGCGCTGACTTCCCGGACCGCGGCCTGCACAAACGCGAACATTTCCTCCGGCGGCGGTCCTGTGCGGTCATCGATGGGAACATCCACGTACAACAGGCGGACCGTATTTGCCTCCACGCCCAACGGTGCGCAAATGAGCGCTTGCGGACTGAGCTCATCCATCAGGGAAAGCGTGACCTGCGTGTCGCAGGAGAAGATGCTCTTGGTCATCAGGGGTCGTCGGCCCGAACGGACGGCATCCAGGAGTCGATGCGACACCCGCAACGCCCGGGGCGAAGGAGCAAACCCGCCCGCCCTGCCCGCCTGCGTATCCGCCGGACCGCTCCCGCCAAAGTGGTACGCCAGCACTTCCAGGGTCTTGGTCGTCAGCTCGCTCTGGAGCGAGGTCTGAAACACTGCGGCCGCAGTCCGCGGCCCTCGGGCCAGCGACCGGCACACCTCCAGGTAAATCCGCGCCGGGGCCGTCAAGCCCGACAGGCGTTGGCACAGGCGGTCCAGCCGGTCCGGACACGGCCGCGCGGCGCAGTCCTCCAGCCGGGGCTTGTCGTAGAGGATCTCCGTACCGAAGTCCTCGACCACGATCTTCGGCCCCTGGGGCAGAGGCGCCCCCAGGAGGTGCTCCGGCATCGGCCCCAGCGACAGGTAGGCCGGACCGATCTTCGCCACGTCGCCCGGCCCGATCCCCGAGGACTCCACCCGCTGGCCGTTGACGTACAGCCCATTCGTGCTGCCCAGGTCTTCGAGAATCCACTGTCCTGAGGGAGCGCAGAAGAGCCGGGCGTGCCGGCGTGAGACCTCCATAGTGTCGATCACCACGTCGCAGGCAGGATCGCGGCCGATGAGGGTGCCCTGCGGGTTGGCCGCCGCTTGCCAGCGACTGCCGGCGCCACAGATCGTCAACGTCACCTCGGACATGTTCGTCTCCTCGTTCTCAGGCCGCAACCACCCTGGTCCGGAAGACCGGGCAACCGGAGCGGGCGAGTCTCGTGACTCGTACGTTCGATTCTATCCGCCCCGCCCTCTCCTTCAATGTCATTTTGGGCGTGGAACCTCGGGGCTTACGGGTAATCCGCTTATCGGGTAGACTCTATAGCCATGATCGCCGTTCGATCCATGACTGTTGCCGATACCCCACTGGGCCTGAAGCTCGCCCGACAGGCGGGCTGGAACCAGATCGAGACGGACTGGCGGCGTTTTCTCGCCCTACAGCCGGACGGGTGCTTTGTCGGCGAGTTGGATGGGGCATCCGTTGCGACGACCGCTGCGTTCACCTTCGGTCCCGTAGCTTGGCTCGCCATGGTCCTGGTAGATATCGATTCCCGCCGCCGGGGCGTGGCCACAGCGCTGCTGAAACATGCCCTCGACTTTCTCGACCGCCAAGGCGTGCGGACCGTCCGTCTGGATGCCACCGCCGCCGGCCAGCCGGTCTATGAGAAGCTCGGCTTCGTGCCGGAGTATCCCCTGACCCGGTACATGGGCACGGCGACTCCGTGGCGAGGGCGTCCCGCCCTTGCGTCGCGAGGCCATCCTGGCCTCGCTCTGCCAAACCTCGACGTGTCCACCCCGCTCGAACGACAGGGGCAAGATGTCCGCGCCACGGAAGAGCCAGCGTCAAGGCCTTCGGCCTTGACGCTGCCACCCAGCACTCATTCGCAATGGGATGCGGTCGTCGCGTTCGACGAGCGAGTGACCGCCACGCCGCGCGGCAAGATGCTCGCCCGGCTCTTCGAGGAGTCGCCCGAACTCACGCAGGTTCTGTGCCGCGACGGCCAGGTGACAGGATATGTCACCGGCCGGCGCGGGGCCCACGCGACCCTGATCGGCCCGTGTATCGCCGACGACGACGCCGGGCCGGACCTGCTCCAGTATGCCCTGGCTCGCTGCGCCGGCCAACCGGTCTTCCTCGACATCCCGCAAGACAACGCTCCTGCCACCGCCCTGGCCCAGGCGAGCGGCCTGACCGCCCAGCGGCATTTCATGCGGATGTGCCGGGGCGAACAAATCCACGACCACGTCGAGTCCATCTGGGCCAGTTCCGGAGCCGAGAAGGGTTGACATTCCTCCCAGCCCACGCCGGAAGAGGAAAAGAAGAGGAAAAGGGGACATTCTACTTTTTCATCCTTTTCGCTGTCGGAGCTGACTGAAAAAGTAGAATGTCCCCTTTTCCCCATCCCCATCCACTTCATGCGGCTCGGAAGATTCGGACCCGCGTGAACGCGGAACTCCGACCGGCGGCTTTGACGATACCACCCAACCGGACGGATTCACGGGGCTTCTCTATTCACTGCCCTGGCTTGGACGTAGTACGAGCGCCGGACGGCAACGGCGCGGGTGCGCGTCACTTGCGCCGTTTCTTGGCCTTCTTCTCCTGCCGTTGCACACTGGCTGCCCGAGGCTCGGACGCCGGCGTCCTGGCCTCCCAGTCCGCCAGAGCCTGCCGCATCTGGTCCAGAATCCGCGCCCTGGCCGGATCGCGCGCCCGGTTGTGCATCTCCCAGGGGTCCTCCGCCAGATCGAAGAGCTGCTCGTGCACGGTCTGGCCCTGATCGCGGAAGAGCACGTACTTGTGCCTCCGCCGGCGGACCGCAATGCAGGTATCCTGCGTACTATCGCCGATCTCGGAAAAGACCGTGTCGCGCCACTCCTGGTTCTGCCCTCGCATCAGGGGCAGGAGAGAAACGCCCTGAACGTTGGCCGGGATCGGCTGACCCGCCGCCTCCAGCAGCGTCGGCAGCAGGTCGATCGAACAGACCAGCTCCTCGATCCGCTTGCCGGCGGGCAGAGCATGGGGCCAGCGCAGGATCATCGGCACGCGAATCGTGGCCTCGTAGCAGCTTCGTCCCTTCGTCCAGGCGCCATGCTCCGCCATCATCTCGCCGTGATCGGCGGTGTAGACGACCAGCGTGTGGTCGGACAGGCCCAGATTGTCGAGCTCCGTCAGCACGCGACCGATGTTGTGGTCGATCTGCGACACCAGGCCGTAGTAGTAGGCCAGCGTCCGGCGATGCCAC
>JALORE010000304.1 GCA_025459125.1 Planctomycetota bacterium | reverse complement strand
CCGGAGATGAGCAACTCGACGGTGAAGCCGTTCAGGTCGCCCAGGATGTCCCACCAGGACCGGTGGGCACCGGCGTCCCGTTTGACGATGAGTAGCGCGTTGTATTGTTCCTGCACGTTGGCAGGGTCGATACCCAGCCCGTTCAGGATGGAGGATTGGAGGATTCCCTGAACTTGGTTACCCCACGTGGGAAGCATGACCAGCAGTGCCGTCAGGATCATGATCCGCACCAGGTGCAACGTCACCGTCTTCGCCGAGAACCCGTGCAGCACGAACAGAATCGTCCCGACGATGAACAGCATGTAGGACACGACCTGCAGGAGGTCATGCAACTCGGCGCACTTGCGCAAGAACGTCGGGAAGATGTCTTCGAACGGGGCCATACGCCGGGGCGATTGCGGTTTATCGGGTGGGGAAGGTCACCGGGGCGGTCAGCAACCGGAACGTCTCGCCATACTTCGTCACCGCCTCGGTGAACTCGGCGTGCTGTTGCTCCTTCTTCGCCTCGACCTGCCGTTGCGCGTCGGCGCGGTTGGCGATGTCCTGCACAACGGCGGAAGCGGTTGCCTGGCCGACCTCCTGGTCGGTGCTCTCCAACGCTGCGGACATACCGGTGAGGACGGCGGTCAGTTTCTGAACCTCCGCGTCGGTGGTGGCCGAGCGTAGCTGCTCGGTCGTGGTGGCAATCTGTTGCTTGAGGGCAACCCGGCGCGCTGCGGCGTCGGTCGAGACGGCGAGGTAATTGTCCGTCGTCTTCTGTACTGCGGCGACCGCGAGGTAGGGTTCACGACGACGAGTGACCGTTGCACCGCCCGGGGTGGTGAACTGAGTGCCGACGCTGCGGTAGAGTCCACTGGCGGTATAGACCATGGCCTCTTCGGCGTCGGCCGCATCTTCGAGCGCCGTCAGCGTCTCGCCCAACTCAGTCTTGCGGAGGTCGTCGATCAGTGGCCTGACGGTGCCGAGAAGCACCTTGGATGGGTCACCGAACAAGCCCTCGTATTTCTTGAACTCGTTCACCTGCTCGGTGAGCACCGAGATTTGCTGGACCTGGTTGTTGATGACCTCGATGAACTTGGCAATTTCCTGGACGCCGTTGAGGATCGTCTGGGTATGAACCGCCGGGTCATAGACCGTCCATTGGGCGCGAACCTGCGTTGCGCACAGCAGACAGAGACCGGCGATGGTGATGAGTCTATTCATGGTGTGTTTCCTTTCTAGTTGGGTGCAGGCTCCGCCTGCCCTACTCCTCGATGCGGAGGTATTTGGTTGCTGGTTGGAACGTCACCCCGTCAATGCGCTGTTCCGGTAATTGCACGGGGTAAAGCCGGACGGAGCCGACCTGGTTGCGCTGGCACTGGAGCGAGACGTAGAGCCAATACTGCTGCTTCACGGCGTCGCTCTTTCCTTTGTCGTAACCGGTGGCGTACGCTTTCTGGCTCGCCTTGTTTGCAGCATAGTGAAGCCCTTCGCTCAGCAGGACCCCGCCGGCCGCCCCGGCGGCCGTGGCGACGGGGTTTCCGTCCGAGAGTTCGTGGCCCAGGTATGCCCCGCCGGCGCCCATGGCCACGTCGCTGATAGCCCGAGTGGATGAGCATCCGGTGATGAGGGCAGCGCCGATGGCGCAGGCGACGAGTCCAATAAGTTGGTAAAGACGTTGGTGTTTCATAAGCATTCGGTGGTTTAGTGACGGGATTCGGATTTGCGGTTGGCGTGAAGGATGATCCCCTCGACGACACTCGGGCTTTGGCGCAGTTCGCGCGCGCGGCGGTCGAAGTGCTCGCCGCTCGAGCTGGAGCAATAGAGCATCTCCCGCGACGCGACGTTGTGGACCGTACCGCAGAGGTTACGGTTGGAATCGGTGTGCAGGTAGGTGAACGGAGAGTATTTCTGGCCGGTCTGATGGTCCGGGAGTGGGTAGTTCATGATGGCGTGCTGCGTGACCTCCGGCAGGGCGATGTCCCGGCCCATGTCCTCCAGGTCCGCCCGGTCGTTCTGCCGCATGATGAAGAACTGCCGACTGTTGCCGAAAACGGCGGACCGGATGCGGCTTTGCTTGAACCGGGAATACTGCTGCACGATGGAGATATTCCAGCAGTTGAATTTGCGAAGCTGGGCGTAGCTCTCCTGCACGATCTCCTGGCCGCCGGGGATGTCGAGGAATCGGGCAACTTCTTCGTATACGTTCCGCTTCCGGACCGCCCGCGGCAGCGTCATGATGTGCTTGCGGGCATGGTTGGTGATGAGGAAGCCCGCCGCCGATTTCAGTTCCTTGGCCGATTCCGGGATGTAGCCCAACTCGAAGTGCGCGATCCGGCCGGTCAGCGACAGGTTACTCGTGCCGTCGAATAGGCAGCCGTAGTTGCCGTCGCGGCACCACGGGAGCAGGAGCGTGGCAATCTCCATGATTTGGTCGCGCTCCGCGCCCATCGGATCGAGCATCATCAACTCCTGAAGCATTCGGTGTGTGGGGAACTCGTCCGACGCGAAGTGGGCGAAGGCCAGGTTGCGGACTTCTTTGCTCGTCTTGGGGTCTTTCAGGAACTTCAGTGCGGCCCCCTCTTCGACCTGGCGCTCGTAGGTTTCGGCCTCCGAAGGATGGCTGGCCTTCCAGTCCCGAAAGTCGGCGAAGGTTTCGAGGCTGGTTGCGCCGGGCGGCATCCGTTCCTCGCGGAATCGCTGAAGGGCCAGGGCATGCCGCGCGATAGCCAGCAGCTGGTCATGCCGCTTCTTGCACCAGTCCTGGAAGGAATCTTCGTAGAGCAAGTTGATGTATTTGGCGATCTGCGCCTGCCGGAGCATCTGTTTGTCCTCCTGGCTGCTGATGCCGATCATCCGCGCCACAAGGGCGGTCGCCGTCGACAAGTGGTCTGGGGTGAGCGGTAGGCCCTTCGTGTCAAGGTAGTTGATGGTCAGATCGCCGTCTGGATGGATGATGATGGGCCGGGCGCCTTCCTCGACCGTGGCTGTGTAGATGCCGTAGGACAGCCCCTCCTCGATGATGACGGTGTAGCCGAAGTAGCCTTCGGTCTGGGTGAGCAAGTCGCAAACGGTCACCGACTTGCCCGACCCAGACATTCCGAGCAACACGGCATGCTGGGGGGCCTTGTTGTCGTCCGAGCCGGAAAACGTCTCCACGCCGATGAGATTGCTGTTCGGCCCGTCGTAGATCGCCTCGGCCGTGGCGAGGTGGCCGGTGAACGTGCTCGTGACCGGTAGCATGTCGGCGAGGTAACGGTGCTCGGCGTAGAGTTTCCGATACTCGTAGCGTCCCCAGGTCCAGCCCGGCCAGGTCTGGAAGAACAGGTTCTTGGAGGTGCTGGGCAGGTTGCTCTCAAAATACTGCGCCGCGTTCATCGAATTGATGGCGTTCTTGATGGCTCCCGCCTTGGCGTTCAGCCCGTCCCGCGTCTTGTCCCAAACGCGAATGACGAAGAGCGCGTTGAACGGGATGGTTTGCCCCTGCATCAGCGCGTGGATCTTCTTCTGTTTCTTCTCCATCACGGTGAGCAGGGAGATCTTCTTTTCGCTGGCGTAGTCCCCCGCCACGCGGTCGTGTTCCTTCTCTTCCTTGGAGATCTCTTTCGTGACCGGGAGCGGGTCCACGTTCACCGTGATGGTGTAATCGAGCAGCCTGAGGTTCGTGAGCCTCTGGATGATGCCCGGATACGTCGTGCGCGGCCAACGGGTCAGGACGATGAGAGAGTGGTAATGCCCATCGAGAAAGAACCCGAAATCGGACTGGCCGTTGCCCTCACTGTGCCAGCAGTTCTCGTGAATAGTCAGTTCGGGCGCGAACCCGTCGGCAGGGTCGAAATCGAACCGGTCGTTCAGCGACGGGTTCAGGAACCGTTTGATGTGCCGGAAGTGGTCGAGATCCGACATCGGCAACACCCGCACGCCGGTCGAACCGAAGATTTCGAGCAGCAACCGGTGAACGTGATCGAACTCGGACTCAAGTTGGTCCAGCAGGGTCGAGTAGTATTCCCGGCGCGCCTTTGCCGACTGGAACGACTTGGGAACGTTGTCCAACGCACGCGACACATAAAGAATCACCCGTTGCCGGCGGAGCTTGCGCTCGGACATGGACTGCCAGTAACGGGCGAAGCGCTCGTTGCGCGCTCGTTTCGTCCAAACGTTGCAAAAACGCTCTGTCTCCTGCTGGTAGCGCAGGAGTTCCCCCTTGTAGTCGGAATCGCAGAAGTACTGCACTTGGAGACGTTGGTTCTCGTGCAGGGACGCGAGCAGGAGACAGAGCTGGTCTTGGAAGGCGTTGAGGTCTGCGACCGGGGAGTTCGTCAGGTCGGGCGCTTCGAAGACGAATCCTTTGGCGATGTAACCGCCCCGCCGGAGGTGGTTGAAGACAACCAGGCCGCGGACAAGATAGCCGTTGGGGGCACGCTCAGGCATACGTCAGATGCGGATGGATTTGACGTTGCCGCCTTGGGGCCGGAGGCCGCGCAGCTTGGCAATCAGGCGGTCCGCTTTGTCCAGGTCGCCAACGAGACGCTGGACCGTGCGCGCCTTGCCGATTTCGTTGGTGGCGATGTAAGCCTCCCGCGTGTGGCTGACTGCCCGTTCCATGTGAGCGCGCGCGTTCGGGTCCAGGTCGTGCCGATGCAGGTTCTCCCGCAGGGCCGACTCGGCGTCATTCAGGAGTTCAAGGATGTGGCGATTGTCCATAGGTCAGTTCTCCGCGAGAGGATGTTTCGAGAATCCGGCGTGCCGGATGTCCGGACCGAAGCCCGTTCCCAGCAGCCAGCGTTCGAAGCAGTCGCGGTCGTAGCCGGGCGGTTTCCCATGCCGCAGGCCGAAAATGTAGGCCAGGCACAGCAGCACCGGCACGACCGCGACGCCGAACGAAGTCATCAGGCGGGCCTTGAGGCCGACGATGACCAGGAAGAAGAGCAGAATGCTCCCCCCGATGCCTCCGATGAGCCACCAGACGAGGTTGCCTTCGAGACCCCAGGTGCGGCCCTTCGAGTCGGAGGCCGCGTTGGTGTCGGTCAGTCGGAGGTTCGTGTTCATGGTTAGAACGACCCAACGCCGACGGACGAATTGTCGTCGATGCCGAAGATTTTGAAGAAGGCGTAGATGACTGCCGGTGCCGCCGCGATGATGGCCCCGCCGATGATGGACATCTTGCCCTGATCCACGTCGCCGCGCCGGATGGCGAACCCGCCGGCGATGACGGCGGCGATGCCCAGCACGAAGCCGAACATCATGATTACGGCGAGGCTGTTGCTGATGCCGGTCTTCAACTCGGTCGAGTCGAAGGCCTGGGCGAACAGCCGCCCGGTGTTGGCCAACACCACCAGGGCCACCAACGCCGTGTTGCGGAGTCGGGCCGTGGTCGTGGGCCGGAGTTGAACGAGTCTCTTCATTGTTTGCCTTTTGTTTTGTGTTATGCTCGGACCAGCGGATTCCCCGCTAATCACAGGAAGGTTTTCTCACGAAAGGCTCGCTCGAAGATGTATGTCTTACACAAGATGCGCGTCTGTCCGTGCTACTGATGGGGAGTGAACACGACACCGGACACGGCGAAGCTGGCCAACCTCCACGAACTGGACTCCCTATTGCCCCGCGAAATCCGCGGTCAGTCCCACGCGCTGCCGCGCATCATCTCCACGCTCAAGCGCGGTGAACTCGGCCTGTGCAAACCTGGCCGGCCGCGCGGCAGCTTTCTCCTGCTCGGCCCGACGGGCGTCGGGAAAACCGAGGTCACCGTGGTCTTCACGAATCACCTGTTCGGCCCCGGCCGCCTGTTCCGCTTCGATATGTCCGAGTTTCAGAATCAGGAGGCCCTTGGTCTGCTCCTCGGCGCGAAGCTCGGCGAGCGGGGATTCTTCGGCGCGATTCGGGAGAACGCGAGCGAAGGCACGCTTCTGTTTGACGAGATCGAGAAGGGCCATCCGCGCATCATGGATCTCTTTCTGCAACTGCTCGACGCGGCGAGGCTCACGATCGCCACGGGCGAGGCGCTTGATTTCTCGGGCTTCTACGTCGTGATGACCACGAACCTCGGCTCCGCAGAGTTGATGAGCCTCCAACACTCCAGCGAGGCGACGCTGGAACGGCACGTCCTGACGCGCGCACAGCAGGCGTTACGTCCCGAAGTCTTTGCCCGGATCTCGGAGAAACTGGTTTTCCACCGGCTGAGCTACGAACATCAACTGGAGATCGCGGAGAAGTTCCTCGCCCGGGAAATCGCCTTCCTGTCGGAGCGTGGTCACCGTCTGGAGTTGCATCCGGGCGTCCTGCCATTTCTCGTGCGAAAGGGATTTCATCCCAAGCTCGGCGCCCGCCCGATGCGAGATGCCGTGGAAAAACTCGTGGGGGACGCGGTCGCCGAATGCCTGTTGGCTGGTCGGGCTGCGGGCGGTTTGCTGGCCGTGGACGAGCCGGGGGATCGCCTCGTGGTCGGGTGAGTCAGGCCATCGCCAGAAACAGATGGCTCTCGCCAATGTCGGCCTCCGGTTGGACGGAACCAAGCGCCTGCTGCCGTAGCCGTCGGCAGGCCTTTCGGATGGCTTGTCGGCACGCAGGAGACTTCGGGAGGTTCACAAGAAGGCCGTCCGCGAACTGGTTGCCGTGCTTGTCCGCGTAGATGTCCGGAACGATAACCGCGGTGGCCCCGGCTCGGTACAGCGCCTCCACGAACCTCGCAGCGTCCGCCTCCTGTTTGAAGCGTCCAATCGACCGGCGAGTCTTGTCTCTTTCGTCACGCTGGAACCACTTTCGTGCCTCGACCCGGTTCGCTTTGCGCAGCAGCGCGCGAGTGAAGACGCGGTGAATACGCTGCTCGCGCCTGGGGCCTGGCGGCAGCGGTTTTCCGGCCCGCCCACGAAGCCGCGGAAGCGCCGGAGCGGCCTTTGCCGCAGCGCGGTACTGGTCAGCCGTCACCGCCTCGCCATGCAAATAGTACCGCTCCGACAACAAAGTCCCGTCCTGAAGCCAGATGCGATTTCGCCCGCAGAACACTCCGCGCACGGTCGAGATCTCAATCTTCAGCCGCCCATTCTCGTGCCATTCGTGCTGCAGCCCCGTGCCGTTCTTCATCTCGAACTCGCCGAGCAACCTGCCCCCTTCATCCCACTGGCGACAGACGCCATGAAGCACGCCGTCGCGGTAGCGCTCCTCCGAGGCTGGCGCACCATTCCGATGCCAGGTGCGAACCAGGCCATGCCGCTTGCCGTTGCGGAGCGGCACCCTCTCGCGGAGTTGTCCGTGCCGGTAGAACTGTCGTTGGACGGTCGTGCTCAACGTGCGTGCATTTCACTCTGGCTTTGGAGCCAAACCCGCGCCTGTGCCAAGTTTTAATACCACAGAATCCGGTGAGGCCAAAGCTGCGTTGGTTACGTTGTCGTGTCTGGCAAGAGAAGGGGCGCGAACTCAACGCGCCCCCACGAGAGGCACCGCGAAGCGCCTTTGAGAGAAGCACGCCAAGCCGCGCCCGATTGGGCGCGTGCTTCGGCGGCTCTCTCGTCCTTCACTGAAGGTTCGCGGTTTTCTCGTGGGACCGAGCCGTTGCGACGCTAAATAGATTCTGTTCGTTATGTCATTCGTTGCCCCAAATGCGGTTACCAATGGGGACATTACCGCCTCGCCAAACCCCGGGCAATGCCTCTTCTCGCCTGCTCTTCCCTGCCCAGCGACAGATTCCACGCGATGAAACCTAAGAGCAAGGGCCTTGGCGGCGGCGGGCGGGTCAGAGGAGGAACGGAAGACGCGAGCCGTTTGTGCGAGCGGACCCGTAGCATCCTTGACGCGCCCGCCGCCGCCATACAATCGCCCTCGGTCTCATCGCGCTAACAGGCTGTTGAGAGACGAGTCGCGCAAGCGCATCTGGTGTTTCGAAGCACTGTGCAGGCTCAATCCAAGGACGCACTCCCTTCAAACCATGTCCCACTAGCCAAGAGCGTCCCCACTGCTCACCGCTCCGGTTCGGCGCCAACGCAAACCGGCGGGCCG
>JALORE010000303.1 GCA_025459125.1 Planctomycetota bacterium | reverse complement strand
TGGAAGAACGCCTCGCACAACTGCTCACCGAAGAGCCCCCACCTCTCGGCGGATGGGTAGGCTTTCAAGCCGGCGATCCAGTTCGCGTTGAGCTCCAGTACGCAGGCATGGACGCCGAAGCGGTCGAGCAGCCCCGCGCCGATCGACCCGGGGCTGCCGGAGGTCGCTCGCGAGGTGCGCTCCGTGTACCAGGTGTGCTTCTGCAGCACCATCTCCAGGCGATCCATGTTCTTGAGGTATTCGTCCGTGCCCTGGGCCGGGCGGTCGATGCGAAGGCCCCCGGACTCATCGTTGTGCAGGTCGATCAGCAGATCGGGCCGGCGTCCCTTCGTCACCATGGACTGGAGCCAGCTTTCCAGGGCATGATTCTCCGGGTTGATCGCCGGATCGGCGGGCCGATCCCATTTGCGATTCAGGTCGGCCCCTTGCTGGTTGAAGCGCGTCCAGCCGCGGGCGACGCCGTCCTTGTTCGCGATGGGCAGGACATAGACACAGTACCGATCCAGATACCGCTGGGCGTCCTCGTCGTCGCGCAACAGGCGCCGGATGAGACCCTGGACGACCCAATTGCCGCCCGGCTCCCACGGGTGGGCGCGGGCCCGCAGGACCACGCGATGTGCGGCATCCGGATTCCCCACCCGGATGATCTCCAGTTCCCGCCCCTCAACTGTCCTGCCGATCGTCACGATCTCCGCGCGCGCAGCGCCGCGGATGTCCTGCTGGAGCCTTTCCAGATCGGACAGGCGATAGGGCTCCAGCCGGGCCAGGTAGAGCGAGCCCGTCTCCACCCGCGCTTTGAACCGCAGGCAGTTGTCCGCCGTCTTCTGGGCCGGGAAGGCCTGCCACGTCCGGCCATCCGGCGAGGAGAAGCCGATCGTCCGGTCACTGTTGGGCGAGCCCTTCTGGCCGTTCCACACGTTGTCGAAATTGTGCAGGACAAAGGTCAGCTCGGCGTCCGGCCGGGCCTGGACCTGGAAGAACCAGTGCCCATTGGCCCGATTGGGAGACGCGCGTTCGTGGTCGTAGACCAAATGGATATCGACGGTGTTGTTCGCGTCCGCCTCCCAGGAAAGGGGCGACGCGTTCTCGAAGCTCGTATTGATGAAGATCAGGTCCGACGGCCACGTGGCCATTCTCGCATACGCCGGCTGGATCGCCAGGAAAAGCACAAATCCCAGGATCGTCCCAACCGTGCGTGCCTCCGCGCCGCCGTGCCGGGTGCGGCGTGCCACGTTGCGTGTTACTTCATGCTGTCGCATCGTTTTCTCCTTTCGCTGCGGGCCGGTGACGCTCAAGCGTATCACAAGCTCGGCCTCATCGCAATCCACCGGGTGTGATCGCCCAAGGCGATCGCAACGTCAACCGGGTGGCATCGTCATGGGGACCCCAAACGCAGCTTGGCGATGGCGGCTGGCCCGTGCATAGGACCAGCGCCAAGGCCTCCAACCTGGACAATGCCACCCGGTTGAGGCGTTCTCCATATCGAGCTTCGGGACTCTGCGTTTGCCCCGCCGTCGCTACCCACGGGGCTTGACCGCCGGGTGGCAATAGATAGGATGGGGCGTTCCTGCCGGGCGGCGAAAACCCCGGCGGGAGAAAGGATTCACCGGTACATGACATTGCGTGACAAGAAGTTGGGCGTGATTTTCGATATGGACGGGGTCCTCGTCGATACGGGCTGGGCCCATCGGCGGTCCTGGTACGATCTGGCGGCAAAAGAGGGGCTGGGGATGACCGATGAATTCTTCCGCCGGACGTTCGGGATGCAGAACGATGTGATCCTGCCGCAACTGCGGCCGGGGATCTCCCCGGAGCAGATGGATCGACTGGCGGACTGGAAGGAGCAGCGGTACCGCGACATCGTGAAGGAGCGGCCGGAGCTCGCCCCGGGGGTCGTAGCCCTGCTGGCGGACCTCAAGGCACAGGGATTTTGTCTGGCGATCGGCTCATCCGCCCCACCGGAGAACCTGGACGTCTTCTGGGAGCCGCTGGGGCTGGCGGACTGGTTCGACGCCCGCGTGACCAAGGAGGAGATCGCGCGGAGCAAGCCGTCGCCCGACACGTTCCTCCGCGCGGCCCAGAAGCTCGGGCTGCCGCCGGCGCGTTGTGCGGTGGTGGAGGACGCGGTCCCGGGCGTCGAGGCGGCCCGGGCGGCCGGTATGCCGGTGGTCGCGGTGACCACATCGCGTGCCCGCGCGGACCTCGCCCGGGCGAACCGCGTGGTGGAAAGCCTGTCCGAGCTGAGGGCCGCCGACTTCTTCGCCCTGCTCGGCGCGCCGATTTGAGATCTGAGATTCGAGATTTGAGATTTGCGTTCTTCTACGGTTTACATCAAGCTGGTTCTGACGGCCGTGTTCTGGGGCGGCACCTTCATTGCGGGCCATGAGGTGGCGCGGCACCTCGAACCCTTCCCCTTCAGCATCGCCTTCCTGCGTTTCGCGCTGGCGGCGGTCCTGCTGCTGAGCCTCGTACGGCTGCGGGAAGGCCGCTTTCCACCGCTCGCCCTCGGACAAGCCGTGCAGGTGGTCCTGTTGGGACTGACCGGCGTCTTCGCCTACAACGTGCTGTTCTTCAAAGGCCTGAGCCTGATCGAAGCCGGCCGGGCGGCGCTGATCGTCGCGACGTGCCCGGCCTTCATCGCGGTCGCCGGTGTCCTGTTCTTTCGCGAGAAGCTGGCCCCCGTCCAGGCGATCGGCATCCCGCTGTCGATCCTGGGAGCCGCGGTGGTGATCTCGCGAGGCCACGTGCGGCAGATCGTCGCCGGCGGGGTCGGCCCGGGTGAGCTGTTCATCCTCGGCTGTGTGCTGAGCTGGGCGGCCTATTCGCTGATCGGCAAGGTCGCCCTGCGCCGGCTGTCGCCGCTCGCCGCCGTGTCGTATTCGTCGCTGGCGGGAACGATCGCCCTGGCCCTCCCGGCCCTGAGGGAGGGTCTCGGGCAGGCCGTCGCCCGCGCCACGGTGCTCGATTGGACCGCGATTGCGTATCTGGCCGTCTTCGGGACGGTGCTCGGCTTCGTCTGGTTCTACCAGGGGGTCCAGCGGATCGGAGCCACACGCGCGGGGCTCTTCATCAACTTCGTCCCCATTTCCGCCGTGCTGCTCGCCTTCTTCCTGCTTCGGGAGCCGGTGACGTGGTCGCTGGCGTTGGGCGCCGCGTTGGTCCTCTCGGGCGTGTACCTGACAAATCGTGCCGCGCGGTCCCAAAAGCCTCTGACAGAATGAAGACCTGGTAGAAACCACCGGCATGTCATTGACATGCTGAGGTTCGTTTTACCCGAGGCCCTCAAGACATGCCGCGGTCCTATCAACAATGACGATTGCCACCCCCATGCCCCCGCTATAGGATCGCTCCCTGTTGCCTGGGCGACCGCCGCCGGACAACATGGGGGTGGGCGGCCGCACGGTCCACCTTGCAGAATCCCCAGCACGGCTTCTGGTTTCTCTTTCTGGGAGGGTAGTGCCATGGGGTGGTCATTTGAGAACGTGTTCTACGGGAGCAAGGAGCGGCTGAACCTTCGGAGCATGCGGGATTTCCTGATGCAGGGTTTCTATCCCATTCCACAGACGCTCTTCAAAGGCTACTGGCGCGCCGTCTGCCGGGGGGGTGACCACGACCGGGTCTACGCACAGATCGCCCAGCCTTTTCCCGAGGCCCTGCTGGCCCAACGACCGGAGGGGAGATTTGCCGTGCAGCTTTCCGGCGGGTTCGATTCCTCCATCGTCGCCAAGGTGTACGATCGGGAGGACGTCGATTACATCCACTTCACCGGCCCCGAGACGTACAAAGCCCGGGCCCTGGCGGCAACCTTCAAGGGAAGGTTGCACGAAATCCAGGTCACGCCGGAGCTGTTCCTGCGGGAAGCCGACGAAATGCTGTCGCGGGGCAAGGCGGCCGCTCGCAAGCTGATGCACGCCCGAATCCTCTTGAAGGCCGATGGGGCGGCAGGCAACCCCGGCTGGAACGATGAACGCATCGCCGAAGCCCTGGAGGTCGGGCGTGCGACCGTCGAGCGGATCCGCAGGGAATTCATGGAGGGAGGCTTCGAAGCGGCGTTGGAGCGTCGCAAGCCTCGACGGGTGTACCAACGAAAGCTCGATGGAGACGGCGAGGCCCATCTGGTGGCCCTGACGTGCCAAGAGCCGCCGGAAGGTCATAGCCGCTGGACGTTGCAGTTGCCGGCCGATCGCATGGTCGAGTTGGAGTACGTCGATCCGATCTCGTGCCAAACGGTGCGTCGGACGCTGAAGAAAGCGAGATCAAGCCTGGGTTGAGCAAGCAGTGATGCATTCCCCCTCAGACCAATGCCGAGTTCGTCTGGAAGATGGAGGACGTGCTGGAAGTGTACAAGCGACCGTAGGATCCCCCGCGTCCGGTGGTGTGCTTGAATGAGACCAGCAAGCAGTTGATCAGGGACGTACGTAAGCTGGTCCCGGCGGCTCCGGGACAGTGGGTGCACTGCGACAGTGAGTATGTTCGCCACGGCGGGGGCAAGTGAGGGAAGCACTGAGACTGGCGGTAGGGAAATGCCTATTCGCGAAGCTGTACCCACAGCAGCCGGCGGAAAGGACCGAGGACCTCCGGGAGCGGGACGACCCGGACCTGGGTATCCTGGAGAGTCCCGCCGATCTTGACGGAAGCGGCACCGGTCTGGAAGACGTTCAGCAGGTGATCCAAGGCGCCGAGACCGGGCAGCTTGATGCCCTTGAGGACCCGTGTGGAGCCCACGGCATAGCCTTCGATGGGACTGGCGGCGCCCAGGTTCACGTTCCGGATCGTGCCGGCGCCCCGGATTTCGACGCCCCGATTGAAGTACTCGACGCTGGAGAAGACCACCGCCGGCCCCTCGAACGACAGACGCAACTCGCCGGTACCGGTTGGCTCCTGGGCGCCGAAACGCAGGCTCAGCGTGTTGTACAGGGTCCGCACGATGCCGTTGTCGGCCAGGTCGGACTGGGTCACGCGAACCAGACCCTCGCTGGCCAGCACGAGCCGGCGGTCGAACGCCGGCAGGAGCCTGACGCTGCCGGACAGCCGCCCGGTGTGCGTGCCGGCGTTGGGATCGACGGCATGCACCAACTGGTCCAGGCTCAAGTCGTTGAAATCCGCGACGACGGAGGCGTAGTAGTTGCCCCCGCGCGGACTGAGGCGGGCCCGTCCCGCCAACCGGCCTCCCAGCACCTTGAAATCCGCCTGCTCGATCAACAGCCGGTTTGGAGTGACGTAGCCCGTGATCCGGACGTCGTGCGCCCAGTCGCCGCCTTCGACCACCTGCACCGTGTCCAGCGTCGCGCCTTCACCCCAGCCCAGGGAGAACGATTCCGCGTGAACGTCCAGGCCCAGGGGCGTGCTGACTTTCGTGAGGACCCGTTCGGCCAGCCAGTCGCTGCGCAAGATCCGGGTGCCGGCCCCGACCGCCATGGCCGCGAGCATACCCAGCACCACGACTACTTTGATGATCCGGCGTAGCATAGGCTGCCTGCAGGCCGACTTCTCGTCAGTCGTCAGTCGGTTGCGCTGCCCGTTTCGTCCGTTCGGAGTACCGCATTCGCGCGGATCCGATTCCTCTTATGCCGATTACGATTGAGTTCTTCGTACGCCTGAGCCAGATTCCGGGTGGCAGTGGCAAGCGTAGTCCTCGGAGCTTGCCGCTGCCACCCACGTTGCGAAATTGTCAGGCGTATTCCGTATTGGCCGCCTGAGAGAACAAGCGGATAGGAAGAATCCTACCCGCCTGAAGGTGGTACTCCCAACGCGGCGAGCGGCGCAACCGCAACCGATCCGCGATAGTCCCGGTGAAGCGGCACAGAGGCGAGGCACTTCGACCTTCTTCTCCCGGCACGTTCTCGCCGCAGCGCCGGTCTCACTCCAGGCGGTGCTCCACCGGCGGAATGGTGCCGCCGGTGCGCGGGCCAAAGCCCAGGACCCACCAGTCGTCGCGCCAGGCCTTGCCCAGCGACGGACCGGAGCGGGCCACCACTTCGCCGGTGTGAGCCCAGTAGGCCACGTAGGCGACGCTGGCGAAGCTGATCTGCCTGGTCTCCTTGACGATGGCCACTTCCGGCGTGACGATGCCGATGGTGGGCACATCCGTGGCCGCCAAAGTCGCGGCCGACGGCGCCCCGAACGAAGGGATGCCGATAATGCTGTCGTACCGATCGATCCCGACGCCGTCGCTGCGGACTGCCAGGATGATCTCCGCGTTGTTGGCATCCGGCGCTACCGACACGCCCGCCAGGAGGAGCCGGGCCCGCAGCTCGCCCAGCACGAGCGGCTTCTCCGGCGCACCGAAGAACCGGTCGTCGAGGTAGACCCTCCGGCCGTGCAGCACATCGAAGTTCAGGGGCTCCACGGCCTGCACCACCGCCTGCGAGACAGCAGAAACTGCTCCGTGGCCGTCCGCAGCGGATTCGTCACACGCTGGCTGGCGCACCCCGCGCGCAGGAACAACGTCAGCAACCATGGTCCAGCCGCACCGATGCCATCCCTGACACTCGCCGTCCGCGAGGTCATCACAGCGACTGGACGACGAGGTTGCGGAACTGCACCAAGCTGGGCGGGCTCGTCCATTTGCCGTCGCGCAGTGAGCCATGGTGCTGCAGGCCGATCGGACCGCGCGCGGGCATGCCGGGCACGTGGGCCTTCTCGATCACGGTCTTGCCGTTGAGCACGACTGTCACGTACTCGCCGCGCACCGTGATCTCGAAGCGGTTCCACTGCCCGACCGGGTTGTCCGCCTGCGTACGGGGCGTGACCCCGGCGCGAACCTCGGGGGGTTGCTTGCGGTCCATGCGGTACCCGTACATCTCGCCGGAACCGATGGGCCAGCACCAGATATTCACCTGGCTTTTGCCCGCCCCGCGGAGCAGGATGCCGGAATCGGAATCGGGCAGGGCCAGCCGCAACTCCTTGCCCGTGATGTCGCGCCCGTGGTTCCCATCGGGCAGGATATAGAAGACATTGGGGTTCGTGTACGGCGTCTCCTTGATCCGCCAGTCGACGCGCAGCGTGAAGTCGCCGAACTCTGCCTGCGTCCAGAGATTCTTGTTGGCCTTGGCCTGACTTTGGGCGTCATAATCGATGACACCGTCGATGACCTTCCAGTGCCCGCCGTCACCCTCGGGCACCTTCCAGCCGGAGAAATCCTTGCCGTTGAACAAGGACTTGAACCCGGCGGGCGCCGCATTATCCTGTGCAGCCGCCCAACCCAGGGTGACGATTCCCGCCAGCGACAGCACACCGGCCCAGCGCATTTGCCTGTTCATGATACACCTCCCAAGTATGATATCTGCATGGCCGCCGGCCAGACTCCGGGACCGCCGGTCGCCTCGCGGGGCCAGTACCCGCATTATGTCGTCCCGTCCGCACCGCGTCAACGCTTCCACCGCGCGATCCTCGCCTGGGCTCGCATGGTGCGCCGGAGAAAATGTTCTTGAAGCGGGTGACCGGGCGAATTACCCTGGAGGCATGTGCCATCAACGAGAGCTGCCTTTTCATGACGATGGGAGGTAATCCATGAGCCAGCACATCCAGCGCCGCACATTCCTGACGCAGACCGCCGCCCTGGGGACCGGCATCACCATTCTCAAGTCGGGCATTCTCCAGGCGGGCAACTCGCCCAACGAGAAGCTCAATATCGCCGTCATCGGTGGAACGAGAACATCGTGGCCCTGTGCGATGTCAACGCCAAGAATCTCGCCGCGGCCGCCGAGAGGTTCCCGCAGGCCAAGACCTACAGCGACTGGCGCCGCTGCCTCGATCAGAAGGACATCGACGCGGTCGTCTGCTCGACCACCGACCACACGCATGCCTTCGTCAACATCTGGGCCATGAACCGGGGCAAGCACGTGTACTGCGAGAAGCCGCTGGCGAATGGCGTGTACGAGGCGCGGGCCGTCCGCGAGACGTACCTCAAAAACAAGGGCAAACTCGCGACGCAGATGGGCACGCAGATTCACGCCAGCGACAACTACCGGCGCATGGTCGAGCTGATTCGCGGCGGCGCCGTCGGCACCGTCAAGACGGTGCACGTCTGGTGCAGCCGCACACCGGAGGGCGGCAGCTACCTGCCCGCCGAGCCGGTGCCGGAGGGGATTGATTGGGACCTCTGGATTGGACCGGCCCCGTTCCATCCCTTCAACTCGGCGTACATCAAGGGCGGCTGCCTGAGCTGGAACCGCTTCTGGGATTTCGGCAGCGGCCAGATCGGCGACATGGGCAGCCACATGATGGACATGGCCTACTGGGCCCTGGACCTGCGGCTGCCGACGACCTGCGAAGCCCAGGGCTCGCCGCTCAACACCGATACGTGCCCGCAATGGCTGACGGTGGAATGGAGCCATCCCGCCAACGAGTGGCGACCGGCCGTGACGGTCTACTGGTATGACGGCGGCCAGAAGCCCGGAATGCCCTCTCCGGTCTTCAGCCGGGACGATCTGTTCAAGGGCGTGCTCTTCCGGGGCGACAAGGGGTTCCTGATCTGCGACTACAGTTTCCGCATCCTGATGCCCACCGCCGGCGACATGACGCACTACAAATCGCCCCGCAAGGAGGACCTGATCCCGCCCTCGCCGGGTCATCAGCAGGAATGGATCATCGCCTGCAAGACCGGCAAGCCCACGCTGTGCAATTTTGACTACGCCGGGGCGATGATCGAGAACAACCTGCTGGCGCTCGTCTCCTACCGTCTGGGCGAGTTGTCCAAGAAGAAGGTCCGGGAAGGAAAGCAGGAGAAGGAGATCGAGGTCACCGCCGGCAAGAAGCTGGAATGGGACGCCCGGAACCTCAAGGCGAGCAACTGCCCGGAGGCGGACCAGTACATCAGCAGGAAGTACCGCGACGGTTGGGTCCTCAACGGCTGAGCGGCCCTCGTCCGTGGCCGTGGCTTGCTTTGTCGAACGATTACAGCGGGCTCTCCAGCACGATGTCTCGCGCTGGGGAGCCCTTGGATCATGCGGGCAGAACACAGTGATCTGAGAGGTGGTTATGAGTCGGCGCATGGTTCTCGCCAAACGATGGGGTGCGGTTCTCGCGCTCTGGATCTTCGCCTTCAATGCCTCCGGCTTGGGCCAGGCGCCCCCGTTCGAGTGCTTCGCCGTCACCGACTTGACGCGGGTCTTCGAGGATGGGTACCAGTGTCCGCCACCGCAGAAGCGGATCGAGGTGTTCGGCATCCGCAACGAGGTCCTTTCCGCCCAGTGCGTGGTCAAGGCCCCAGAGGGGCTTACCCATCTGACCGTCGCCATCGGTCCGCTGAAGCATAAGGCCGGGACCGGCGTCTGGCCGGCAGAGAGCGTCACCTGGAATCCCGTCGGCTCGATCCTGATTGCGGAGAACTCGCCGAACCACCGCCCCTCGGAAGTCATCCGTCCCGCACCGGCCCGCTTCCCCGATTACCTCGCCGAGGCGAAACCGGTGCAGGTCGAAGCAGGCCGCTGCCAGGCCGTCTATCTGACCGTCCGTGTGCCGAAAGATGCTCAGGCGGGCGAATACGAGGGCACGGTGACCGTACGGGCGGATCAGGGAGAGAGGACCCTGCCGCTGCTGGTCACGGTCTTCCCACTGACATTGCCGGAGCAGCGGCACCTGATGGTCACGGAGTGGTTCTCGACGAACCGGTTCAAGGAGTTCCACGGCGTGGACACGTCCGATCCCGCCGCGTTCTCCCGGATGCTGGGCGTGTATGCCCGGAACATGGCGGAGCATCGGCAAAACGTCTTTCGCGTCTCCCTCGACCTGATTGCCGCCACGAGACGCAACGACGGCCAGCTGGCGTTCGATTTCTCCCGGTTCGACCAGTGGGCCGAGGTCTTCTGGGCCACCGGACGGATGGACCTGCTGGAGACGGGATTCGTCGCCCGGTTCCGCGAGGGCGGCTGGTCCAGCAAGGAGATCGTGCTGCGGGACTTTTCGGTGCGGGACGAAGCGCAGGGTGCGTCGATCCGCATGCCGGGCCAGGAGTTTCTGCCGCAATTCCTGCCGGCCTTGGAGCAGCATCTGCAGGAGCGGGGCTGGCTCGACAAGACGGTCTTTCACATTGCCGACGAGCCCTCCAACCACAATATCATGACCTGGCGGGAGGCGTCGGACTTCATCCATCGCCATGGGCCCCGGCTCAAGCGCATGGACGCCATCGAGACGCCCCACTGCCTGGACCGGCTGGAGATCTGGGTGCCGAAGCTCGACCACTACGCCACGCAACAGGAGGCGTACGAGGCAGCCCGGCGGCACGGGCATCAGATGTGGTTCTACACGGTCGGGATCTTCCAGGCCGGAGCGTATCTGAACAAGACCGTGGATGTGCCCCTGATCCAGTCGCGAACCCTACACTGGCTCAACTACCGGTTCGGCCTGACCGGCTACCTGCATTGGGGCCTCAACGCCTGGACGGACGATCCGTTCGAGGCCCCCGGCCAGCACCGCGGGGACGGCTGGCACGTGTATCCCCAGAAAGGCGGCCTCCTCGATTCGCTGCGCTGGGAGCAGATGCGCAACGGCATCCAGGATTACGAGTACCTCCACCTGCTGGAGGCGAAAATCCGACAGATCCAGGGGGGAATGAGCCCGCGGGTCTCCTCCCTGATCGACCCGGCCCGCCGCGGCAGGGAGATCGCCGCCCGCGTCGTTCGGACGGCCGCCGAGTACAGCAATGACCCCAACGTCCTGTACGCCGCCAAGCGGCAGGTCATCGACGAGATTCTCGGCCTGGACCAGTCACCACGCGTCATCGTCCAGACCAACCCCCTGGAACACTCCCCCGTGGCCGACCGGGCTTCCGTGGATGTCCACGGCTGGGCCGAGCCCGGCACGCGGATCACGATCAACGGCACGGAGATTCCGGTTGCCGACGATGGCCTGTTCCTGGAGAACGTCCCGCTCTCGTCACGAAAAGTGATTACCGTGGAAGCCCGGAATCAGAACGCCAAGAAACAGATGATACGTCATTTCCTGCCGCTGCCCGGGCCGGCGCAAAACTGACGTTTCCTGCCCAGGAGTGAATTCATGGAGGAATTCTCCGAAGCATATGTTGCGGCGCGCCGCGAGACCGCAGGTCGGTGGCGCTCTCTGGGACGCCGGAGCGCGAGTGTCTTTGGGTGTTGCGCCAGGCCCTGCGTGCGCTTCCTGGGGCTGGCGTGGCCCGGTGCGGCCGTCGGCTTGGTGGCGGCTGCCCTGCTGTTCCCCGTGTACGGCGGATTGTGCCTGGGGACCGGCCTGGGAGTCATGGTCGACGTGGCCGGCACGTCGCTTCTGGCGCTCGTCGGCGTGACCCTGGCCACTGTGATCCTGGTGCTGGTCCTGGCCGTCGTCCGACGCATCCCCCTGCTGTTCCTGGCCCTCGTTCTCGTGGCATTCGGCAGTCTCCTTGCGGTGGCCGGACCGTTCGGTTTCTCGTGGGATTTCGCGCTGCGTCTGGGGAGCCTCCCTGTCCTGCTGTCGATGCTGGCCGGGGCGGGCGCCGGGATGCTGCTGCGGCGACGGCGGACACGCGCGGGTTCTGTCTCCTGCATCCTGGCCGCGCTGGTGCTGATCGGCAGCTTCTCCGGCGCGGTCCTCCTCATCCGCTGGCTGGCCCTGCCGGGAGAGGACCCCTTTCTCAGGGAGATCCATGCCGCCGCCGGCCGGCCGGTGCCCGGCCTCGACGCACCCGACCCATCCCAGGCAGGGACCTTGGGCGTGGCCACACTCTCCTATGGCAGCGGGACGGACCGCCGCCGCCCGGAGTATGGGCAAGCCGCGGACCTCAGGACGGAGCCGGTCGACGCCTCGGCTTTCCTGACGAGCGTCAAGGGTTTCAAAGCCTGGGCCCGCCGCAAGTACTGGGGTTTCGATCCGAAGAGCCTACCGCTCAACGCGCGGGTCTGGTATCCCAAGGGCGAGGGTCCTTTTCCCCTCGTTCTGATCGTGCACGGCAATCATAAGATGGAGGAACCATCCGACCGCGGCTACGCCTATCTGGGGGAGCTGCTGGCCGGCCGGGGCTTCATCCTGGCCTCCATCGACGAGAACTTCCTCAACACCAGTTGGAGCGGCGATCTCGGCGACGAGAACCACGTCCGCGGCTGGCTCCTGCTCCAGCACCTCCAACTGTGGCGCACCTGGAACGAGCAGGAGGAAAACCCGTTCCACCACCGGGTGGACCTGTCCCACATTGCCTTGATCGGTCATTCCCGCGGCGGCGAAGCCATCACGCATGCGGCCGCCTTCAATCGGCTCGCGCATTATCCGGACAATGCCACGATTCCTTTCGATTTCGGTTTTGCCCTCCGGACGCTCATTGCCATTGCCCCGATCGATGGGCAGTATGAGCCGGTGGGACTGCCGACTCCGGTCGAGAACATCAACTACCTGGTTCTGCAGGGCAGCCACGACGCGGACGTCGACTTCTTCGCCGGGGCGCGCACGTACCGGCGGGTGCGGTTCACCGACGGCAATTACTGGATGAAATCGGCCCTGTATGTCCACCGTGCCAATCACGGGCAGTTCAATACGGTCTGGGGTCGATCCGACGTCGGTCCCCCCTTGCAGCACTTCCTGGCCCACGGCGCCCTGCTGGACCCCGCGGACCAGCGCCGGATCGCCCAGGTATACATCGCGGCGTTTCTGGAGACCACTCTGCGCGGCCGGCGCGAGTATCTGCCCATGTTCCGGGACTGTCGCCGGGCGGCGCCGTGGCTGCCTGACACCGTGTACCTCAACCGGTTCGAGGACTCCCGGCTGCGCCTCGTGAGCGATTTTGACGAATCGATCGACGTCACCAAAACGACGGTGGAGGACGGAGCACAGTCCACATCGCGTCTGAGCGTCTGGCAGCACGAGCGACTGGAAGGCCGCAACGGCTGGTCCTTCCAGGATCGTGCCGCCGTCCTCGGTTGGAATACCACCTGCGAGCCCAGTCCCCCCCCCGCGGAGGCGCCGAGCTACACGATCACCCTGCCCGACGACCTGGCCCGCCGCTGGCGGATCGACCGGAATACCATTCTCTCGTTCTGCCTGGCCGATACGGGCAAGACCTGCGAGCCGTCCCCCAATAGCGAGATCGTCGGACCGTCGGAACCGAACTTGGCCGCCCCCGCGCCTCCGGAAACTCCGGCCCCAGGCGAAACCAAATCCGCCATTGATCTGACCCTGGAACTGGTGACCGAGGACGGCGCGACAGCGCGGCTGCCGCTCAGCCACATCCGTCCCCTTCAGCCCATCTTGAGCGTGACGTTCACGAAATGGCCTTACTGGGAGCGCACGCGTTACAAGTCGGCTACCGAGCCGGTGTTACAGACCTTTGAGATCCCGCTGTCGGATTTCGTGGAGGCCGCCCCGCACTTCGACCCCGGTCGGCTGCGGCGGATCCGGTTCTGCTTTGACCGTACAAAGACTGCCGTCATCCTCTTGGACCAGGTAGGATTTGCGCCCGGCCCTGACACGAGGCGGGATTGACACGATGACCGGCTGTACCGATACCGGAGCGGCATCCTCCGCGGTCCGATCCTCGAATCCAGTTCTGCCCCGATCGAACACCGAGTTGCCATCACCCATGCGATGGTAGGAATTCTACCCGAGTGCGGCGCGTCGCAGCGGCCAGCGTGGTCGCGCGTCCCCCTGTCGGCACCAGACCCCACTTGCATAAAAGTGATCCCTGCCTGTAACCGAAGTGTGTTCTTAGACCACTATCCTGTAGTAGATCGCGAAGAAATATAGTCTGGGCTCTTGATGAAAGTCGTCATTTCTATATAATCCCGTTGATTGCGGTTCAGCGGAAAAGTGAGTAGGTAACCCATCATAGTCAACTGGAGTAGTCGGATTCGGTCTATCCGGCGAAGTGTATGAAGTGCAACGCTATTTTCGGGGACAAGGGTGGTGGTGTGCCCCCGGAACTGGGTACGTCCCGTCCGAACAACGCGGCTCACCGTGCGCCCAATCCTGTTCGGGCCTCTCTATCGTCGCTGGCGCAGTTCCTGCGGTCCGCGCGGTCCGGCGCCGGTGCCGGGCTGGTTGTCGCGGTATTGTTATTGCCCGTCTATGCCGGCCTGTGCCTGAGAACCGGTTTTGGAATGCTCGCGGACGCGGTGTGCGGCTTGCTCTTTGGGGCCTCGATTCTGGTCGTCGCGACCTCCGCCGCCCTGCTCGGTTTGGCCATCCTGAGGCGCATCCCGTTGTGCTTCGGTGCGTTGGCCACGGCGGTGTTCGCGTGCCTGATCATCACGGGAAAAGGGTTCGGCCATCCCGCCGCCCTTTCGATCCGCCTGGGCCTCTGGCCCATTTTCCTGCTCGCACTGGCTGGGGCAGGCACCTCGGTCCTCCTGCGGCGCGGCCCGGGGCGTCCGGGCCGGGTCCGGGCGGTCCTCGGTTCCGTCATGCTGCTGGCGGCCGTCGGCGGTGCGGGCGTTCTGGTCTTCTGGCTGGCCGCCCCGGGCGAGGATCCCTTCCTCGAAGATGCCGGTCCGATGGCCGGCGGACCTGCGGTCCCGCTCGAAGCGTCCAATCCCGCCGACGTCGGTCCCTACCAAGTCGCCTTCCTCTGCTACGGGAGCGGCACGGACCGCCACCGTCCGGAGTACGGTCCCAAGGTCGCCCTGAAGACGCCCAGCGTCGACGCTTCGTCCTTCATCGAACTCGGCCACAGCCGGCTCGGGTTGTGGGCGCGCCAGAAGTACTGGGGATTCGAGCCCAACAGCCTGCCGCTCAACGCCCGCGTCTGGTACCCAAAGGACGACGGCCGGTTTCCCCTGGTCCTGATCGTGCACGGCAATCACCAGATGGACGAGCCCTCCGACGCCGGTTACGCCTACTTGGGCGAGCTGCTGGCCAGCCGCGGATTCATCGTGGTCTCCGTCGATGAGAATTTCCTCAACCGGAGTTGGTTCGGCAATCTGGGCGAAGAAAACGGGGCCCGTTCCTGGCTGCTCCTGAAACACCTGGAACTGTGGCGTGCCTGGAACGAACAGGAGGGAAATCCGTTCTGTCAACGGGTGGACCTGTCCAATATCGCGTTGATCGGCCATTCCCGGGGCGGTGAGGCAATCGTCCACGCCGCAGCCTTCAACCGGCTCACCCACCATCCCGGCAATGCCAATGTTCTGTTCCGGTTCGGTTTCAACATCAAGACCCTGATTGCGATCGCCCCGACCGACGGTCTCTACCGCCCCCGGGGATTGTCTCTTCCCGTACGCGATCTGAACTATCTGGTCCTGCAGGGCAGCCACGACGGCGACCTCGGCGGCTTTCCCGGCGCCGGCACCTTTCACCGGGTCCTGTTCACCAGCGATGAGTACCGGATGAAAGCGGCCCTTTATATCTATCGTGCCAACCACGGACAGTTCAATACCGTCTGGGGAAACCGCGACCGCCGGCCGCCGCTGCGTCATCTGCTCAACCGCGGACCGCTCCTGACCGGAGAGGACCAGCGCACCATCGCCAGCGTCTACGTCTCCGCCTTCCTGGAGGCCACGCTGCGGGGCGGAGAGGAGTACCTTCCCCTGTTCCGCGATTATCGCCGCGCCGCCCAGTGGTTGCCCAGGACCATCTATTTCAGCCGCTTCCAGGATTCCGAGTTTCATGCGATCACCGATTTTGACCGACGCGTGGAAGTCACGGAAACCACGCTCCCCGGCGGCACACAATCCGGCGAGCGGCTGGGC
>JALORE010000302.1 GCA_025459125.1 Planctomycetota bacterium | reverse complement strand
CCATAAACCACGATCCTGGCGGGAGTAAGGGACAGCCGCCGACAAAATGTGCGATCACGCCATTGGTCCGAAGCGAAAAACTGGAGGCGCGGCCGGAATACCGTAGCGCGGGATGCCGCTCTGTGTCGGGCGAGCGTCCCCGCTCGGCCCCCAGGTCGTGCGTCTTGGCACGACAGTTCCGACGATCTCGGCCTCCGACAAGGCGAACGGGGACAGGGACCCCAAACGCGATGGATCGCGTTTGGGAACCCTCTTCGCAGCTTGCCGATGGTGTAACGCTCCTGACACGCCCTCGGCAAGCTGGCGCTTGCCGCTGCCACCCGGCACGCGGGCCGGGAATCTGCACGGATACGGCGGGAGCGTCCCAGAATAATGCTGTTGCGTGGGCACAATGGCCGTGGTAGAATGTGGAATGACTAGTGGGACCGTTCGCGGCGTTGGGCTCCCGAGGGCCGCGTGCCGCGGCGGTGACAGACACAAGGTCAGAGTCGGAGGCCCTGACGTGGTGCGTGTGGTCGGACACAGGGTGAATGTGGGCGTACGAGCGCCCCCAACAGCACGTCGTATTCATTTCGTCTGCCGGTGATCTTGTCTGCCTGGTCCGGAAAGGAGGTGCGCGGGTCGATTCCAGCATACCGAGCAAGTCACAGGGGATTTGTGTCGATGAATTTCGGCGAGGACGGGTTCGTCGTGTGCCCGTAAGGGCCTGGGAAAAGGGTCGGATCCTGCAAGTCGGGAGACGTGACCGGGCGCGGGTCGAGTTGTTCCCTCCCGTTGCGTCACTCGGGTTGCATTCCCTTTCCGACGCCGCGGGGCGTCACGGCGAGCCCGGGGCGGGGTGATGGGCCCCCGGGCGGCTCTGCCGCTGCAGTGCGGGCACGAGCGACCTTGGGTCGCCGGGACCTCCGGACTTCGCCCGGCCGGTGCGGTTGTGCCGGTCGTGTCCGGGGAGCAGGAAGCCTGCGTCGCGGCGCCAGCGCCGCCGGCGGGGCCGGACGACGCCTTGGTGTGTGGCCGAGGCTGGGGATTTTGGGTCTACGTGAGAAGGAGAATCGTCATGAGTAAGAGGCTAACGTATCTTGTGTGTATGGCCGTCGGCGTCCTGGTGCTGGGCACCGCGGCGCAGGCGGTGCACGATGTCACCGTCCCAGGGGATGTCATTATCGGCATCCCGAACGACGGTGTCAGTCAGAACGATGACCATGGCTGGCCGGGCAACGAACCGCCGAAACAGGCCATCGACAATCAGATCACGACGAAGTACCTGCACTTCAAGGGCGAAGACGAGCCCACGGGCTTTTGCGTCACGCCGAAGAGGGGACCGTCGGTGGTGACCAGTCTGACGTTCACCACGGCCAACGACGCCGAGGCGCGCGATCCGATCGATTGGGAACTGTCCGGATCCAACGAGAGCATTGACGGGGCGTATACGCGGATCGCCAGCGGCGAGATCGTTGATTTCCGCCAGGGAACGGTTTGGCCGCGGCGGACGAAGGGTACGACCGCGATCAAGTTCGCCAACACCGTCTCGTACAAGCATTACAAGCTCATGTTCCCGCACGTCCGCGATGCGGCCGGCGCCAACAGCATGCAGATCGCCGAGGTCGAGCTGTTGGAGGCCGACTTGACGGCCACCAGCCCGAAGCCCGCCGACGGTACGGTCGGCGTGACCATGCCGCTGCTGCAGTGGACGCCCGGCGACGTGGCGTTGTTCGAGAATGTCTACGTCGGCACGACGCCCGATCTGACGGCGGCCGATCTCTCGGGCAACCATCAGCCGGCCATGCTGAAAATGCACTACTATACCAAGGGTTTGGTGCCGGGGCAGAAGTACTATTGGCGCGTGGATGACATCGACGCCACGGGTAAGGTGTACACCGGGACCGTGTGGAGCTTCACCGCGGCGCCCCTGACCGCGTACAGCCCGATCCCCCGGGACGGAGACAAGTGGATCAGCGTCGATACGACGCTGAGTTGGCAGCCCGGCAAGGATGCGATCAAGCACGATGTGTTCTTCGGCACCGACAAGGCGGCCGTCGAGGCGCGCAGCGCCAGTGTCGCCAAGGGCACGGTCAGCGCCCTGATCTTCAATCCCGGCGCGCTGGCTCAGAACACGACGTATTACTGGGCGATTGATGAGACCACGGTCAGCGGCCAGAAGCAGGCCGGCCCGGTCTGGAGTTTCACCACCATCGGTGGCGGCGGCGGCATCCGGGGCGAGTACTTCGTCGGTACGAATCCGGGCGGCGTGCCGATCGTGAGCCAGATCGATACGCAGGTGAATGTCAACGCGACCGGCACGAACAGCCCGGTTCCCGGGGTTCCGGGCGACGGTTGGTCGGCCCGCTGGACGGCGGACCTCGACATCCCGGTCGCCGATACGTTCCAGTTCAGCGTCAACTGCCAGGACGGCTGCCGGCTGTGGATCGATGACATCCTGATCATCGATCAGTGGATTGTCCCGACGGTAACCAGCGAGTACTTTGCCGTGCCGATGTTCCTGGACAAGGGCATCCACTCGCTGCGGCTGGAGTTCCAGGATACGGGCGGCGACGCCGTGTGTCAGTTGTACTGGTCGAGCGCGACCATGGCGAAAGTGCTCGTTCCCGCCGGTCCGCTGCAGCCGCCGGTCCATGCCCGTACGGTGTATCCGCCGGACAAATCGGTGAACATCCAGCAGGACGTGACCCTGATGTGGGCCGCCGGCGAGACCGCCAAGCAGCATGTCGTCTACTTCGGCGAGGATGCGGCGGCGGTAGCGGCCGCGGATACCTCCAGCAGCCTCTGCAAAGGCACGCAGGCCCTGGCCGAAACGTCCTTCACGCCGGGCGCCCTGGCCTGGAACAAGACCTACTACTGGCGGATTGACGAGGTCAATGACGCCAATCCGGGCAGCCCGTGGAAGGGCAGCGTGTGGAGCTTCACGACCGCCGACTTCCTCGTGATCGACAACATGGAAGGCTACACCGACGATGAAGGCTATCGGATCTACGAGACGTGGATCGATGGCCTCTTCGACGGCAAGAGCAATTCCACCGTGGGCAACCTCAACGCCCCGTTTGCCGAACAAAGCCGCGTCCGCGGGGGCAAACAGTCGATGCCGATGGACTATGACAACACCAAGACGCCGTTCATCAGTCATGCGACGCTGGAGTTCACGCCGACGCAGGACTGGACGGTCAATGGCGTGAGCACCCTGGTGCTTTTCGTGAGCGGTCGTGTCACCAACGCGGCCGAATCGGTGTATGTCGTGGTCGAGGATAGTGTTGCCAAGAGCGCCACTGAGGTCAACGCCGACGCCACGATCATCACCAAGGGCACGTGGACCGAGTGGAAGATCCCGCTCAGCAAGTTCGCGGGCGTGAATATGGCCCGGGTCAAGAAGCTGTCCGTCGGCGTGGGCAATCCCAAAGCCCCGAAGGCGGGCGCCGCCGGCCGTATCTATGTCGATGACATCGGTGTGATCAAGTAGTTGGGAACTGTCGAATAGAATGCCAAACCGAGGCCCGTGCCCATCTGTGGTGCGGGCCTCGGCGTTTTCCCCCGCGCCGCTTCCGCAGGCCACCCGGAACTCGCCGAGCAGAACGGACGAAGGATGTGGGCGCCCCGGGGATTTTGCCGGCCCGAGTGAAAGCATGGGCGGCCGGATACGTCTATAGGATTAGGGCGTGGCCGGCGCGCGGGTAGCCCGCCGGACGCGCGCGTCAACGCGGTGGAAGGAGACCGACATGGTAAAATGGCTGCGAAACCTGGTCCCGGCCGGGCCCGGGCGGATCGGGAAAATGCGGAAGCTGGGTCGGCGAATCTGGCGTGAATGGCGGGCGGCCGTCTTCTTCATCCTATTCGTGGTGGTGCCGGTCAAGTCCAGCCTGGCCGACTGGAACTGGGTTTCGACCGGCTCGATGAACCCCACCATCCTGGAAGGCGATTTGATCTATGTCGACAAAATTGCCTACGATCTGCGGGTGCCGCTGACGCTGCACCGCGTGGCATCATGGTCGCAGCCGCAGCGGGGCGATGTCGTGGTGTGTTTGTCGCCGGAGGATGGTACGCGGCTGGTCAAACGTGTCATCGGTGAGCCGGGGGATACGATCCAAATGCGCCAGGGCGTGCTCTCCCTGAACGGCCGGCCCGTGGCCTGTGCCCAAACGGAGCGTTCCTGCCGGATCCATCTGCCGGGCGGCGCCACCGAGGCCGCCGGATCGTTGCTGTGGGAAGACCTGGGCCCGACCGCGCATCCGATCGTCCGCATCGCGGGCCTGCTGGCCCGGCGCGACTTCGGCCCGGTGACGGTTCCGGCCGGCCAGTACTTCCTTCTCGGCGACAATCGCGATCTGAGCCGGGATTCGCGGTACTTCGGCTTCGTGCCGCGCGCCGCGATTCTCGGCCGGGCCCGGGCGGTGATCCTATCCTTCGACATCAACGACAAGTGCCAACCTCGACTGGGACGTTTTTTCACGCGGCTGCAGTAGCTGCTTTCCTGGCCTCACGGTAGGGGGGAGAAACTGCAACGGCAGGGCAGGAACGCCGCGGAAGCGGCGTGCGACGCGCGCCCTCGTGCCGGGGCGGTCGGGCGCGACCGGAGGTCCGGCCGGGTCCGGGAGTGGCGCATATCCCTCCGAGCGTACGCCGGATCGTCACGGCGACCCGGCCGCTTCCTGCTCCGCCAGCAGCGGCCGGTACTTTTCCATGAGGCTCTTGTTCAGTTCCAGCGGCGGCGTCGCGTCCGCGGGCAGGAAGGACTTGTAGGGATGCGTCTTACTGTAGGTCGCGAATTCCTGACGGGCCTTCCGCAGCACGTCCGGGCGGGTCAGCAGATCGACGGCGGACGCGGCCATGGCCTGGGCCCCGGCGTTCAGCCCGCGCGACGCCGCGGACCCGCAGTTGACCGCCACGGACGACCAGTGATGTCCGATCGCTCCCGGCACCAGCCCGGGAAAGCGGATCGTCGCCGTCGGTGCGATCAGGGTCACGTCGCCGTGGTCGGACGAGGCGCCCCCGGTGAACACGGCGTCCGGGCCCTTGAGCTTATTCACGTCTTCCGGCATCCCCTTCGGGGACGACTGGCCGAGACCCTTCTGAAACGCCTTGGCGAACACCTGCTCCTCGTCCGTCCATTTCGGCATGCCGACCAGCTTGATGTTCTCCTGGAACAGCTCCGCCAGGGTCTTGTTGTGGTGCGACTGGTGGATCGCGCCCAGGCACCGCACCTTGGCCAGCTCCGTGTCGGTCGCCAGGGCGGCGCCCTTGGCGCAGTTGAGCACCCGCTGGTACATGGCTTCGATCTGCTCGTCCGTGCTGCGGAGATAGTACCAGACGCTGGCCCGGTCCGGCACGACGTTGGGGGCCTCGCCGCCTTCCACGATGGTGTAGTGCATGCGGCACGTGAAGTGCAGGTGCTCGCGCAGATAGTTGGTGGCGACGTTCATGATCTCGACCGCATCCAGGGCGCTGCGGCCGGACCAGGGACTGGAGCCGCTGTGGGCGGTCTTGCCGGTGAAGGTGAAGACCACGGAATACATGGCCGTTCCCTTGACGCCGTAGTCCGTGGCGAACTCGCTGGCCGCGTGGTTGTTGATCACCGCGTCGACGCCCTCGAACAGCCCCGCCCGCACCATGTACGGCCGGCTGATGAGCGTCTCCTCCGCGGGTGACCCGAACAGCTTGATCGTCCCCTCCAGGTGGTGTTTCTCCAGGCAGCGCTTCACCGCGATCGCGGCGGCGGTCGCGGCGCTGCCCATGCGATTGTGGCCGCAGCCGTGCCCGGGGCCGCCCTCGACCACGGGGTCGTGGTGACTCACCCCGGCCTTCTGCGACAGCGTCGGCAGCGCATCGTACTCCGCCAAAATCCCGATCACCGGTTTCCCGCTCCCGTAGGAGGCGACGAAGCAGGTCGGCATTCCGGCCAGGCCCTTCTCCACCCGGAAGCCCTCCTCTTCCAGGTTCTTGATCAGCAGGGCACAGGACTGGAACTCCTGCAAGCCCAGCTCGGCGAAGCGCCAGATGGCATCCGAGATCGCGCCGAACCGCTCCGTCACCGCCGGCTCGCTGAGCCAGTCCAGCACGAACTGCTTCTCGGCGCTGACCTCCGGCCCCGGGCCCGTTGCCTCAGCCCGCGCCCAGCTGCTGCACAGAACCAGCCCCACCACGATGAGAGCGCTGCTCGATTTCATAACCACTCCACGATTGCTGCTGTTGTGTCGGCCGATGTCACGCCCTATGCATACCAGATCCGCCCCCGGACCGCAACCCCGTGGTCACCTGCCGACGCCGGACGGCGATTGCACAGACGCCGGGAATGTGATAGCGTGATGGAACAAGGCCGGGCAGGCCGGAGGCTCCGTGTCGCCGGCCCGGGATTCGAGCGGCAGGACGAGCCGTGAGAGGCGCCTGCGGGACAAAGGTGTACGACCCATGCGGCATTCGGATGAGACGAAGATAGGAGGCAGCAGCGGCGAAGTGCCGACGACGCGCTGGTCCGCGCTCCGGGCGGCCCGCACCCGGGACGAGGCCCGCCGCAACCGGGCCCTGACCGGCCTGTGCCACGCCTACTGGAAGCCCGTCTACTTCTTCTTCCGCCGCCACGGCTACAAGAACGAAACCGCCAAGGACCTCACGCAGGATTTCTTCTTCGAGTACTTCATCCAGGGCCGGCTGCCCAAGGCCGCCGACCGGGAGCTGGGATGCTTCCGGCACCTGCTCGCCACGGCCCTGAATCGTTTCATGCTCAACCGGGAGCGCAACCGGCGCCGCAAGAAGCGGGCCCCCGCGGGCGGGTTGGTTTCTCTGACGGCCCCCGAGCTCGGCACGCTCGAGCTGCCCAGCTCCGAGGCCACGCCGGACGAAGCGTACCTGTACGCCTTCATCACGGACCTGCTGGACTACGCCCTGGCCCAGACGGAGAAAGAGTGCCGCGCCGGCGGGCTGCAGATGCACTGGGACGTGTTCCGCCGTAAGGTGCTGGCCCCGATCCGGCAGGAGGCCCCCGATATCCCGATGAAGGACATCTGCCGGCAGTACGGCGTGAAGGACGAGTCCACGGCCTACAACATGACCGTCACGGTCAAACGCCGTTATCGGGAGGTCCTGATGAAGCGGCTGCGCGATCTGGCCCGCTCCGAGGCGGATGCCCAGGCGGATTTTCAGGAGATCTGCAGGTTTCTGTCGGAGCACGGCGCAAAACTGTGACCGTTTCGGGGTAAGAACTCGGGAGGACTCGCTCTCGCCTGGCGCGTCCTCCGGCGACTGGAGAACAGGTGCATGCACAAGAAATCGTCGACCTTCGGCTTGCCGCGCGACCAGTTGGCCGAGCTTTGGACGCTGGGCGAGGATCTGCCGCCGGCCCCGGCCGCTCCCGGTCCCGCGCCGGACCGGACCTCGCTCCTGCGCACGCACCTGGCCGAGTCGCTGCCGCTGGAGGCCGGGCTGGCCCGCCTGCTCCCGAAGATCCTGACCGCCGTCTGCGAGAAGCTCCAGCCCTTCGCCGGGGGCTGCTGCGGCGTCCTGCTGGTGAACCCGCAGACGGAGCTGTCGGTCCTCCGGGCCATCAAGGACCTGCACAAGCAGCGGGCGGCCGCCGCGGAGGTCGGTCCCCTGCAGGACGTGGCCGCCGCGATCTACTACGCCGCGATTGCCAGTGCTCTGGTGCACCACGCGGTCCGGATCACGAAGCTCTCCTACGACAGCCTGGCCCGCTCCTTCGCCTCCCTGTCCCAGAGCGATTGGCTGCCCCCCGACCTGCAAACCCTCCTGACCCAAGCCCACCAGGAGTGTCTCCGTCACGTGAAGTAATCCGCGTGCCGCCACCTCCTATCATTTCTGCGCAGAGCCTGTCATTGCGAGCCCTGCGCGGCGATCTGATTGTGACCTGACGACTGTGAACTGACAACTATCCTTCCACCGCCTACCGCCTCTTGACTGCTGACTGTCTACCAACCTCCTTTCCGCCCGCTGATCCGGAAGAAAATGTGAGCAACCCTGAAAAATACGTATTTATACG
>JALORE010000060.1 GCA_025459125.1 Planctomycetota bacterium | reverse complement strand
CGGTGGAACGACACGCTCATCGCCGGCACGCACGGCCTGCTGCAAACCACCACCGATCACCCTCTCATCGGCGGGCAAGTCCCCGCCGACACCGAGCCATTGGACGTGTTCCGGGACTTCATGGCGGTGCCGGAGGTCCTGGAGCAAAGGTGGGCGGCGTTGCGCACCGCCATGCAAGAGGGTGGCGTGTCCGAACCCCGCCTGGCGATCACGGAGTTGCAGATGTTCGCCCGCGTGGGCCGGTCGGCTTCGTCCGATACGCCCCGGCGGCTGACGCACGGAACTCTCGTGAGCCCGTCGACGCACGCCGAAGCACTGTATGACATCCTGATCTATCATGCCGCGATCCGGCTGGCGCCGTTTGTCGAGATGGTGACGCACTCCGCCACGGTCAACCATGGCGGCGGGCTGAGGAAGACGCGCGAACGGGTCTTTGCCAACCCGTGTCACTATGCCCAATCGATGTTCACGGTCTTTGCCGAAACGACGCCCCTACGGACGGAGCTGACCTGTCCCATCGTGCAAGCGCCGCTGGTCCTGCCCGACCTGCGCAACGCCGTCAAGAGCTGGAGCGGCAAGGCCCTCGATGCGCTGGCCGCACGGACGCCCGACGGTACGCTGCTGCTGTCTCTCGTACACCGCGGGGCGGGCCAACCGCTCGACCTGGAAGTCAAGCTGACCGATTTCCGGCCCGCTGGGACAGCGGAGATCCAAACCCTCTCAGCTCCTGTCCCCTGGGCGGCCAACACGCTGGAGGCGCCGACGGCCGTCGTCCCCGTCCGCGGCAGCGGCAGCGTCAAGGGCGACAAGCTGTCGCTGCGACTGTCTCCCTACAGCTACACGCTCGTGCGCATCCCAGCGCCGTCAACTTCCCGCTGATCCTCTTCACCCTGCGGTGATATCGGACCTTTTGCGCAAAATCTCACGAGATGTGCGGGAAACCCCGGATCGCCCGGGTGCTCCAGGTTAAGGAGCCTCTGCTAAGTGTCGAGATAGGGATGGGATGGATCCCCGGTGAGATCCCCGATCCCAAGACGACACGGCCGCAGTGGGGCCCCCAAACGCGATTTCTCGCGTTTGGGAACCCGGATCGATGGTGACCCAGGCCTCTGGAAGGAGCATCGAGCATGTCGAGAGCCACGCAGGACAGCCGCACGCAACCCGCCGGTACGGAGAGCGCGAACCATTATCCGGACCCCCTCAAGACCCTGATCTGGAATGCCGTCCTGGAACAAGCCACGGATGTCCACCTCCACTGCATCACGGAGGGGCTGCGCGTCCTGCATCGCGTCGACGGCATCATCCACCCCAAGCTCCTGCTGTCTGCCGCCGAAGGCAGACGTTTGCTCAACCAACTCAAGAGCGCGGCCGGCCTGACCATTGTGCGCTCCTTCTCGCCCCTGGAAGGCCAGATCGTCTGGCCCGACGAGAATCTGCACTGGGAGATCCGCGTCACGTTCACCCCCGTCGGCAACCGCGAATCCGCGCACCTGCGGTTCCTCAGCGTCCCCCGGGACCAATGGGACATGTCCAGGTTGGGGTTCGCCCCGGCCGACCAGGAGAAGATCTCCACGACCATCCACTCCCCCAACGGCCTGGTCCTGATCACCGGCGCCACCGGCTCCGGCAAGACCACCTCGATGTACTGCCTGGCCTCGCTCCTGGACCTGCGCACCACGACCACCTACTCCATCGAGGACCCGGTGGAGTTCAAGATTCCCTACATCCAGCAGATCGAGGTCGATGAGTACCACGGCCTGACCATGCACGAGGGTCTGCGGACCATCCTGCGGATGGACCCGGACCTGATCCTCGTCGGCGAGATTCGCGACGGCGATTCCGCCCTGGTGGCGGCCCGGGCGGCCCTGTCGGGCCGGCTGGTGCTGGCCACCATCCACGCGCAGGACGCCGCCGGCGCGATCGATTCGCTCCATTACCTGGGCGTGCCCTACCATATCATCGGCAGCTCCCTGCGGCTGGTCATCGCCCAGAACCTCGTCCGGCGTTTGTGTCGCGACTGCAACCAGCCGCGGGACATGGCTGACGCGGAGAGGGAGGTATTCACACAATTCGGTGTAGAACCGCCGGAACACCTCTGGGACCGCGGCGCGCACTTGGCCGACTGGGGCCTGGAGAGAACCATCGACACGAATACGCCCGCCGAACCCGTCGAGCTACAACCGATCGGTTGTCCCGAATGCCACTCGTACGGCTACAAGGGCCGCACCGGCATTTTCGAGGTGGCGACCATCGAGGGCCCAATGACCAGCCTCATCCGCTCCGGCGCTGATCACCAGCAGCTCTGGAATTGCCTCCGCCAGCAAGGCACGCGTTCGATGATGCAGGACGGCCTGGAGAAGGTCGTCGCGGGCGTGACCTCTCTCGAGGAACTCACCCGCGTCTGCGGCTGCGCTCGTCGTGCCGAGTCCCCGCGCCCCGCCGCGGATCCTGTGATGCAGATCATGACGAACTGAGCCACCCTCCGGGGTGTCGCGGCGGGCAGAGCGGAGTCGTCTCTCATCCATGGGATTGGGATCACTTCGTCCCCGGACTCCTCCTGAAGAACTGACAGTTCGGGTGTCATGTCTACGGCCTTGCGTAGACATGCTCACCGACGAAAAAGACATGCCTGCGCGAGCGTAGGCATGGCACCCGACGCCACCAATTCAGCGAAAAGACAGGGCTGGTGTCGGCGTTCGTTCCGGCACCAGCCCTGTTTCAATGCCTCTGAGACGTGGAGACTTACGGATTCGTCGCAGCGGGATGGCCGACGCCGATGTCGTCGAGGTAGACGCGGCCAGCACCGTCTACCTTCGGACCGAACCGGTCGCCCACGCCGATCATCATCTTCTTGATCGCCGTCATCTTGACCCCGCCGGCGCTGAACTCGCTGAGCGGAATCCGCCACGCCTGCCAGGTCGTAAGGGTGGTCGCCGCGGGGTCCGGATGGGTCACGGCCTTGACCTTGCCGGCACTATCCTGAACCGCCACGTAGATCGGGGCCGCCGCGTTGGCGGGCTGGGCCACGCCGATCGCCTGCGCTTGCCAGGAACCGGTCACATTGCCCGTGGTGGAGACGTTGGAGAACCGGGCGGTCGTCGCGGTATTGGCGTTGTGGCTGGTCACCGCCAGACCGATGTAGATCGTGCCCGACAGCGCGATCGTCTGGGGGTTCCAGGTCATCGCGGTCCACTTCAGGCCGTCGGTCGAGTAGGAGCCGTTGAGGCTGTTGCCGGCCTTCTCGATCTTGACCCAAACCGGCGTTCGCAGCGCCATCTGCTCGGCCGTGGCCACCGCCGTGTCGCTGACCGCCGCGCTGGCACTGAGCAGCCGCGCCTGGTAGCGGACGCCGTTGCCGGGGGTCGCATAGACCGCGGCGAACCGCGCGCCCGGATCGAGATTCTCACGGATCATGACGCCCGCCTTGGCCCAGGGATCGGTGTTCACCACGCTCTCGACCTTGGCCACGATCGCACCGTTGCCGGTAAACGTCTTGCAGGCGAAGCGGAACTGGTCCACGGTGTTCCAGATATCCGTGCCGCCGCCACCCAGGGTGAACGCGCCCGGGGCCGTTTCCGCAAAATCGAGCGGATTACCCCGGAAGTAGAGGATCAGCGTATCGGCGCCGTTGGCCGTCCAGTCCTGGGCCTTGTCCCAAGCCCGCTCGGCCTCGCTGTAGAAAGGCGCTTTGGCGTTGTTGTAGTCGAGCGGCATCGACTGCTTGCCGCCGTGGACAATCTGACGCTCGGCAAAGGGCGCCTGGACATACCCGACGGTCGAGCCGGTGCCGTTGGTCCAGCCGTCGATCCAAGTCTCGTAGATCCGGCTACCCTCGTCGTCGGTGTAGGTTTCGAAATCGTCCACGACGGTGGACTCAGTTGTCGAGAAGCTCCAGACCGGCCCTTCCCAGACGGAAGGCGTAGCGGCTTCGTTGACCTCGGCGACCTTCCAGTAGTAGGTCGTTCCGAACGCCAGGGGACCCGGGTCGAGGCTGGGCGCCGTGACGGTCTGGACCGGGGCGGTGCCGGCGCCCACGGCCTGCCGATCCGTGCCGAAGTAGACCTTGTGAGAAGCGGCCTCGCGCCCCGCGCGCCAGCTCAGCAGGGTATTCACACTGACGCCCATCGCGCCGGAAGCCGGGACCGGCTGTTTCGGATTGACCGGGGTGTAGTAGAATCGTACCTCGCTCAAGCCGCACTGCGGCGCCAGGCCACCCCAGTTGTTCTTGGCGGTCAGGCGGACGGCTTTCACGGCCGCGCCGGCAAAGCTCACCGTCGTGCCGGCAGCGTAGTTGTCCACTCCCGGGGCCCGCGCAAACTGGGTCTCCTGCAGCACGGTCCACGTCGTACCGTCCGCGGAGACCTCGATCGTGACGTCCTTGAACCCGAAGCCGAGCACCGGCTCGAAGACGACGTTGTAGTTCCAGACCCGCATCTCCTGGAGTTTGTAGACTTGGTCGAACTCGTACTGAATCCAGACCGGCTTGGGCCCGGTCATGCTGCTGGCCCACATGGCGGTGTTGGCGGTCGAATGTGATTCACCGGTCATGCCGGAGTTGTTGATCGTGTTCTGGGGCCCGACCCCGGCGTCGGAGCTGGAGGCCGTGGCGGTGATGCTCGTCAGCCGATAGAGCAGCGGCTCCACGGTGAAGCTCCAGACGGTGCCCTTGCTGATCGTGCCGTCCGCCGCGACCTTGTCGACGCGCCAGTAGTAGGTCTGGCCGAGCGTCAGTCGCCCGACATCAACCGTGTTCGGATCGATGCGTCCCTGGTACACGCCGGCCGGCCCGGCCGGCGTCGCCTGGTTCACCACGTCGAAGCCGGTCCCGAAGTACACGTCCTGCCGGCCGCCGCCCGGCGCCGGGGCCCAGCTCAGGACCACATCGCGGGGAACCTCCGTGGCCCCGTTCGCCGGGCTGGGATTCAAGGCCCGGTCGGGGAGCACGGCGGTGGCCTTCTGCCAATCGGCATCGGTGGGCACATAGCTGTCGCTATCCGTCCACATGAAGACATCCCAGAAGACGGTGTTGTTCCCCTGCCGGTGGAAAATATACATGTTGTTCTTGCCGTTCTGGAGCTCTTTGACGTGTCCTTCCGGGTCCCAGCCTTGGGCCCAACCCCAGGACGGCCCCACGTCGATCTCAAAGATCCGGTCGTCGGTATCGATGAACGGCGCCGTGCCGGACCCGCCCGGGAACGGGGGACCGGTGGGAATCGTGGGATCGCCCGGGTCACCTTCCACGAGCATGTAATCCGAAGTATTGCTGGGATTGAGGATGCGTCCCCAGAAGTACCAAGTGCCAGCCTTGCCGCCGGCAGTACTGATATCGAAGGTCCAGCGGATCATGCCCCCGGCAGTGTTGGTCCGGCTGATGGCCTTGCCGGAGGCGCCGGCCGCATCCACGACCGGGTAGTACTGCTCATTGTTGGGGTTGCGCTCGTCGAAATCCTCTGCCTCAAACCAGATCTGGTGTGCCCCGCCGAAATTGGAGATCTTGAAGTTCTTGACCGCGTAGGCGGGCATGGCCGCGAGCAATATGACCAACAGACCCAGTAGAATCCGCTGCGACGATCGGTGAAACATGTTTTTCTCCTTTCATCTCCGAACCAGCTACTGAATGCGGTTGTGTGAACACCGACAACAGGGCTCATGCCGGGATGGCCGCGACATGAGCCCTGTCATGCACTTCAGATCGGGATGCCGGAGCCTGCCTCCGGGTTACGGATTCCCAGCCGCCGGATGACCGACGCCGATATCGTCGAGGTAGACGAGACCGGCGCCATCCGGAGTCGGATTGGCCCGGTCGCCCACACCCACCGACAGCTTCTTCACCGCGGTCAACTTGACCCCGCCGGCGCTCAGGTCGCTGAGCGGGATCCGCCACTGCTGCCAGGTCGCCAGCGTCGTGGCCGCGGGGTCAGGATGCTTAATCACCTTGCCTTTGCCGGCGCTGTCCTGCACGACTACGTACAGAGAAGCGGCCGTATTGCTGGGCTGCGCCACCCCGATCTCCGCCGCTTCCCAGGCGCCGGCAACGGTGCCGGTCGTCGAGACGTTGGAGAACTCGCCGGTCGTTGAGGCATTGGCATTGTGGCTGGTGGCGCACAGGCCGATGTAGACGGGACTCGCCGCCATGTTGATCGCCTGCGGGTTCCAGGACATCGCCGTCCACTTGACGCCGTCGGTGGAGTAGGAACCGCTGAAGTTGTTGCCCGCGCGCTCCATCTTGACCCAGATCGGCGCCCGCAGCGCGATCTGCTCGGGGGTGGCGACCGCGGTATCACTGACGGCCGCCGCATCCGTCATCAAGCGGGCTTGGTAGCGCACGCCGTTGCCCGGCGTGGCATAGACCGCCGCAAAGCGCGAGCCCGGCGCCATACTCTCACGGATCATCACGCCCACCTTGGCCCACGGATCGGTGTTGACCAGGCTCTCGACCTTGGCCACGATCGCCCCGTTGCCGGTGAGCTTCTTGGCCGCGAAGCGGAACTGATCGACCGTATTCCAGATGTCGGTCCCCCCGCCGCCCAAAGCGAAGCTGCCGGCGCCCTTGTCGAGGAAACCCGCCGCCCGGCCCTGGAAGTAGAGCACCAGGGTATCCGCCCCGCCGGCAGTCCAGTCCTGGGGCTTGTCCCAGGTCCGCTCGGCCTCGCTGTAGAATGGCGACTTGGTGTTGTTGTAGTCCACGGGCATCGACTGCTTGCCGCCGTGGACGATCTTGCGCTCGGCAAAGGGGGCCTGGACATACCCGACGGTCGAGCCGGTGCCGTTGGTCCAGCCGTCGATCCAGGTCTGGTAGATCCGGCTGCCCTCGTCATCGGTGTAGCTTTCCATGTCGTCGACCGTCGCGTATTCCTGCGTGGTGAAGCTCCAGACATCGCCCGGATAGGTGACTCCCTTGACCGTATTGACCTCGTTGACCTTCCAGTAGTACGTCGTGCCGAAGTTGAGGGAACCGGGGTCGTACCGATGATCGGTCACCGTCTGACCGGCGGTAAGGGCACTCGGGTCCGTGCCGAAGAACACCTGGTGCGAGGCCGCCTGCCGGCCCGGCCGCCAATTCAAAGCTGTGTCCACGCCGACGCCCTTGGCGCCGTTCGCCGGTTGCGGCGCGCGGGCCTGCAGGGGAACATGGGAGAACCGAACTTCGGCCAAGCCGGCCTGCGCCGTGAGACCGCCCCAGGTGGTGTTGAGGGTCAGCTTGACGTACTTGGCGCTGACGCCACCGAAATTGACGGTCGTGTTGGCGGCATATCCCGCGGCCGCGGGCGCCCGGGCGAATTCCGGCACGTCCGGCAAGGCCGTCCAGGTCGTGCCGTCGAGGGACGTCTCGATGGTCACCTGTTTGGCGCCGAAGCCCAGGAAGCTCTCGAACAACTGGTTGGAATTCCAGACCTGCATCTGGGACAACGTGTAGGCGTGGTCGAACTCGTATTGGATCCAATTGGGCAGTACGCCGGCGCTCAGCCACATGCTGGTCTCGGCGGTGCCGTGCAGGTCGCCGGTCATGCCGGAGCCATCGATGGTCTTTTCCGGTCCCATGTTGGCCTGGGCGCTGGAGGCTGTAGCCCGCAGGGGCTTGACAGTATACTCATAGGGTTCGACGGTGAACGACCAGACTGTGCCTTTGAAGATATAGTTGTCGGGCGTCCGGTTGACCTCGTCGACCCGCCAGTAGTATGTCTGCCCGTACGCCAGCAGCGGTGCGGAGTACGTGGTGGCATCGATGCGGCCTTTATAGACCCCGGCCGGGTCCACCGTCGCGGTCGCCTGGCCCACCGCGCCTTCGTCGGTCCCGAAGTACACGTCACGTTGGCCCGCGAGGGCCCCCGCCGTCCAACTGAGGCTCACGTCGCGCGGCACATCCGTCGCCCCGGACGCCGGGCTGGGATTGGTGGCCTTGCCGGGCAGAAATACCTGGGCGTTGCGGTAGTCGTCATCCGTGGGCCGGTACGCGGGGTTATCCGCCCACACGAAGACGTCCCAGAATACGGTGGCGTTCGGCCCTTCCCGGCGGAAGATGTACATGGTGTTCTTGCCGTCCTTGAGCTCCTTGGTATGCCCGTTCGAGTGATTGGTGCGGACCCAGTTCCACGCGGCCACGGTCTCCTCGAAGATCTGGTCGTCGGCGTTGAGGAACGGCGCCACCTCGTTGCCGCCGGGGAAAGGCGCCGTCGCGGGGATGACCGCGTCCCCGGGGTCTCCCTCAACCAGCAAATAGTCCGAGCGGTTGTTCGGATTGAGCACGCGTCCGAAGAAATACCAGGTGCCGCCCTTGCCGCCGGCGGCGCTGATATCGAAGGTCCACATGATTCTGCCGCCGGCTTCCCCCGTGCGGCCCACGGCCTTGCCGAAGGCGCCCGCCTGGTCCACCACCGGAGAGTAGTCCGGCGCGGTGGGAACGCGCTCATCGGAATCCTCGGCCTCGAACCAGATCTGGTGGCCGCCTCCATAACTGGAGACCTTGAACGTCGGGACGGCCCCGGCGGACGCGGTCAACAACAATACCAGAAGAACACCCCGTTCGATCCGGTGGAATGGTGGATGAGACATTGATCTTCTCCTTTCGTCTGCTGGCACGGCTCATGAATCAGTGTGCCACAAAGCCTGTACGGTCGCGGCAGAAGTCCTGCCTCTGGAACAGATCGCCTGTCGTTCCTCGGCGGCGAAGCTCGTCGCGTGCGACGTTCACCGTCCCACGCAACGAGCCGCGCCAGCGACAGACGTTGCACGATTCTCTATGGATTCACTGCGGCCGGATGGCCGACGCCGATGTCGTCGATATAGACCAGGCCGGCGCCGTCTACCTTCGGACTGGACCGGTCGCCCACGCCGATCATCATCTTCTTGACTGCCGTCATCTTGACCCCGCCGGCGCTGAACTCGCTGAGCGGGATACGCCACGCCTGCCAGGTCGTCAGGGTGGTCGCCGCAGGGTCCGGATGGGCGATCGCTTTGACCTTGCCGCCACTATCCTGAACCGCCACGTACAGCGGGGCCGCGGTATTGGCGGGCTGGGCCACGCCGATCGCCTGCGCTTGCCAGGACCCGGTCACACTGCCGGTGGTGGAAACGTTGGAGAACCGGCCGGTCGTCGGAGCATTGGCATTGTGGCTGGTCGCACACAGGCCGATGTAGATCGGGCCACCCATGGCAATCGTTTGCGGATTCCAGGACATCGAGGTCCATTTCGTGCCGTCGGTCGAGTAGAAACCACTGATGTTGTTGCCCGTCTTCTCGATCTTGATCCAAACGGGGATTTGCATCGCCATCTGCTCGGGGGTGGCGATCGCGGTGTCGCTGGTCGCCGCACTGGCGCTGAGCAGCCGCGCCTGGTAGCGAACCCCATTGCCCGGGGTTGCATAGACCGCGGCGAACCGCGCGCCCGGATCGAGCGCTTCCCGGATCATGACGCCGGCCTTGGCCCAGGGATCGGTATTCACCAGGCTCTCGACCTTGGCCACGATTGCACCGTTTCCGGTGAGCGTCTTGAACGCGAAGCGGAACTGATCCACGGTGTTCCAGATGTCCGTGCCGCCGCCACTGAGCGTGAACGAGCCGGATGCCGTCTCGGCGAAACCGACCGGGTTGCCCCGGAAGTAGACGAGCAGCGTATCGGCGCTGTTGACGGTCCAATCCTGGGCTTTGTCCCACGTCCGCTCGGCCTCGCTGTAGAAAGGCGACTTGGTGTTGTTGTAGTCCAGCGGCATCGACTGCTTGCCGCCGTGGATGATCGCCCGCTCGGCAAACGGGGCCTGGACGTATCCGACGGTCGAGCCGGTGCCGTTGGTCCAGCCATCGACCCACGTCTGGTAAATCCGGCTGCCCTCGTCGTCCGTGTACGTCTCGAAATCGTCCACGACAACGGCCTCTCTCGTCGTGAAGCTCCAGACGGGCCCTTCCCAGACCGGCGGCACGGCGGCCTCGTTGACCTCGGCCACCTTCCAGTAGTAGGTCGTCCCGAACGCCAGCGGGCTGGGATCGAAACTGCTGACATTGACCGTCTGGACCGGGGCGGTGCCGTTCGCCACCGCCTGCTGATCGGTGCCCAAATAGACCTTGTGGGAAGCGGCTCCCCGCCCGGCCCGCCAGCTCAGCACGGTGTTCTCATTCACCCCGGTGGCCCCGGAGGCCGGGACCGGCTGCCGCGGATGGGCGGGGATATAATAGAACCGCACCTCGCTCAACCCGAACTTGGGCGCGACCCCACCCCAGTTGCTCTTGGCAGTCAGGCGGACGAACTTGACGGCGGCGCCGCCGAAATCCACGGTCGTGTTGGCGGCGTAGTTGTCCTGGCCCGGCGCCCGGGCAAACTGGGTCTCCTTCAGCACGGTCCAAGTCGCGCCGTCCGTCGAGGTCTCGATCGTGACATCTTTGCAGCCGAAGCCCAGCACGGCCTCGAAGATCACGTTGTAGTTCCACACCTGCATTTCATGGAGCTTGTATACCTGGTCGAACGCGTACTGAATCCACGTCGGCTGCGGGCCGGCCTTGTCGCTGACCCACATGGCCGTGTCGGCGGTGGAGTGCAGGTTGTTGGACAGGCCGGAGTTGTTGACCGTATTCTGCGGTCCGAAACCCGGATCGAAGCTGGAGGCGGTGGCGGTGATGGCCGTCACGCGATTCGTGAACGTCTCCGCGGTGAAGCTCCAGACGTTGCCGGGGACAATCGTCGTGCTCGGCGGCGCATTGACTTCATCGATCCGCCAATAATATGTCCGGCCGAATTCCAGAAGACCCGGCGGATCGTAGCTACTCGCATCCTGGGCCCGGCTGACCAGCACCCCCTTCGGGTCGGTCCGGGTGGCCGCCGTCACGTCGTCCAGCACGGTTCCCAGGTAGACGTCGTGGGTATCGGCATAACCGCCGGGTATCCAGCTCAGGATCACATCCCGCAGCACATCGACCGCATTATTGGCCGGGGACGGGCTCTGTGCGGACGCCGGCGCCGGTCCCGCGGCCACCGGCGGGATGTCCGTGGTCCAGGTAGGACCGCCGGAGAGGGTCCCGTGATTGCCTCGGGGCGAGTGGTCATAAAGGGTCGTGCCGTCTCCCTCATCGAAGGTCCAGTACCCGATCAACCCGGCTTCGTTGCCGGTCAACCCGCGTTTCATATTGGCCTTGATGTCGTCCAGGGAGCGGACGACGTTCCAGATCCGGACCTCGTCCATCGTGCAATGGGAGTACTGGCCGCTGCTGTGCCGCGTCATGCCGAAACGCAGCGTATTGCCCGTGTAGCCGGACAACGGCGAGCCGGTCGCGTTGGTCGTCGCGGTCTGGACACCGTCGACGTAGCCGGTCATGTACCTGGTGGCGGCGCTGCCGTCATACGTCACGGCGATATGATGCCATTCCTGGTTCGAGATATCGAGCCGCACGATCATCTCGGGGCTGCCCCGGGTCCGGAAACGACTGCGCTCCAGTTGGTAGCGGTAGGCGCAGAGAGACCGCACGTTGTCGTACCAGCGCGACCACAACTCGATCGTGAAGATCGCTCCGTCCTCAAATGTGTAGTCCCGGGTGGGTACATCCACGTAATCGTTGACGCCGTCGAATTCCAGCGCGTAGCCGGCGGCGCCAACCGGGGCTGTGACGCCCACCAGAACCAGTACCACCGCCCACACGGAATGGATCGCTCGTAGCCGCATAACAGTCCTCCTCTGGATTTATGATTTGCGATTTATGATGTACGATTGCTCCTGGCCGTTGGCCGTCGCCTCGGGGCGACAGATGTTTCATCGTCAATCGTCGGTTGCATCTTGTCTGAATTATACCACAACAATATGTGCCGCGACAAGAAAACGGGCACATTACCGGTCGTAGCCACTGCCAACTCGTGTCTACCAGCCCTGAAAAGGCCACGTCACTCCGGCGCAAATTCCGGCGGAGCCACCCGGGCTCCAAATCACAAATCGAAAATCATGGATCTCTACGGTCTGGCGAGGCCGAGGTCGTCGAGGTAGATCAGTCCCCTGCCGCCGGCCTTCGGATCGGCTCTGTCACCGACCCCGAGGGACAACTTCTTGATCCGGGCGGGATTCACGGCGGTAAAGTTGCTCAGCGGGACCTTCCATTGGGTCCATTGGGGCCTTGTGAGCACGGCCGCATCGCTATGGACAACCATCGCAGCGTGCTTCGTGGAATCCTCCAGCGTGACATACAGCGGCGCCGGCGTATTGCCTGCGCGTCCGCGGACATAGAGAATCAGCGTGCCCGTGCCGTCCGCGGTCCAGTCTTCGACCGGCGCAAACTCCCGCTGGGCTTCGCTGCAAAACGGCGCATCGGCATTGTTGTAGTCCAGCGGCAGGGACTGCTGGCCGGTATGCACGATCTTCCGCTCGGCAAACGGGGCATTCGTATACCCGACGGTCGAGCCGGTGCCGTTGGTCCAGCCGTCGATCCAGGTCTCGTAGATGCGGCCGCCTTCCTTATCCGTATAGCTCTCGAAATCGTCGAGGGGCAGAACCGTGGTGAAGCTCCAGACCGGGCCGGTCTTGACTGCCCCGCCGGCCACGGTCTCATCCACGCGCCAGTAGTAGGTCTTCAGAGTCTGGAGGGTCCCGGGAGGGAAGGTCGTTTCCTTCTGGGTGCCTTTATCTGCGGCCGGCACGCCTTGGGCGACCGCATCGCGATCGTCACCGAAATAGAGATGATGCTCCATGGCGGCCATGCCGGGCATCCAGGAGAGGGGCGAGCCAGGGAGAACATCGTTGGCCTTGTCCGCGGGCGTCGGGCCGTACGCGGTCAAACCCTGCGTCATGAAGTGCCAGAGGTCGCCGGTGTGGATCGTGACACCATCGGGCTCCACCTCGTCCACGCGCCAGTAGTAGAGGGTGCCCGGCTGCAGACCCGGGACATGATAGTAAAGAGTCAACGGCTGGCGGCCCCGGTATTCCAGCGCGTCCGGGGACGTGCCCAGGTAGACGTCGTGCATGACGGCGGTCTTTCCCGGGCTCCAACGCAACAGCGCCAAAGTCACCGCCAGGGCCCCGTTCGCGGGGTCGGGCCGGTTGGCCTTCACTCCCACGGCGACCGCTGTCACCGTGGTCAGGTCGGGGTTCCGCTGGTTGTAGTCGATCTGGAAGTAGCCCTTCCCGGCGTAGGCGGTGATCCGGCCGCTGTCGATCAGCCCGCGAATCTCCGACATTTTGTTGCCCTGCAGCAACAGGGTGCCCTCTTCCTGGATATCGATCAGGCCCGTGGGGGTCATGCTCAGTCCGCCGGTCCCGACGGTATACGTACCACCATGCAGGTAAAGCTGTCCCGCGGCCCCGGTGGCCGTGGGGATCACCAGGCGCCCCGCCGTAACCGAGCCGCCGGTCATGGTCCAGGTGCCAGAGCCCTGGCCCCAACCGAGCTCGTGCTCGTTGACCACGGTGATCGTGCCACCGCTCATGGTGAAGGTGCCGTGGCAGTTGGCGCCGTCGCCCCACCAGATCCAATCGGCGACCTCGAGGGTCCCGCCGGTCATCGTCATGGTGGCTTCCCCGGCCACCTCGCAGGCCAGGCCGAGTACCTTGGCGTCGATCCCGTCCCGGATGACCGGGCCGTTGGGCGCCGTCGCCGCGGGCACATCGACGTAGGCCTCATCGGCCCTGGTCGGGACCTTCTTGCCCTCCCAGTTGTCGGGGTTGCTCCAGAGCCGGTCCGCGCCTCCGGCGGTCCAATGGAGGGTGGCCGCACCCGTGACCGAGCCCAATCCCATCAGCACGATCAATAGACAGATCCACCTCCGGCACATCATAGTCCTCCTTTCCGGGAATGTCGTCATTCCCCGTCGCTCCCCGGCTTCTCCCACGTTAGACTATCGGCACGTCAGCGATGCGCTGTCTCCTCCGTATACGGGTTATCCTTTATCCTGAATTAAGATGTAAGGCACAGACGGGTGATCCTTTCTTGGCGTCTAGGGACGCAATTGGATGTCGTCGAGGAACAGCGTGCCCAGGGCACCGGCCCCTTCCACCCCGATCGCCAGCGATTTGATGCTCTTGAGGTTTGTGCCAAACGCCGACAAGTCGATGCGCCACTGCACCCAGGCGGCTTTCTTCAGGTCATCCGCCGCGCCGGCATAGGCCACCTTCTTACCGTCGATTTTGGCGTACACTGTGCCAACGGTGTTCGCGGCGGGACCGTAGAAGTACAGCGCGATCGTCTTCACGCCGTGAGGGGTCCAATCCTGCGGGGCGGCGAAAGTACGCTGGGCCTCGGAGTAGGTGGCCGTCCCGGAGTTGTCGAACGCCAGCGGCATCGCCTGCCGGCCACCGTGCACGATCGCCCGTTCGGCAAACGGCGCCTGGGCATAGCCCACCTGCGAGCCGTTGGCCGCCACGTCCCAGCCGTCGATCCAGGTTTCATAGATGCGGCTGCCCTCGTCGTCCGTATAGCTCTCGAAATCATCGACGACCAGGAATTCGCTCGTCGTGAAGCTCCAGACGCTGCCCGGCCAGGTGCTCGGGGTCTGCGCCGCGTTGACCTCCGCGACCTTCCAGTAGTAGGTCTTCGCCAGGTCCAGCGGACCGGGGTCGTAGTTGGGTTGCGTCGTCGTCGCGGCCAGGTTGGCGGCCTGGGCGTCAGTACCGAAGTAGACCTGATGCGTGGCTGCCTCGCGGCCGGGACGCCACTGCAGCTCCGGGTCAGGGCTGACGCCGGTCTTTCCGGCGGCGGGGTTGGGATGGCTCGCGTACGTGGGGGTATAGAGGAACCGCACCTCGCTCAGGCCGCACTGCCGTGCGACGCCGCCCCAGTTGCTCTTGGCGGTCAGCTTCACGAACCGGGCGGCGGCGCCGCCGAAGTCCACGGTCGTGTTGTGGGCATAGCTGTCCTGGCCGGGGGCCCGGGCAAACTGGGCGTCTTTCAGCAGGGTCCAGTCGGTGCCGTTCGCGGAGTACTCGATTGTGACATCCTTGAATCCAAAGCCCAGGAACGATTCGAACACGCCGTTGTAGTTCCAGACCCACATCTCGCGCAGCTTGTACACGTTGTCGAACTCATATTGAATCCAGACCGGCTGCGTCCCGGCCTTGCCGCTGATCCACATGGTCGACTCGCCGGTCCCATGCAGGTCGCCGGTCAAGCCGGAGCCGTCGATCGTCCGCTCCGGCCCGGCGGCCGCTTCCGCGCTGGAGGCCTTGGCGACAATCCCCTGCACGCGATAGAGCAGGGGCTCGGTCGTGAAGCTCCAGACATTGCCTCGATAGACCGTCCGGTCCGGCGGGCCGTTGACTTCATCGACCCGCCAGTAATAGGTCTGCCCATAGGCCAGCGGGCCCGCAGGAGAATAGACACTTTCGCTCTGGCCCAGGCTGCTCACCACGTTGCCGGGCTGGCCCGCACTGGCCGTGTTCACATCTGCGAACGAGGTCCCCAGGTAGACATTGTGCGCCGCGGCAGTCGTCCCCGGCGTCCAACTCAGCGCGATTCCAATGTAGACATCGGTGGCTTGGTCGGCGGGATTTGGATCGCGGGCCGTGACGGGCTGGCCGCCGACTTCGCCCTGCAGGCGGGTCCCGCCGTCGGCTCCCATCTCGATGGTGCGCACGATCGCGTTGGCGCTGCCCTCGGGCGCGAGCATCAGGGCCACGAACCCGTTCGTGTCGCTGTTGAGGAAGTCCGCCAGTTTCTGGCTCACGTCGGTGGACGCCCGCACTCCGCGGGCGGGGGCGCTGAAGGTCAGGAGGATCTCGGTGAGGTCGGCCGGATCGAGTACCACATCCGTATCCAGGGGCGGCGTCGGATTGTTCTTGACACCCGGGGCGTTGTTCCAGTTGATTCCCTGGGCCACGAGATGCTCGACCGACTCCAGGACGCCGTAGACGTTCACCGTCCCCGGATCGTGGCCGAAGTTGCTGAGACTGACGTTGAGGAACACCTGCCCGGCATTCCGCACCCCGGTGACATCGTAGGTCGCGTACGACACCCGGCGCCGTGTCGCGACGTTCCGGATCCCCATGCCCGAGCCGGTGGCGCTGGAGTTGCCCGGCCCGATCTGGGCATCGTTGCCAATCTCGACATCGAACGTCGGCGTCAGGCTGAACGGCGTGTTCCCTACGGCCGGGGCCACTCCCAGACCGAGCAGCACAACGATGGTACTCCAGGAAATCAATAGTCGCGACATGCAGTTCTGCCTCCTTCCTCCAAGATGCCCTTTGCCCGGCCGACGCGACGGCCGACGGGCCACTGTGATCCGGTAAAGGTGCTACCGGATACGCCGTCAAATACTCGCCGTCATTATAGCATGGCAGTGGCCCCCACAAAAGACATTATCGGGCGGGGCCCGTGTCAGGGGGTGCGGCCGGCAGGCAGTGGCCGATTCACGCCCTCCGAAAGCCGCCACGAGGGCCATGGCCGGGGCGCCCGCACCCCCGTTCTTGGCTCAATTTCCCGAAGACCGCCAACCAAAGAACATCGCGGTCTTGGAAAAGGGGACATTCTACTTTTTCGTCCTTCTCGCTATCGGGGCTAACCAGAAGAGTAGATTGTCCTCTCTTCTTCCCCTACGGACAGAATGCTACTTCAGCAGCCGGACTGGTCCGAGGAGACCGGAGGGGGAGAGCTGCCAGTCGTCACGGATCGTGATATTCGTGCGGGTGCGCCGCTGGTCGGGCGGCAACGGGCGGTCTCCGAGGAGCCGGTTGCGCCACGAGTTGGCGACCTCCACCTTCAGATGATTGGGCCCGGCCTTGATTGCCGCGGCGACCTCCACGCGGAGCGGCCTGGTCCAGACAATCCCCAAGTCCTTGCCGTTCAAAGAGATACGAGCGATACCGACATCTCCGACCGCGCCCAGGTCCAGCATGATCCCGGCCGGCGCGGCGGGCAGATCGGCCGGCATTTCGAACGCGTGCTCGTAAACCGCGGTGCCGGAATGATAGCGGATACGCTCATCCTGGTGCCGGGTCCAGTCGAGCAGTGTTTCCAGCGTCGTCGCGAACGTGTCGCCCCAGGGGGACACGAAGGTGACATTCCACGGACCCTCCAGCCGGTGCAGCTCGACCCATTCGTGGCGCTGTCCCTGTGACGAGGCACCGGCGTCGATGGGCGTGCGGAAGACCACGAACCAACTGCCATACGGCCCGAACGGCACCCGCACATGCGTCCGCCCGTTCGCTTGCCGGAAGTTGTCCGCATCCGCGATTGTGCCGGTCACCGGATTCCAAAGCTCGGGTTTCCTGCCGACGACCCGGAACCGGCATTCCACTTCCATCTCGCGGTCGCTCTGGTTGCAGATGAAGTACAGGTCGCCCCCGTCCAACTGCCGGTGCAGGTAGTCGAGAACCACCGGGTCACCCGGCGCCGCGTATTCGAAGTCGGGCGGTACGTCGTCTTCCGCGAGCACCGCGCGGGCGGTCTGGCCCCAGATCACCCGGCCTTGGCCGACCATCCGCCGGCCTGTTTCAGCCGTGGCGTCGCCCCAGAGCCGGTTCGCTAGACGCGCGAACTGCCGTTCGCACCGGGGATAGTCCACCAGGCTGACGGTCCGCTCGGGCTTGGGACCGAGCACCGTCGCGCCCGCCTCGACCAGCTTCGCCACCGCCTGCAACGCGGGCAGCGACAGGATCTTGTGGTCCGGCAGGGACAGGAGCCGGTAGCGGACACCGCCGGGCACGGTCAGCCTCCCCTCTTCCACGCCGAGTTTCGTCAGCAGGGCCTCTTCGCTAATCACGTCGTAATCGTAACCCGGCAGCACCCGCGCGGGGTCCGTCTCTTTCAGCGGGAAGATATTGGGCACGTGATCGCCCACGTAGTGGCACACGTCGGCCACGAACCGGCCCTGGCGCAGCAGGTGCTGGCAGCGACCCAGGTAGGCGAAGAACGCGTCCGACAGGCCCCACCACGTGACGTTGGGGTTCGTGTGCGTGCCGGCGAAGTACTCCTGGCCCGGCAATCCCATCTCCCGGGGCGAGCATGTGAAGGTGTGCAGGAAGCAGAGCGTCAGGCCGGAACAGGCCTCGTGATCGAAGCTGGGCTTGTGCGCCGACCAGAGCACGTCGTTCCAGTGCGGGCCGATGGACGTGAAGGCCTCCGCCCCCACCAGCTTCGTGCCGTAGACGTGGGCGACGGACGCGGCCTGCTTGACGAAGAACCGCTGCTCGGGCTTGGGCCGGTGCGGCGAGGGCACCCAGAACTCGCTCAGGACCATGTCATTCCGCGCCAGGCACTTGAGTCCGTCGAACGGTCCCGCGTGCGGCCCGCCGGATTCCGGGTGGATGCCCATGCCGTAGCGGTGGGCCATCTCGGCGAAGCGCGCGTAGTGGTTATCCGCGATGCAGTCGCCGATCGTTTTGCGGAAGTCGGCCAGGAAACGGTTGCTGAGGTCCCGGCTCGCGACGATCTTGCCGGCGATCACCGGCAGGTACGGGATGAGACTGTAGCCGCGTCGCTGCCGGAACTCCGCGGGCAGATTCGGCGTCCAGTTCGCCCCGCCGCACTCCCAGCTATCCGTGTGCAGGTACTTGAGACTGTCGCCGGCCAGGGGGCCGATGTCCGCCAGCATCGGGGCCAGTGTGCCCTCCCAGTACTGCCGCAGGACCTCGGCGTCCAAGTAGTCGATCACCCGGCCCTGCCACTCGTTGCTGGCGGTCGAGACCCGCGCGGCGCTGGGCGTGCAGCCGAACCGCAGGACAACCCATTTGCCTGCCGGGACTTCCCAAGTGAGCTCACCATCCAACTTCATCCGCCCGCTGAGGTCCTGAACGTCGGCCACGCGGACGTCCTCCTCGCCCGGCGTAGCGGGGATGTCCGTCAGCAGAAACCGGCAGTCCGGCGCGGACATGCCGATCTCCTTCGAGGCCGCCTTGATGGCCAGGTCGCGGATGGGCTTCTTCCGGGAGCCCTCGCCAGGACCTTGGGCCTTGGCGCTGCCACCCTTGGAATCGTTCTTTTCCGGATAGGCCAGGACCGCGATGTCGCGGTAGAAGCCGTCCCGGGTGGCGGGCTGCGGCAGCTTGGCGTTGTAGGCGATCGGTCCCTCGATCACGACCTGGGACCACGTCAGCATCTTGGCGGCCAACTGGGGCGTCACCGGAGGACCGCCGAGGTTCCAGCCGCTCTGGATGTTCAGGCTCAGCTCCAGGCCCAACCGATGAGCCTCGCGGACCGCGTGAACGAACAGCTCACGCCACGCCGGCGAGGCAAACACCGGACCTGCCGGGACTTGGCTGTTGCCCCGCTGCTCGGCCCCGCCCGCGTCGACGATCAGGGCGCCGCTGAAACCCTTGGCCTGCATTTGCTCCAGGTCGCGCGTGATCGCGTCCTTGGTGACGTTGCCGTTGAGCCACCACCAGAAGCAGCGTACCCCCGCGCTCTGCGGCGGCCGGCGGAATCCTTCGGTCAGGAAGTCCACCTCCCCCGCGGCAACGACCCCGCAATAGATAGTCAGGAATGTCGTGACGATACCCGCCAAGCTTCTGGTCCATCTGTTCATCGCACTTGTCCCCATAACCGTGGGTAGTAAGATCGTACCTGCCGAAGATGTACACCGATCCGGCGGCCGCGGCAAGCGCCAACTCGTTTGCGATCTGGGTGAGATGCTTAGCTCGCGAGGGTGGCATCGTCAAGGGGTCCCAAACGCGATGAACCGCGTTTGGGGTCCCCATGCGCAGCTTGGCGAGGGCGGATTTCCCGTGCGATGGGCCATCGCCAAGGCCTGCAGCCTTGACGATGCCGCCCATGCCTGGGGAGTCTACGTGCTTCTCACACACCCTCTCAGGGCAGACGCTGAAGACCCTCCCAGCGGACGCGCCATTGGCCGTTGTCGGGAAAGCCGGGAGCCGGGCGGTCGGGAGCGCCGTCCCAGCCGGCGGCCATCATGGCCACCGCCGTGAGCAGGCCGCCGTTGCCGGGCAGATAGACCGGCAGCCGGGCCGACTGGTAGTTGTGCCCGTTCGCCAGGTAGCGGTTCTTCGGCGATTCGAGGAACAGGGCATCCACCGCCTTTTCCGGCTCGCCCACCCGCGCGGCGGTCATGGCCAGCATGGGATAGTCCCAGCCCCAGGTGCTGGGCCAGTCCCAGGTCTTCAGGACCTGATTGAGCGTACGCTTCATCACGTTCGGATCGATCAGCGGGGTCGCCCCGACGACGCCGTAGGCCGCCAGCATCGAGGGATGGTCGCGGGTGATGGTATAGGGCGCGGTCTCGATGGCGGTGTACACGCCGTCTCGGATCGTGGGACGCGCGAGCCGTTGGATCACCCGGTCCCACGCCGGCTCGCGCTCCAGGCCCAGCCGCAGGCGCCACTCCTGGGCGGTCTCCAGGGCCCAGTGCCAGTAGGCCAGCTCGAAGGTCGGGTTGAGATTCCGGGAGCGGGTCGAGCCGTAGCTCTCCTGGGCCGGGATCAGCGCCGGTCCCAGCACGTAGCGCTCGCCCGCCGCGTCCCAGACCGGATAGGACGCCAGAAATTCCGCCGTCTCGAAGACAATCCGCCGGTATCGCTCCAGCGTTTGCTTGTCCCGGTGCGCCCGGTAGCACAGCTGGGCGTAGTAAATCGGGTGCGGCTGCTGCCAGATCAGAAAGACGCCCACTTCGCTGGGGCTTTCGCGTCCCTCGGGTGCAGTCATTTTGGGCCACCGGGCGCCGCGATAGCCCTGCCTCCCGGCGGTCGCCTGCGCCTGCGGGAGGATGGTCTCGTACCAGGACAGACTCCGCTCCAGCAGCGGCAATCGGTTCCACAGGGCAAAATGCACCGCATGCCACCAGTGCATCTCCAGGTGGAACTTGCCATACCAGCTATTGTAGACCAATCCGGTCTCCTGCGGCGGACAGGATCCGGCGCCGTGAATCGCCATGAGGTACTGTGACAGCACGACGCGGCGCTCCAGCTCGCGGGCCCGCGGGTCCGTGCAGGCGGAGAAATCGATCGCCCCACCGCTCTGCCAAAACCGCGGCCAATGCTCGGCCGCCGCAGCGCGGACCGCCTCGAATCCCGGCAGCGACTCGGCCATTTCGCGGGGGGCAAATGCCACGACCACTTCCAGCGGCCGGCCGACGGTCGAACTGACCGTGTATTCGTGCTGTGATCTGGCCTCCAGCCGCCCGCCCGGCGACCAGGCCATGCGAACATGGTAACGGTCCGCATCCAGAACTCGGGTGAAATCGACCTGACGATCGTCCCTCCGGGTTCGTGTTGTGTGACGCTCCGGCTGCTTCCAATCCGCCGCGCTGCGCCAGTCCGCATGGCCGTAGGGAAAGGCGAGCGCAAGGCCTACGCGCTGCTGCCCGAGCAAAGGAGACTCGATGCGAATCGCCAGCAAGTCGCGCATCGGGTGGCAGACGGTCTGCACCTGGACGGGCCGGCCCTCCAGCTCGAACCGGCTGCTCAGAAGTCCGGTCCACAAGTCCAGCGTCTGTGTCGTGTTGGCCAGATCCTCGATGGCCGCCGCCGAGCCGTCAGCCTTGGTCAAGCGCAGCCCGATCCGGCCCAGGTGCAGCCGGTGCGGATTGGCCCGCAGCCAGTTGGCGGCCGGCGAGTAGCCGCCGGAGCGGGTCCGGCCCGAGGCGTAGGGCACTTGGCGGCCCGCCACCTCGTATTCCTCCAGGGCGTCCTCCAGCCGGTAGCCCTGGGGATTCGGCAGACTGTGCCAGCCCCACTGGGACAGTGTGCACAGCGGCGTGCCCTGCTCGTGGTACTCCGGAAACGTCTGCAGGCCCGTGATGTCCGCAGTGAACGCAAGCTCGCCGTTGCCCACGCTCAGCGGCGTCAGCGGATCAGGCTTCTTCAAGGTGACGTTGTGCCGCTTCACCAACGTCTGGCGGTCAATCCGGGCCTCGGATGCGGCCGCCCCGCCGCGCGCGGCTGGCATCGCACTGCCAGCGTTCAGAAGGAGGAACGCAGCAAACGCGCATATGAGACCTGATTGATCTACCATCCTCATTTCGATTCTCCCAATGGGCTCATGTACCAGTTTGCGTCCAAGTCTATCCCTCGGAGGCAATTCACACAACGGCCCTGGCGTGCCGGTCCGCACTCTGGCAGTACCGGCGGCCCTTGACGGTCTCCCAGCCGGCATCTACGATAGAGACATGCCACAGTGTGCGCCTAGGCCTGTGGGCACAAACTGAAGGACGCGTCGGTGGTCTGCCGGCAGGCAGAGAGGCACAAATATGAGGAACGATCGATGAGAAACCAGCTTCAGAGATTGACCCTGAGGGGCTTCAAGACCATAGGTGGACTCGAGAGCTTCGAGCCCGGCCCCTTGACAGTGCTCATCGGCCCCAATGGAGCAGGCAAGTCGAATTTCATCTCCTTTTTCCGCCTGCTCTCGTGGGCCCTGGCTTCGCCTGGCGGCCTTCAAGTGCATGTGGCCGAGCTGGGGGGAGCCAGCGCCCTGCTGCACGATGGACCTGAAGTCACACGGGAAATCGAGGGCGACTTGACGATCGCGACCGGCGCCGGAGAGAACCAGTATGTGTTTCGGCTGGTTTACGCCGCCGGTGACACCCTCATCTATACGGACGAACGGTATCGTTTCTCGCGCACCGGCTTCCCGGCGCGCGCCGATTGGCAGGGATTGGACGCGGGGCATAGGGAATCCCGATTGATGGAAAAGGCAAGCGAGGACGACCAAACAGCCAGGACGATTCTCCATCTTTTGCGCAGGATGACCGTCTATCAGTTCCACAACACGTCGGCGACGGCCCGCATGAGAGGCAAGTGGGATGTCGAGGATGGCCGTTGGTTGAAAGAGGATGGCGCGAATATCGCCCCGTTCTTGTGCCGGCTGCAGAATGGCGATCCCAAATCCTACCGACGCATCGTGGATACAATCCGTCTTATTCTACCCTTCTTCGCGGACTTTGAGTTTGAATCCAGCTATGGAAAGCTGCTTCTGAGCTGGCGAGAAAAGGGTTGTGATCGCGTGTTCAACGCTTCCCAGGCAGCCGACGGCATGCTGCGCGCCATGGCGATGGTCACGCTTCTGCTACAACCGGAGCAGGACCTGCCGGATGTGCTAATTCTCGATGAGCCGGAATTGGGGCTGCATCCCTATGCCATCAACGTGATTGGGGGGCTGATTCGCAGCGCCGCGACGAATACGCAAGTCATCATCGCCACCCAATCCATGCTCCTGGTGGACTGCTTCAAACCCGAAGAGATCGTTGTGGTCGAACGCAAAGAGCGTAAATCCGAATTCCGACGGCTGGAGGCGAGCAGGTTGCAGGAATGGCTGGAAGACTATTCCCTCTCGGAACTGTGGGAGAAGAACGTGATCGGGGGCCGCCCGTCATGAGCACGCGGCTCCATTTCGTCGTCGAGGGCCAGACGGAAGAGACGTTCGTCAACCGCGTGATCATACCTCATTTGGCATCCTGCTCCGTGTGGGGCGATGTCCGGTGCGTCATGACAAGCCGCAAGCGCAGTGTCATCCACCGTGGTGGTCTCGTCAGCTATGCCAGAGCCCGGAAGGACATCCTGCTCTGGATGAAGGAGGATCAGCACCGCGAGGTTGCTTTCACAACCATGTTTGACTTGTATGCATTGCCGTGTGACTTTCCCGGTTACCGGAACGCTGGCGAAGCCGATTCTCCCTACACACGCGTGGCAGAGATCGAAGGAGCCATGACCAGGGACATGGATCATCCGCGCTTCGTGCCATATGTCCAACTGCACGAGTTTGAGACGCTACTGCTGGTGTCCCCTCGGAAGCTGGATTGCCGGTTTCATGACTGTGATCGAGCTATCTCGAACCTTGCAGAGATGGCCGCACGTTTCGATTCCCCCGAGCTGATCGACGACGGCCCGAGCACGGCACCCTCGAAACGGATCATACGAGAAATCCCCGAGTACGAAGGGATGAAGGCTTCCGCAGGTCCGCTGATAGCCGAACGAATCGGCCTGCCCACGCTCCGAGGCAAGTGCAGGCACTTTGATCAGTGGCTTTCCCGGCTGGAAACTCTGGCTTGACCGCGGTTGACATTGCCCTCGTCTCAGGAGCCCACGGCCCCTCTTGCATCCGCAGCGCGACCAGGCGACGGGTCCAGCGACTTCCCCGGACCCAAGCATCGTCGCGGCCGGATGAGGCAAAGACCCAGGGCCGTTGCGGGGGAGACAACGGCCCTGGGAAAGATCGTGGTATGCCGGCCCGGGGGCCGGGGGTTTGGTCAACGGCTCAGCGCTTGGGTTTGTCGCCGGTGTACCAGCGGAGCTCGACATCGTCCCCGGTGGTCTCTTCCAGCGCGGTGACGTGCCCGTCCAGCCAGAGAATGTTGGCGCGGCCGCCGGTCTTGTAGGCGTCGGCGTAGCGGATGTTGTGGCGGAAGATCTGCCGATAGGTGTGCGCCCGGCTGCCGCCCTGGCGATAGGACGTCAGATTCATGGCACCCTTGACGTCGTTATTGTGGAAACTGTCATCCGTGCCACACTCGGGCCGGGGCTCGGCGTGATCGCTGCAAAAGAGGAATTCATCCTGCCGGTAGATGGTGTTGGTGTTGCGGTTGCTCCGGTTGCGGGAGTGATGATTCAGACCGAACGCTGCCTGTTGGATCACCTTCTTGGCTTCCTGGCCGGTATATGTATAGATCAGGCCCTCGGGCGCACGCTGCAGACTGGGGCAGCCGAAGACCTTCGTGTCTTTGAGGTACTCCCAGTAGTACGTCCCCCAGTACGAGTTGCTGCTGCCGGGCGCCAGCCGGTTGCCGGACGCATCGTACCAGAGGAACTGGTTGGAGCTGCCGGTATTGGGCAATTTCCGTTCATAGGCATCGAGATACATGTGCACGGCCAAGCCGATATTCTTCAGGTTGGACTTGCACGAAACCTCCTTGACCTTCTCCCGCGCCTTGCTCAGCGAGGGAATCAGAATCGCCAACAGGATGGCGATGATGGAAATGACCACCAGCAACTCGATCAAAGTGAAGCCTCTCAGTTTGCGCATGGGCAATCTCTCCTGCCTTCTTGGAAGTGTTCCTGTATACGAATGCACACGTTGGATGCGAATTGCAGTCCTCCAGCAAACAACACCCGGCCGCAAAGCCTGGTCAATGGCGTTTGCATTATCACCATATCACATTATCGTCACGTATGCAAGAGAGTATCGTCAAGGCTCTTCTGTTCCGTGCCGGGGAATTTTCCCGGCCCATCCCGCACCGAATTCTCGCGTTCGGGCAAACCCCGATTCTCCTACTGCCCAATAGGTGTTTTCCTGAAGCCGGTGGCGGAACACGACGGACGCCGTCGCGATACATTCTAGGGAGAGGGGCGTGGCATGGGAAAAGGGGCACGGCCATGAGACACATGAGACACGGGCGTATCTTGATGATCGTGTCGGCGATTCTGACGGCACCGCTTCCGGTGGTGGCCGGGATGCGGTTGGGGCCGACTCCGGTCCGGTACTATATGACTACCTGCCACCCGCCGGGTATGGGTATGCCTGTCCTGCCATCCCGGAGATTATTGGCCGGGCGGGCGTCATTCTTGGCGCGATCGACAGTCGCCAGGACCGCAGCCAGCTGGCGGAACAGCGGCGCCAGTGCTCCGAGCAGGTCATCGCCAAGGACCTGGAGTACCGCCAACGGTGGTTGAACCTGCAGCGCGAGCAGGCCTCGCAGCAGCAACAGGTGGAGCAGTACCGGCTGGAGGTCGCCCGACTGCAGATGCAGGTGGAAGAGCTCCGTGCCCGCAACGCGCAACTGGAGCGGGAGAACCTGCAGAGCCAATCGAGACTCGGACCAGGACCTGGTGAGCCGCTCTCCGCCCCCGCGCCGCGCGCGCCGGCGCCGCAATAGTCCCCCAAAAAAACCCTTTGACTGCAATTCCGCTGGACGGGGGAGCGTCCGTTGTGATAGACTGTGTCTAACCTGTGGTTTTTCATTTTGCCAAGACACGGTCGGGCAGTACCTCGCCCCGTAGGGAAGGAGGACACAAAACACGATGCCTGTCAGCATTTCTCCCGGTTAATT
>JALORE010000059.1 GCA_025459125.1 Planctomycetota bacterium | reverse complement strand
CGGGCAGCCGCAGCTTCTGTTGCTGGATGAGCCGACTGCCGGCCTGGACATGGGCGCCCGGGCCGTGTGCATGGGAGCTCTCGACCGCCTCCTGGAGCGGCCCGGGCATCCGACGGTCGTCATGATTTCCCACCATCTTGACGAATTGCCTCGCTCCGTGAACCAGGTGGTCCTGCTCAAGCAGGGCGGTGTCTTCGGCGTCGGTCCACCGGAGGACATGCTGACCTCCGACCGGCTCAGTCGGCTGATGGATTGCCGCATCGAGGTCTTCCGCCGCAACGGCCGCTACGTGGCCGGCGTTTGGGAGGCGTAGAGTCCCGGCCTGCCGATCCACGGCTTGTTACTGCAGGGGAAGGAGTAGTCTTCATTGGCTCTCGATGCGCCAGGGTTGAACCTGTGATTGTCCTGGCCTGGGGCGCCGGTTTCCTCCGCGACCTTGCCGTTGCTCGGGAAGAGGGTACATTAACAGGGTATGAAGCATTCGCGTGGACATTCCGAGGACGCCTCCGGCGCCGGCGCGTGGGAGAAGGCCGAGCAGGAAGGCATCGACATGGCGTCCCTGCAGGCCAACTTGAACAGAACCGTTCTGGAACGCATGCGCAGCCATGATCGGGCGTTGGCACGGGCCCTGACCCTGCGACAGGCAGTCGCTGTTGCAGTTGCGGGCGATCCGCGAGCGGATGGAGCGCCGGCGGCACTCGCCGACCTCGTAGGCGCTGCCGGACGGTTTTAGACTCCCTGGAATACCACCGGTTGTGATAAACTCCCGGCCGGGGCCGGGCGTATAGCTACCGGCACCGTTTTGGAGGCCGGTGGCGCGTGCCGTGCGCCCTGCTGGCATGCATCCCCTGGAATTGCGGCGCGAGGAACCGGACGACATGGACACCAAGGACATCGAGAAGTACTCATCCGCCTACACGCTGTCGGACATGGAGATCTTCGTCTTCCCGGAGTTGATGTACAGCCTGGTGCTGGCGAACCTCATGAGCCCGATCCTCTGGCGCTGGCGCGAGCTGGACACCTTCCGCAAGCTCGACGGCAAGGGCAGCTACCGCAAGCTGATGCGCCTGCGGCAGTTCATCATGGATGAGTTCGACTTCAATCTGGACCTGGAGACCTGGGGCCTGACCGACAAGAACACGGAGCTGCAGCGGTTTGCGCCGTACCTGTCGCCGCCGCAGATCGCGCAGAGCAATGCCCTGTTCGGCTACGAAGGCGACAAGTACTACTTCGACGTCAATATCCGCAAGCACTTCGGCCTGGACAAGTACACCACCGACGTAATCCCGTACTGGAAGACGGAGACCCTCGAGGCGATGGATGCCTTCCGGCTCAAACCGGGCTACGGCAGGGCGGCGGGGGAGTGCGTGTCCCTGGCCGCCCTCTACGCGGCGGCGGCGTTCATCGTGGGCGGCGTCCCACTCGAGGACATCTACATGATCCTGACGCCCCTGCACTCGCAGAACTTCCTCGACCTCCAGGACGGCATCCTGACGAACAACCGCCGGCTCGTCACGAAGGCCATGTGGTTCAACGGCACCGAGATTTCCGACAAGGCCCAGCGGGCCCTGCGTCACGAGCAGGTCACCGTCGTCACCCACCGCACCGGCTATATCCACTGCCTGTACCCGGAGGCGACGATCGCTCCGCAGGCGTACACGCATTTCCGCGCCCGGCTGGCCGAGTATCTCTCGACCGGCCTGACGTTCACGGTCTTCGCCAGCTTCCTCCGCGCGGTGCCCCAGCACCAGAAGTACTTCCAGATCTGCCGGGAATGTCACGGGCAGCCGCGCTTCCTGCCGGCCGAGATGCTCTATCATTACGAGCACGGCAGTCCCTACAAGATCGGGGACTCGACCCACGACAAGCTGCTGGCCGAGGTGTCCGAGGAGGATTTCGTGCCATACGAGCTGCCGGGCCGCGTCCGCTGCGACCTGCTCTGCGAGTTCCTGACCCGCCACCCCACCGACGTCCGCACGCCGCGCGGCCGCGAGGCCCTGCACAAGCTCCTGGGCAGGACCATCCCCGAGGTGGACAAGCTGCTCGATGACCTGACGAATTTCGTCCACATCGAGGCCGATCTGCCCGGCGGGGACAAACACTTCTCTGCCGCCGGCGCCCTGGAGATCCCCGCCGACTGGAGCCGCGCGGAGATCATCGAGTACCTGCGCCGGGCCCGGTCCCGCAGCCCGGTGGCGGACCTGGCGTTCTACGCCTACCGGGACATGGAAAGCTGTGATTGGCGGCCCTTCGTAAAATCCGCCGTCGAGCGCTGTCCGGTCTCATTGGAGAAAGTCAAATCGATGTCCATCGCGGAAGCCTGTGACTGGCTCAGCCGCCTGCCCGCGGCCTCGATCTACGACGGCAACCGCCTGGCCCAGCCCGATGAGCTGGCCAACTACGGCACCGGCGACGGCCTCGAAAAAGCCTTCTTCCTGGCCAACATCCTGCGCCACCGAATCCCCGCGCAGGCCCTGCGCGTCGAAGTGGACGGCAGCCGTGTGATTCTGCAGGCCGACCGCACCTATGAATTCGCTTCCGCCAAGACTCTGCAAGGGCAGGTGGACATCACCCCGGCCGGCGCGATTACCATCGCCTCCCAGGCGTAGCCTTCCCGCCTCTGACAGAACAAGCCTCGGCATACCACTGGAATGACGGGCGGCAGCGGCAAGCGCCAGCTTGCCGATGGTGGCTACAGCTCTGCGTCAGTCGCCGGCGTAGAAGACCGCCGCGAAGAATTCTTTGCATTTCTTCCGGTTTGGGCGAACAAGTAGGACTATATCAATCCTATATAGAGCAGGCCGCTCGCGTGGAGGGCCGGGACGTTGATCGGTTCAACGAGATCAGAAAATCGGGCATTCGCTCCATTTGGAGAGGATTCGACCATGGAGAAGACGCAGCGGTTGACCCACATTCTCAAACGGCTCAATTCGGGCGAGGACCCGGAAGCAGTCAAGACCGACGCGAAGGAGTTGCTGGCGTCCGTCAGTCCGGACGAGCTGGCCCTGGCGGAGCAGAACCTGCTCGATGAGGGCCTGAGCGTCGAGGACTTGCACGGCTTGTGCCCCATCCACATGGAGATGCTGGGCGAGCAGGTATCACAGATGCAGGCGCAGTTGCCCAAGGGCCATTTGGTTTCCACGCTGGTCCATGAGCACGACGCCATTCTCGGCTTTCTCGATCTGCTCGGGCAACTGAACCAGACCATCCAGCAGATGCCCGCCTATCCCGGCCCAACGCACGAATTCCGCCAACTGGCGCATGTGGCCGAGCACCTCGCGGAGACGGAGCGGCATCATCAGCGGGAGGAGGAGGTCCTGTTCCCCGAGTTGGAGAAACGCGGCATGTACGGGCCGCCGATGGTGATGCGGGAAGAACACAACCAACTGCGCCCGCGCAAACGCCAGCTCAAAGAGTTGGTGGAGACGGTGGACCGCCAGGACTTCGCCACGTTCAAGCGGCACCTGGCCGCGCTAACCGGCTTCATCGTCCCAACGCTGCGCGACCACATCTACAAGGAGAACAACATCCTCTATCCGGCCGCTCTCCAGGTGATCGACGACGAATCGGTCTGGCAGCGGCTCCACCAGGAGTGTGACACGATCGGCTACTGCTGCTTCACCCCCGAAGCGTAAGAGGAGCAAACGCCCTGACAGTGTACGTAGCACAGCCGCCCCCGGCGGTGGAATCCTCTTGCCGCCCCCGGCGGCGCCGATCATAATGATGTCGAGAGAAGCACCCGGAATCAAGTGGTCGATCTCTGCGTACGCGACGGGCGGACAGGGGAGGTACGAGGTCGCTATGAAGAAGCTACTGCTATCGGTGGTGGTGCTGGCCGGGTTGGGATGTTCGACGCAGGGTTACCGCAGCGAGGCCGATCCGTACCGGCCTCCGCGCGACCGGATCGCCATGCCGGGCTTGCTCGAACGCAGTTACGGCGACGGCGCTCCTCACTGGCCCCTGGGGCCCCTGGATCGGGATGATCCATGATGCTGGCAAGATTCATCCTGAGATGCGTTCGATTGCCCGAAGAATCTCGGGATGATCCGTACCGTTCGGAGGGAAGCCCATGGGGCCGCGACTTGGCCAACTGCGTGTCATCGGCGAGTCAGTTCTCATCCTGTACCTCTACTTTCTCCTGGTGACGGCATTTCTCATGGTGCCGCCTCTGGTGTTGAAAGCCCTGGGCATACGTCTGGACCTTCGGCCTGGAACGGCGATTACCCTGGGGGGGGTGCTGATCGCCGAGTTCCTGGCCCTCTGGGGGGTGAACGCCTACTATCGACGGCGGGGCATCACCCTCGGGACACTGGGTTGGCGCCTTCCCCGAAACAGCGCAACGGTCGTCCTCCTGTCCCTGGCCGCAGGGCTCCTCTATGTCGGGTACACTCTCCAGATTCCTGCCGTGCAGGAGAAGATCACCGAGATCAGCCTGTTCAAACTGTGGGGATTGCTCTCCGGGGTCGCCGCGGCGGTCATGGAAGAGATTGTCTTTCGCGGTTACCTGATGGCCCGTTGGCAGCAGGTCAAGATCACACCGCTGTTTCAGGTCCTGCTGACAGGCGTCGCCTTCAGTGTTCTGCACCTGGGATTCGGACTCATGGGAATCGTGTACACCTTTGTCCTCGGTATGGCCCTGGGCGGCCTGTATCTCCTGGGCCGGCGCAGCCTGCTGGGCCCGATCCTCTGCCATGGCAGTATCAACGCGATCATCGAGCCTTGGCTGCTCGTGTGGCTGCTCCAATTCTACGCCGAAAAGTTCGCCTCGTGAGGGGAGTAAGGACCGTCGGGTGTGCATCACGCATCATCGTTGCCCGTTCGCCGGGGCGGGGTGTCAGTCGTCCTTGAACCGGCGCATCCAGGGGGGCCAGTCGCCGGGTTGGACGCCGCCGGCGGCGGTCCAGGGGCCGGCGGTGTCGTAGGTCTTGCTCCATTTGAGGCCCCAGAGCTGCTTGAGGCCGATCTTGCGGACGGACCAGTCCATGAAGACGCTGTGGATCGCGCCGTTGTGCCGGTCGATGCAGACGCCGCGGCTATAGTGGGCGGCCGGATCCACGTCTTCGTAAGGTGGCGGGTCGTCCATGGTCCCGTAGTAGAGCGACAGGCAGCAATCGAAGACGAGCGGCGCTTCGGCGGCGTTCTTGACGTAGGGGGTCGTCCAGCAGGCGGTATCGGGCCGGTCCGGATTCGGCTCCGGGAAGGAGCCGACGCCGATCCAGGCGTTCACGCCGTAGCTGCCGCGCAACTCCCGGTCGACCTCGCCCCAGCGCCCGGTCCCGACCCGTGCGGCGCCGCGCTCGCCGCGCCAGGCCCGGTACGTGGCGCCGGTCTTGCCGTCGGCCGACGGCGTCGTCGCCAGCGGACAAAGCCAGATGTCCCGGTAGTCCCCGAAATCGGTGAGGAACACGTACCACCAGCTCTGGACCCAGAGCGTCGCCGGCTGCGGGGCCGTCACCGTGTCCACGTGCGTCATCTCGTCGAAGAACTTCCCGTCGTTGCTGGTGACGTAGGTATCGAGGAGCAGGCCCCACTGGCGCAGATGGGACTGGCAGGTGACGCCGGCCGCGTGCTTGCGGGCCCGGTGGGCGACCGGCAGCAGCAGCGCCACCAGCAGCGCGATGATCGCGATCACGACCAGTAGCTCGACCAGCGTGAACGCCGGGCGCCCGCCCACCGGTAGCCCCCCACACGCGTAAGATGTACGTCCGCTGCTCATCCTGTTCTCCGACCCCAGACGACCCGATCGTACCACCGGCGCCGCGGGAGTGTCAAGGCGGCGAACGTGCCGGCCGGAGTAATGGCCTGGGAGTAGGGGTGTGCACGGGGCTGACTGGTGCTTCATGAAGATTGACTTTCCGGATGGGTGGCAGCGGCAAGCGCAGCTTGCCGCTGGTTTGCCTATCCACCCGCGGCAAGCTCCAAAGAGGGCGGATTGTCGGTGCCAGGGACCATCGCCAAAGCCTGCGGCTTTGACGATGCCAGCCAGCGAGAGTCTTGAATGCAGCGTGGTCTACGCACCCCCTCTATGGGAACCCTGCACCTCTCCCTTCTCGTATCTGTGGCGCCCTCAGCGGGAGCCGGGGGCGGGCGCTGTCAGGAGGTCCACGATCTCCTGGTAGCCGGCGCGGGTGGCGGCTTCCAGGGCGGTCTCGCGGCGCCGGGAATTGCGGGCCTTCACGGTCGCCCCGTGGGCGAGCAGCAGCTCGATGATTTCTTTGTGGCCTTTCTCGGCCGCGTAGTAGAGCGGCCGGGCGTCCACGCGGTCCTTGGCATTGACGTTGGCGCCGCCGGCGAGCAAGGTCCGAGCCTGCTTCAGGTCGCCGGTGGCGGCGGCCTGGTGCAGGGGGGTGACCCCGGTCTTGAGAAGGTGGTCCACCGTGCTGTCGGAGACGGCGCCTTTGCCCAGGAGGATCTCGAGGACCTGGGTCTGGCCCCGGCGGGCGGCCTGATGGATGGGCCGGTCGCCGTCGGCATCCTGGATGTTGAGATCGGCCCCGGCGGTGACGAGCTGCTCCACCACGTCCGCCCGGCCCTCGAAGGCGGCCAGGTGCAACGGTGTGGCGCCGTCATCATTCTTGGCGTTGAGCGCCGCACCTCGGACGACGAGCAGGGCGACCGTCTCGGCCGCACCATCGGCGACAGCGTTGTGCAGTGGCGTTCGGCCGGTCTCGTCCCGGACGTTGGGGTCGGCGCCTTTGGCGACCAGCAGTCCTGCGATCTTCTGGAAGCGGCCTTGCGCCGCCTCGCGCCGGCCCCGGGCCGCGGCCTCGTGCAGCGCGGTCGTGCCATAGGCGTCCCGGCTGTTGATCTCGGCGCCATGAGCGACCAGCAGCTCGACCACCTCGCAGTATCCCCCGACCGCGGCGATCTGGAGCGCGGTCTGGCCCTGCCACTCGCTGTCGGGCCGGCCCCGGGCGCCGGTCTTGATAGGGGCATTGACACTGGCGCCCCGGGCCAGCAGCGGCTCGACGAGGCCGGGGTTGCCCAGCCGGGCGGCCCGGTGCAGCGCCGTCGAGCCGGAGGCGGTCGCGCCGACCCCGGTGGCGCCGGCCGCCAGGAGCAGGCCGGCGATCTCCTCCTGGTAGTTCGCCAGCGCCTCCATCAGAGGCGTCACACCGGTCTGGTCCCGCGCCTCGATCTCGGCGCCGCGGGCAATCAGCAGCTTCACAACATCCGCCCCGGCCCGTACCGCAGCCAGGTGCAGAGCCGTCTGCCCGTCGCCGGTCCTGGCGTTGACTTCGGCGCCGGCCGTCAGGAGCAGCTCGATCGTGTCCCGGTCTCCGGGTGTGGCGGCATCGTGGGGCTCGCCCCCGGCGGCGGCTTCCTGCAAGGGCGTCCAACCGGCGGCCGTCCTCACGTTGACCCGCGCGCCACGCTGGATCAGGAGCTGAATGATCTCCTTGCCGGCCCGCGCGGCGACCGCCCCGTAGAGAGGGGTCGCATCCTGCTCGTCCCGGACGTCGATCTCGGCGCCCGCTGCGAGGAGCAGCCGCAGCGGTTCCAGATGGCCGGCCCGGGCCGCGGTGTGCAGGGGGATCGCCCCGGTGCCACTCCGCGTATTGGGGTCGGCCCCGTGGATCAGGAGTGTTTCCACCACATCCGCGTAGCCCCGCTCGACCGCGTAGCACAGCAGGTTCTGAAGGGCGACCTGATCCATCGCGCGGATATCGGCGCCGCGGGCCACCAGCAGTCCCACCAGACTGGTTTGTCCCTGGGCGATGGCAATGGACAGGGGCGTCTGGCCGTTCTTGTCGGTGGTGTTGACGTCGGCACCGGCGGCGATGAGCGCCTCGACCACGTTGGGCTCCCCCCGGGCGCAGGCGTGGTGCAGGGGGGTGCGCCCGTACATCGAATCGCCGACATTGACCTCGGCACCGTGCGCCAACAGCAGCGCCACCACGCTGCGGTGCCGGCCGTAGGCGGCAAAGTGCAGGGCGGTTCCGCCGTATTGGTTCCGGGCTCTCACGTCAGCGCCGTGGGCGATCAGGAACCGGACGGCTTCCAGGCGACCCTGGGACGCGGCCGTGTGCAGCGGGGTGTCCCCGGTCGGCAGGCGCGCGTTGACGTCGGCGCCGGCCTCCACCAGCGAGGTCAGCACGCCCATGTTCCCCAGGCCCGCCGCCACGTACAAAGGCGTCCGGCCGCGGCCGTCCCGGGCATTGAGGTCCCCGCCCCGCGCGACCAGCGTCTTGATCTTGGCGGTGTCGCCGTTCTTGGCCGCCTGGTGCAGCGGCGAGCCGGTTCCCTGCGGCCGCTTCTGGCACCCCGTCCCGGCCAGCGCCAGAATCAGCATCAGGCACGCATATCCGTTGCATCTCACGAGTCGTGTCCCACCCAAGCACACCACGCGCCGTCCCAATCATCGTCACGTCCGCCGAAAAACAACTGTTCCAGCTTACCATATCCCGCTGGCATTGTCTCTACTCTCCGGAGCCTTGAAATCAGACTCCTTCCGAGGGAATCCGCTGGGGTGGGCCGTCTTCCAGAAGGTCTTCGGCCTACGAAACGCCTCTTCGCGGTTTGTAGGCGGGTCGAGGGCAGGTTCGGCGCGGCGGCAGGTTTCGCTTCGCTGCCGGCAATGACGTACTACCAGGCATTTCACTATGTTGCCCGGGTGTGATGCATGCGGCTGCAATGGTTTGCATTGCGTACCGTCGTCATCCACGGGCGGGGCTCCACCAAGGGAGATCCTCTCCACCCGTTACCACCTGCTGTTTGGCATTGCGGGATGTATGGAATTGCGGTAAATTGCGTGTCTTCAGAGGTTTGTGGACTGGCGCAAGGCAACGTGGTTATGATTAAGACAGAGCAGATCCAGGTCAAGACGCACGGTAACGGCCAGGTAGTCGATATTACCGAACAGGTTGCGGCGGCAGTGGCCGGATCAGGCCTCAAAGCCGGCGTGGCTACCCTGTTTCACATCGGTTCCACCGCGGGTCTCACGACCACCGAGTATGAGCCGGGCCTGGTCAACCACGACCTCAAGGCGGCCTTCGAGCGCATCGCTCCCGAAGATGGTCGCTACGAGCATGAAAACACCTGGCAGGACGACAACGGTCATTCCCACGTGCGGGCTTCGCTCCTGGGGCCCTCCCTGGCGGTGCCGTTCGTCGACGGCCGGCTGACGCTCGGCACCTGGCAGCAGATCATCCTCGTGGATTTCGATACGAGAGCCCGCGGCCGCACCGTGGTTTGCCAGATGATCGGGCAATAGGCCGCCTCGGTGCGTGCCGGGAGAGGACGCAAGGTGGGCAGGTCTGCGTCTTCGCAGGCCGCCATCGCCAGGCCCTGGCGGGCTTGACGATGCCAGGCGCCGGGTCTCTTGTCGCGCGGCTATCATGGGTGTTCGCGGCGCTTGACGGGAGCGCTATCATCAACTACGATGATGGAAAGCTCGATTCATCCAATTCCTGTGGTTGTGGCGATAGCGGGTAGCGTATGAAAGCCTCGTGCGGGAAAGTGCTGTATGTGGCGGGTCTGCTGTTGGCGGCCGGCGGGTGTCATGAGAACGAGGCCGGCTCCGGGGCGGCCCGGCGTGAAATGGGTATAACGATCGGTGCGCTGGCGGAGGTGGCCGAGGCCAAACCCATCGTCGTCGAAGGATATGGCCTGGTTGGCGGCCTGGCCGGCACGGGTTCGGCGTATTGCCCGCCGGAGGTTCGCGACTACTTGAGACACTACATCGCGACCCAGTTGCCCAACGACCGCGTCAGTTTCGACGAGGTGCTCCGCAGCAAGAACACCGCGGTCGTGTCGCTGGAGGCAACGATCCCGGCCACACCTTCGATGGGCGAGCATTTTGACGTGCGGGTGGCTCTGCTGCCGGGCTCCGAGGCGACCTCGATTCAGGGCGGCTGGCTGTACAAAGCCGAATTGCTGGCCGCGGGAACCTTCGGTCTGGATATGAGACCCCTGGCCACCGTGGACGGGCAGGTCTTCATCAATCCGATCGGCACCAGCGATACCGACGCGCGGAGCGGCTACGTCCTGGGCGGCGGTCGGACGCTCTTCGAGCATGTGGTTCTGCTGCGGCTGCGCAAGCCCAACTACCGTCTGGCCAGCGCGATCCGCAACCGTCTCAGCGAACGGTACGGCCCCAGCACCGCCCGGGCGCTGTCCCCGGGTGATATCGAGGTGCGCATCCCGGCCGACTACCGCCGGCGCAAGCCGCGCTTCATCGCGCTGCTTCCGGCCATGTTCGTGGAAGTGACGCAGGACCTGACCCGGACACGCATCGACGGCTTGATCGAGGAGCTGACGACCGCCCGGGACAAGGCCAGCAGCGAAATCGCGCTGGAGGCGGTCGGGCGCGAAAGCCTTACCCAACTGGCCACCCTCGTGGCCGGCCCGGACCCCGAGGTGCGCCTGCGGGCCGGTCGCGTCATGCTGGGTCTGGGCGACATTCGCGGCCTGGCGCCGCTGCGCGACGTGGCCCTCGATCCCCAAGCGCCACGCCGGCTCGAGGCCATCGAGGCCATCATGACTACGGCCAAGCGGGCCGATGCCATCACCGTGGCTGCGCGGCTCCTGCAGGATAGTGACGTCCAGGTGGTGCTGGCGACGTATGATTATCTGCGCCAGGTGGACGACCGCGCGGTGTTGCGGGAGGTCGTAGGACGCAGCTTCCTGCTGGAGCAGGTGCCGCAGAGCAGTCATCGGGCGGTTTACGTCTCGCGCAGCGGCGATCCGCGGGTCGTCCTCTTCGGTGCGCCGCTGCGCTGTCGCGACAGTCTGTTTGTGGAAACGCCGGACGAGACGATCGTGCTCGATGCACGTCCCGGACAGGGCTACGTCTCGGTCATGCGCAAGCATCCCAGCCGGCCGGGGATCATCGGGCCGGTGCGCAGCGGACCCGATGTGGCCGAACTGGTCCGGACCCTCGGGGGCGAGCCCGTGACCACGGGCGCGGCGCCCCTGCGGAATCTCGGCGTCCCTTACGCCCAGGTGATCACGGTGCTGGAGCAGCTCTGTGCCAAAGACGGTGTCGCGGCGGCGTTCTGGGCCGGCCCCCTCCCGAAAATCGGCCTTCCGGTCAAGAAATGACCGGCGTTAGGCCGATAAAAGAGAAGCACGCGGTCCCGGAACCGCCGGAGGATGGGTGCCGCCAGGAATGGCACCCGGTGCATGCGGACAATCAGGACGATTTAGGTAGACCATGCGACTTGAAAAGATCATACTCGACGGCTTCAAGAGTTTCGCCGATCGGACGGAGTTCGTTTTTGAGCGGGACATCACCGGTATTGTCGGACCCAACGGCTGCGGCAAGAGCAACGTGGTCGATGCGGTCAAGTGGGTGCTGGGCGAGCAGAAGGTCAAGAACCTGCGCAGCAGCGAGATGGCCGACGTGATCTTCGGCGGCAGCGGCAGTCGCAAGCCGCTGGCCTCGGCCGAAGTGACGCTGGTGCTCTCGAATCCCCAGGGCACGGGTGGGCGTCTGCCGATCGATACGGAGGAGGTCCAGGTCTCCCGCCGGATCTACCGCAGCGGCGAGTGCGAGTACCGGATCAACGGCAAGCTCTGCCGGCTCAAGGACCTGCGCGAGCTGTTCATGGACACGGGCGTCGCGACCCGCGCCTACTCGATCATCGAGCAGGGCCAGGTCGACCAGTTGGTCAGCGCCTCGAAGGTGGACCGGCGGCTGGTGTTCGAGGAAGCGGCCGGGATCAGCAAGTACAAGGCCCACAAGAAGGAGGCCCTCCGCAAGCTCGAGCACACCGACCAGAACCTGCTGCGCCTGGCCGATATCCTGGAGGAGGTCGCCAAGCGGCTCCGCAGCGTGAAGCTGCAGGCGGGCAAGGCCCGCAACTACCTCGAATACTCGCAGCGGCTCAAGGAGCTGCAGGTCAACTTCTCGCTCGTGGAATACGGCAAGAACAAAGAGCAGCTCGACGAAAAGACCGCGCTGCTGCACCAGGCAGAGGAGCGGTTTTCGGCCGCGGCCGCCGAAGAAGCCGCCGCCGAAGCGGAGGCCAGCCGGCTCGGCAACGAGATCATCGCCAAGGAGCATCGGCTCAGCGAGACCGGCAACGCCCTCGTGGCCGTCCAGAGCAAGATCGACCAGAAGCTGCAGCGGATCGAATTTCTGCGGGCGCGCATCGTGGAGCTGGAGCAGCGGCGCCAGACCGCCTCCCAGGAGATCGCGCGGCTGCGGGCCCAGGGTGAAGCGCTCAAGTCCGACCTGGCCAACCATCGCAACGAGCTGGACAACTGCGACCGCGTCGTGGCCGAGAGAAACGAGGCGATCGCGGGGATTCAGAAGGTGGCCCGCGAGGTCGATCTCCAACTGGCGTCCCTGGAGGCGGAGCTGGAGGACGAGAAGTCCGGCATCATCGACATCGTGCGGCGCACGGCCCAGCTTCACAACGAGATCCAGAGCCTGTCGAGCTACCGCACCAGCCTGGCGAGCCAGAAGGAGCGGCTGACCGGCCGTGCCAGAACGGCGCAGGCGGAGCTCGAACGGCTCTTGACGGAGAAGGCCCAGCACAATGCCCGCTTGGGCGACATCGAGCGCGTGCTGACCGAGCTGGACCAGAGCCTGGAAGCCAAGCGGCGCCAGACCGAGGAAACCGAAGTCCAGATCGCCGAGGGCGGCAAGCGTCTGGCCGGCCACAAGGAGACCCGCAGCGCGTTGAGCAGTGAGCTGAACGTGCTGACCGACATGGAACGGCGATACGAAGGCCTGGGCAACGCCGTCAAGAGCATCCTCCGGGCGCAGGGTGACGAGGGCCGCAAGCTCGACTACGTCGAGGGGATTCTCGCCCAGAAGCTCGGGACGGATGTCGAGTACGCCGGGGCCGTGGAAGCGGCGCTGGAGGGCTTGACCGATGTCCTGTTGGTCAGTGACACCGACCGGCTCCTGCAGGACCGCGAGACGCTGGCGCAGCTCGAAGGCCGGGTGCATTTCCGCAGCCTGGACCAGGTCGCGCCGTTCGTAGATGACGTGGATTTCACGCCGTACCCCGCCGTCAAGGGCCGGCTCGTCGAGTTCATCCGCTGCGAAAGCCGTTATTCCCGGCTGGCGTGGAGCCTGCTGGGCCGGACCCTCGTCGTCGATTCGCTCGAAGCCGCACGGGAATTGCCCGAGCCGATCCGGACCGGCTGCACGTTTGTCACCCTGGGCGGCGCGTGCCTCAGCGCCGACGGCCTGTTGCGCCTCGGACCGCTGGGCAAGTCGACGGGTCTGATCTCCCGCCGCAGCCGGATCAGCCAGTTGGAAGAGACCATCGCGGGCCTCAACGCCGAGATCGCCCAGTCGGAGGACCAACTCCAGCGCGATCGGCAGACCAAGACCCACCTGGACAAGCTGTGCAAGGACCTGCGCACCGCGATCTACGAAGCCAACACGGAGAAGATGCAGATCAACTCCCGGCTGGCGGTCTATGAGCGGGACATCAAGCGGCTCAAGGATGAAGAGCCGCTGATCGCCAATGAGCTGGGGACCCTGGAAGAACAGATTGCTCAATCGGTGCAGCGGGAGTACGACTCGAAGCAGCGGCTCAGCGAGCTGGAGGCGGTCAACAACGAACGTGCGGCTCGCATCCAGGATCTGGAGGGCCGGTACGACGAGCTCAAGGGCCAGCAGCAGGATCGGATGCAGGACCTGACGGACCTGAAGGTCCGGCTCGGCCAGGTTCTCGAACAGCAGAAGGGCCTGCGGCAGATCATCGAGCGGCTCCAGGGCCAGATGCAGGCGAGCCAGCGCACGCTGGCGACCGCGGAGAACGAGATCCAGGCCTCTGCCGGACAGGTGACGGAGGCGCAGCGGGATATCCTCGCGTGCGAAGCCGCCGTTTCGGAGTGGTTCGTCGAGAAAGAGCGGACCCAGCAGGACAACCGGCTCCTGCAGGAAGAGCTGGCGAGCCTGGTGGCCGGGCAGAAAGAGAAGGAAGAGCTGGTCCGCGCGCGACGGGCGCAGAAGAGCGAGGTCGAGCAGCGGATCGGCGGCCTGCGCGTGGAGCTGGGGCAGGTGGACGTTCGCCAGCAGGACCTGGTCGCCCGGGTGAAAGACGAGCTGCAGATCGACCTGGCGGAAACCTTCGCGACCCGCACGGCCGGCGAGGTGGACTGGGAGCAGGTGAAGAACGAGATCACCGAGCTGCGCGGCAAGATCGAGCGGCTGGGCAACGTGAACCTCGACGCCATTGCCGAGCAGGAAACCCTCGAAGAGCGGCACAACTTCCTGGCCAACCAAGTCAAGGATCTGACGGAGAGCAAGCAGCAGCTCGAGCAGCTCATCGGCAAGCTCAACAAGCAGAGCCGCGACAAGTTCGTCGAGACCTTCGAGCAGATTCGCGGCAATTTCCAGCAGATCTTCCGCAAGCTCTTCGGCGGCGGCAAAGCCGACATCGTGCTGGAAGAATCCGACGACGTGCTGGAAGCGGGCATCGAGGTCATCGCGAAACCGCCGGGCAAGGAAACCCGCAGCATCTCGCTCCTGAGCGGTGGCGAGAAATCGATGACCGCCCTGGCGCTGCTGTTCGCGGTGTTCCGGTCGAAGCCCTCGCCGTTCTGCTTCCTCGACGAGGTGGATGCGGCCTTGGACGAGGCCAACAACGAGCGCTTCAACCTCCTGTTGCGGGATTTCGAGATCGAAAGCCAGTTCATCGTCATCACGCACTCGAAGCGCACGATGAGCATCGCGGACATGCTGTTCGGCGTGACGATGCAGCAGCAGGGCGTCAGCAAGCGGATCGCCGTCCGCTTCGACGAATACGAGCACGAATCCGCCGCGGCGTAGAGCGCTCGTGCCTGAATCTCGGGCACGGGGGAAGATATGGCCCCGCTCTCTGCTGGCATCAGCGAGGGTTCATCGTGTACGGCTTCGCCGGCGCAGTCGCGGCCTCTTGTCCGGTGCCTCTGTGCGATCAATCACCGGGTTTGTTGTTTCGCGTTCTATCTGTCGCAGAGTCTCAAATAGGCGGTCGAGGTCATGATGGTGCCGGCGCGCCAGCTTGTCCCTGTTCCGCCAGACCTCAGACAGTATTTCATTTTCCATTTCAGCCAAACTCCATGATCTCGAAAGGAGTGCAAATCTCTGGACAGACATAGCCCTTGCCTGCGCAGACCTCTCGCCTGAGCGGCTTTGTCTCGGGATTGTTGATATGTCGGCAGTTCCATGTCAGCAAAAAGTTGACCCCCTGCACCGCGGCGACGGCAATGTGCGAGGCATCGATTTCTGCCTTGTCAGGCAATGCCCCTTTCAACATCCGATCGGTGGCGAGTTCTTTTGCCTTGTCCACCACGATCAGAACCGGGATTCCCTGCAGAAGACCGAGCCGCTTCTTTGCCAACTGTGGGTCACCCTCCTGCGATTCGGCAAGGGTCAGCGCGGACGTCACGACATCGTATGATCCGCGCGACGTTTCCCACCACTGGGCGGTGACCTGCTGGCACGCTGCAATCACCAGGTCTCGACTCAGTCGAGCTGTCAGATAGCTGATGATCGACGTCTCGATGTAGATGCCTGCCTTCTTCATGCCTGACAGTATACCACCCATTGGCCGAGGGTAGAGCATCAGCCCCCTCATCACGCAGCACGGATGTACCGCAGGCTGTCGGGGAAATCCTGGTTGAAGGGGATCGACAAGGGTGGTAGAATCCGGCGGTTGGTGTGAATCCCGGCTGGTTGACGCGGGAACCGTCAAGATCGTTTTTTGCGGATTGGGTGTGGAACAGCGGATTGACAAGTGCGTTTTGCCGAACGGCCTGGTCGTGCTGGGCGAACCGATGCCGGGGGTGGAGTCGGTGGCGTTCGAGTTCCTGCTGCCGGGCGGGGCGGCGTGGATGCCGCCGGGCTACGGCGGGGCCGCCAACGTGATCTCCGAGTGGGTCTTTCGCGGGGCCGGGAAGTGGAACAGCCGCCAGTTGGGCGACGCCCTCGACGGGCTGGGTGTGCAGCGTTCCAGCTCCATCGGCAGCGCCCACATCTATCTCGGCGGCGCGCTGGAGTCGAGCAACCTGGCGCCGGCACTGGCGTTGTACGCGGACGTCATCCTGGAGCCCCACCTGACGGACGAGCAGTTCGAGCCGGCCCGGCAGCTCATCGTCGAAGAGCTGCAATCGATGGATGATGAGCCGCGCCAGAAGGTCATGATCGAGCTGCGGAAGCGCTTCTACCCCGACCCGCTGGGCCGCAGCAACATGGGCGAGCTCGACGAGCTGCAGAGCCTGACCGCTCCCAAGGTCCGGGAACTGGTCGGTGCGTATCGGGATGTCCAGCAAACCATCCTGGCCATCGCGGGCAAGTACGACTTCGAGGCCGTCTGCCGGCAGATCGAGAGCGTGTTCGGGCCGCACCAGCCGCAGCCGCTGAGCGCCATCGGGCTCGGTGCCAAGGGACCCGCGTATACACACATCCCCAACGAGGGCGCCCAGGTCCACATCGGGCTGATGACGCCCACGGCCCGGTTTGCCGAGGAGGCCTACTACAACGCCCGCACGGCGGTCTCCGTTCTTTCGGGCGGCATGAGCGCCCGGCTGTTTACGGAGGTGCGGGAGAAGCGGGGCCTGTGCTACGCCATCGGGGCGCGATACCACTCGCTCCGCGAGGCGGCGGGGATCGCCTGTTACGCGGGCACCTCGCCGGACAAGGCCCAGGAAACCTATGACGTCATTCTGGCGGAGTTCCACCGGCTCGCCGAGGGGATCAGCGCCGAGGAAATGGTCCGGGCCCAGATCGGCCTGAAGTCCAGCGTGATTCTGCAGAGCGAATCGTCGAGCAGCCGTGCCAGTGCCATCGGCAGCGACCACTACATGCTGGGGCGCGTTCGGGCGCTCGACGAGATCAAGCGAAAGATCGAGGCGACCTCGGTCGAGTCGGTGCTCGGGTTCCTCCGCCGCAATCCGTTCCGGGAGTTCACCGTGGTGACGGTCGGCCCCAGGGAGATCCGAACGTAAGAGGGTAGGCGGTAGTTCGTAGTCGGTAGTCGGTGAACGACCAGCGCCGCGATTCAGACCGACTACCGACTACGGGCTCTCGGCTGCGAGGTATTGATGGAATTCAAACACAAGACACTGGCGAACGGCCTGGTCCTGATCGGTGAGGTCAACCCGCCCGCCAAGTCGGCGGCGGTCGGGTATTTTGTCCGCACCGGGGCCCGGGACGAGACCCTCGACGTCAACGGCGTATCGCATTTCCTGGAGCACATGCTCTTCAAGGGGACCGACCGGCTGCAGGCCTCCCAGGTCAACGAGGCGTTCGACAGCCGGGGGGCGCAGTTCAACGCCTTCACCAGCGAGGAGCAGACGGTCTACTACGCCTCCGTGCTGCCGGAGTACCTCCAGGACATCACGGCCCTCTGGGGCGAGTTGATGCGTCCGGCCCTGCGGGAGGACGACTTCACGGTCGAGAAGAACGTCATCAAAGAAGAGATCGCGATGTATCAGGACACGCCGACGTTCGACGTGATCGATCGGTGCCGGAGCCTGCACTTCGGGACGCACCCGTGCGGTCACAGTGTCCTGGGAACCGTGGAGAGCATCGACGGTCTGACCGCCGCGCAGATGCGTGCCTATTTCGCCCGCCGCTACGCGCCGAACAACCTGGTCGTCGCCTGCGCGGGCAGCTTCGATTGGGACCGGTTCTGCGGCGTGGTCGAGGCCGCCGCGGGCGCGTGGCCGCGGCAGGAGGTGGGCCGGTCGCTCTCGGACTTCCAAGGCACCATGCAGAAGGCCCGGGCGGACAAGGCGAATTTGAAGCGCGAGCACATCTGCCTGATGCACACCGGCGTCTCCGCGCAGGACCCGCGGCGGTACGCGGCCGCGCTGCTGGGCATGATCGTCGGCGACGACTACGGCTCGCGCTTCTACTGGGATCTGGTGGATAAGGCGCTGGCCGAGGAGGCCTCGATGCATTTCGGCCCGATGGACGGGACGGGCCTGTTCTACTGCTATCTCCGCTGCGCCACGCGGAACGCGCCGCGCGTCCTGAGCATCGTTGATGGTATTCTCCGCGACCTGGTCCGGGCGGGAATCGCCGAGGATGAACTGGTCAAGGCCAAGAACAAGGTCCTCAGCGCGCTGGTGCTCAAGAATGAGCTGCCGATGGGCCGACTGGGTGACCTGGGCTCGAATTGGATGTACCTGGGCGAATACCGCTCCATCGAGCAGGAAGTCGATGCGGTCAAGGCGGTCACGACGGACGAGGTCAACCGCCTGATCCACGAGATCCATCTGGACCGCTACACCCAATACACGCTCGGGCCGGCCGTATCCGCCTGACCGCGATTGCCTGGCGTGTGATACGCACCCTGCCACTCCACCCAGCCCAAAACTGTGGGTTCCGGGTGGCAGCGGCAAGCGGAGTCTTCGGAGCTTGCCGATGGCGTGCGCGCCTGTCCCACGAGCCATCGGCAGGCTGCGCTTGCCGCTGCCACCCATCGTAAGCCTTGACTGCGAGGAGATCCACGCACTGCCTTTACTGGACTGGGTGTGTATCATGTGGCGTCTTCAGCTGCGCGAAGGATTCCGCCTCCGGATCAGACCCATTCCGACTCACGCCCGGCGAGCGGCACGGCCGATACTACCTTCGTGGACCTGCGTTCCGCAGAGGGCGTGCTCCCGGCAGCATTGACCTCTGGCAGAAGGTCTCGCTTGGAGTTATCATAGGGACCGCGTGCGAGCCGGGACACGATCGGCTTGCCCGGTCCGAGAGCAGGTTTTCACAGGAGGTTGGTTCGAGCGTGGACGAAGTGGATCAAAACAGCCGGCCGAAACGTACGCGGGTGCTGCGGGCGCGGGATGTGATTCCGCCGTTCGACAAGATGGTCCTGGGTGCGGACGACCAGCAGGCTGATGCGCCGCCGGCGCCGACGCTTCCTTCCCGTGCCGACGACGGCGGGGCCGGCCCTGCAGATAAGGCGGTTCCGGATGCCGGCGGTGCGGTAGGTGCACCCCCGACGGCCGACGCGGTGGCGATCCCGACCTACAATCTGGCCGAGAACATTCTGGCGGAGCAGCGCCGGACGGCGGGCCGGCGCCGGCGGGCCCCGGGCCGGGCGGAGCACGAGCCGAAGGCCCCGGTCCCGGCAGTACCGGCTAAGCTGTCTCTTCCGGACTTGACCTCGCCGGATCTGCTGGAACTCCAGCGGATCGTGGCCGAAATCGTGGCCCGCGATATCGAGCGGCTCTGCCGCCGGCCGGACCGGCCGGCCTACGTCGGACGATAGCGTGAATTCGGGTCAATTCGTGCGCGTCATGGATTTTGTCATCCTTCGCTGTCGCTTAGGATGACAAGGGATGCGCACGAATCTCTCCGAATCCGATGAGGCCGAACGGGGCGGTTATTGCGGGCCCTGTCCGCCCCGGAAAAGCCGAAGAATCTTGTTGCATCCGGGACCGGTCTCGGATAGACTGGAACTGACCTCTTTGGAGAGGTGACCGAGTGGCTTAAGGTAGCGGTTTGCTAAACCGCCGTAGGGGGTTAACCCCTACCTCGGGTTCGAATCCCGACCTCTCCGTTTTACCCCAGATCGCGTGGCACAGCCGAAAACGCGGTCTTTCTATGGTTACTTCGTTTCCAGCACCAGCACGGAGTCCATCTTATCCGGGGCTGTCGTCGGCAGGGAGATCGACCATTTCCCGCCGTCTTGCTTCACCGGCAGGGCTTTCTTCCGCGCATCGGCCAGCAGATAGGCCTTCGTTATTGCGAGCGAATGATTATTCGCCCCTGCCATCGCCGGCAGCTCGAACGAGCCCGCAGGCCATTGGAACAGGTGGATATAGAGCTTGCCCGGCTTGGTGGTGCAGCGCCACTGGGTCTTGGCCTCGAAGACGGGCTTGCCGCTCTTATCCTTCTGGGTGGCGCTGGGGCTGCCCAGCTCCGCACCGAACGGGGTCGGACCGGCGCCGTAAATGGACTCGCCATTGACCTTCAGCCAGCGGCCTACGGCCCGCAGATTGTCCTGGCTGGGCTGCGGAATCACGCCCTCTGCGGTCGGACCGACGTTCAGGAGGTAGTTGCCGCCTTTGCTGACGATATCCACCAGCTTGAACGTCAGGTCTTCCGGGGTCTTCCACTCGTTGTCGTAGCTTTTGTAGCCCCAGGTCCTGTTGAGCGTCGCGGGTACCTCCCAATCGCCCTTGACGACCTCGTTGGGGATACGGTTGTCGCCCATGGAGACGTAATCGCCCGCGGTCCCGAGCCGGCCGTCGATCAGGCAGGCGGGCTGGAGGCTGTGGACAATATCGACGAACCGCTGGCCTCTCTCCGGCGTCATCATACGCGGCGTGTCGAACCAGATCAGGCAGACCGGGCCGTAACCGGTGAGCAGCTCTTTCACCTGGGGCTCGGCCTTGTCACGCAGATACTGATCGTAGGCGCCGCTCTTATCCTTCTCGGGATCGGGCGGGAAATCCCAGGTATTGCCGGCCCCGCCGGGCTCGTGCCAGTCCTGGGCCTGGGAGTAGTAGAACCCGAAGCGGATGTTATGTTTGGCGCAGGCCGCGGCCAGTTCCTTGAGGGGGTCGCGCTGGAAGGGCGTGGCGTCCACGATGTTGTACTTGCTGGCTTTCGAGCCGTACATGGCGAAGCCGTCGTGGTGTTTGCTCGTGATGACGATGTACTTCATGCCGGCGTCTTTGGCCATCTGTACCCACTCTTCGGCGTTGAACTTCACCGGGTTGAACTGGCCGGCCAGTTGCTCGTACTCCTTGACCGGGATCTTGGCCCGGTTCATGATCCACTCGCCGATACCCGCAATCTGCTCGCCTTTCCACGTCCCGGCGGGGACCGCGTAGAGTCCCCAATGGATGAACAGGCCGAATTTCGCCTCCCGGAACCAGGCCATCTTCTCATCCTGCGACGCCGGGGCGGGGGCGATCGGTTTGAGCGCGTCCGCCCGCGCCGGCTGGGCGGCCTCCCGATTGCACGAGGTCGCCAGGCACAGACATGCGGCCAGGAACGCCAGGGTGAGGGCTCGATGCGAAACGCGGTTCAGCAGTGTCTTCATTTCTATCTCCTTTGGGGTTCTGAGTGGACTCCTGTCTACAGCAAACACCAGGGACTGCGCATCGGGCGGCCCAGCAGGCGATTGGCGGTCTCGTCATTGGTGAACCGCTCCGCCTGCGGGTCCCAGGTGAGCTTACGGCCCACCTGGAGGGCGATGTGCCCGAGCTGGCACAGGGACGTCGTGCGGTGGCCGACCTCGGCGTCTTCCAGGGTCGGGCCCCGCGTCTTGACGGCGTCGATGAAGTCTCTCTTCTCATCCTTGAGCGGCAGATGGATCTCGTCCGGCTTCAAGGAGGAACTGAGGATGGATTGGGGTTGGGCCGTGATGGTCCGCTTGTTGTAGTCGGCCTGGATCCAGCCCTCGCTGCCCTCGAACCGGACGTAAGGCTGGCTCGTGCTGTAGATCAGCTGGACGCCGTTGGCGTACCGGTAGCGGATCTCAAAGCCCAGGAGCACTTCCCACAGGCCGTCCGCGGGGTATTGGCCCGTGCCTTCGACCTCGACCGGTCCGGTGCGGTCCGTGCCGTTGCCCCATTGGGCGATGTCGTTCAGGTGGGCCCCCCAGTTGGTCACCATGCCTTCGCAGTAGTCCCGGACGCGCATCCAGCCGGGACGGCCGTAGCCGTGGCGCGGATGCACGCGGTTGACGGTGTACGGTGCCACCGGGGCCGGTCCCAACCACAGGTCGTAATCGAGCTCCTCCGGCACCGGCATGGTCGGTTCCAGGGGGCCGGCGACATCGCCGACCGGGACGCCGGTGCGGATCGTGTGCACCTTGCCGATCCGGCCGTTGAGCACCAGCTCGCAGGTCCGCTGGAAACAGGCATGCGAGCGGAACTCGCTGTCCGTTCGGAACACGCGGCTGTACCGCCGGACCGTGTCACTGAGAGCGCGCCCCTCGGCGATGCTCAGCGTCAGCGGCTTCTCGCAGGAGATGTCCTTGCCTGCCTGGGCGGCGGCCATCGCCATCGGCACGTGCCAGTGGTCCGGCGTGGAGATCATCACCGCATCGATGTCCGGGCGCGCCAGCAGCTCGCGAAAATCGCGGTAGGTTGCACAGCCTTTGAAGGTCCCCGAGGCGCGATCCTTGGCGTAGCGCTCTTCCACCGCCTTGCGGCCGTTCTCCAGCCGCCAGGTGTCCACGTCGCAGACCGCCACCACCTGCACATCGGGAAAACCGAAGAAGGTCTTCACGTTCGACTGGTACGCCTGCCGGCCCATCCCGATCATGCCGAGCGTGACCCGATTGCTCGGCGCCTCAGCCCCAAGGACCGAGGCGGGCACAATCGTGGGCAGCAGGGCGGCCCCGGCGACCGCGCGGATCGAGTCTCTCAGGAAGGCTCGCCGTGTTGGGAGCTCTGTGTTTGCCGCAGTCTTGTCGTATCCAGTCATACTGAAGTCTCCTGCTCAAGCCATAGGGTGCGTTTCTCAACCCACGCGTGCCCTGCTTTGCATTCAAGGCTTACGATGGGTGGCAGCGGCAAGCGCAGCTTGCCGCTGGCTCGCGGGATAGCCGAAAACGCCATCGGCAAGCTCCGAGGACGCCGCTTGCCGCTGCCACCCGGATTTCTCACTCGGACAGGGCTGGTTAGGAACCCGCCCTATACTCATGCTGCCGTGTCGCGTTTCGCGAGAGGACATACTCCTTCGTTTGTTGCACCATCTGCGGGTCGGCCTCGAAGGGCAGGCAGCCGGTACCGAGGCAAACATCGGTGCGGCCGCCCATCAGGGCGATGACCCGGTCCACTTCCTTCTTGATCACGTCGAAATCATTGGCCGTGATCGGGCCCGGGGCCATGTTGATGCGGACCTTGACCTCGGGACGCGATTTCATTTTCGCCATGAATCCCCGCTGATCGGTCTCCGCGGGACAGCAGAGGTAACCTGTCCCGGTGGCGAGCAGTGCGTCGAGGATGGGCAGGGTGTCGCCGCCCATGATGCAGGGAACCGGGTGGCTGACGAGACGCGCGGTCTGGCCCATGATCGCTTTGAGCGCCGGCAACTCGAGATCGCGGAAGTTCGCCGGCGACAGCAGGGGAGGCGCCGCGGCCGATTCGAAGAAGGCAATTCCCAGGCTGTGACGGGCGATCTCCCGGCAGAACTCGACCTGTCCCCCGACCAGCGACATCAGGGCCCGCGCCACCAGTTCCGGCGCGGTGCGCACCTCGCACAGGATATTCTCGAAGCCCACGAGGTTGGTCGCCAGCGAGAACGGTCCGCTCAACGGCACGCGGACATCGGCGCCGGGACAAGCCGCCGCGACGCGCCCGGCGGCTTCCATGACCATCGGAATCCGGCCGGCCGACTTCGGGTCGAACGGCTCCAGGTCGAGCAGCGCTCGGGCCGTCGAGAAGGGATGCTCATGGATCGCGGGAATGCCGTTGCCCGAGGCCCGGCTCACGACCGCACCATAGGCCTCGGCCTCCAGGTTGTAGATGTCGATGCCCACCACGATCGGGCGGTGCTCGTAGAGCCGGTAGGCCTCCGTGTGACCGCGGGCCAGCAACGCGACATCCCGCGAGACCTCCCACGGACTTCGGGCGATGACGCGCGCCGCATGCTCATATACCGAGGGTGCGAATTGCATGCTCGTCACTATACATCCGCCCCGGCCCGGTGTAAACTCGCAACGTTGGATCGCGACGAGCCCTCTTCGTAGGTCGTGCGTCCCCGCACGACTGCGCCGCACGGGCATCTTGCCCGTGATCTGGAATCCATGGACGCTCGCGCCTATGCCACGCAGGCGAGTGGGGACGCTCGCCCTACGCGGAGTGTCGGGTTCCTTGCCTGAGAGGAGAAAGTCATGCGTTGGAAGATCGTGCTATGGTTGCCTGTATGTCTGGGACTGACAGCCACGAGCCTCCGTGCTGCCGTTCACGTCGGGACAGAATCGCCGGCTCTGTTGACGATCCGCAAGGCGCCGGTCGCGGATTGCCGGGTCATCCGGGGCTTCCTGGGCACGCCGGTCGACGGCTCCGTGCGGAGCTGGGATTACCGGGGGACGGTTCGCGAGTATCCCCGCACCGCCAGCGACGGCGTCGGCTATGCCTATCTGAACAACGACGGCCTGCACATCCGCCTGGCCCAGGGGGAGAGCTTCAACGTGGTAGTCCTGCGGGGCGGGGCGAAAGCGCGAATGTACGTCGATGTGAACGGACTGACCGAGCCGACCGCGCGGGAGCCGCTCGCCCGTTTTGCCGGGGGCAAGGAGATCGAGACAGTGTGCTTGGGTCAGCCGGTCACACCCGGGAAGATCAGCTTCTTCGGCATCGAGGGTGGGAACCTCGCGGATGTCGCTTTCTACCGGGTGCAGGGAGGCCGAACTGCAGGTGGCTCGGCGGAGACGTGGACGCCGGGCCCGGGTTCGTACGATCCGCCCCAGCCGACGTCCAAATTTGCCCCGGAGAGCCTCTGCCTGGCGATGAAGGAGCGGTACGGGGATCAGCGTCACAACGCGGTGCCGCTGATGAAGGGGAGCGGTGGTGTAGCGTCCCTGTCATTGGCAGGTGGGCGGCCGGTTCACCTGGTCTCCGGACCTCTCGGCGCCGGCAGGGGGCTGTCCGCCGTCGATCTGTCCGCGAAGGTATCAGGGATGGCAGGTCCACGCGTGCTGACCTTGGCCGTCCAGGACCCGCTGGACCCGCGCCTGGATTTGACCTGGATCGAGCTGGAGGTCCAGGTCCCGGCGGTGCTGGAGGTTCAGTTCGATATCCCGGATCAGGTCCTGCCCGCGAATCAGCCGTTGTGGCTGACGTTGCAGGCGGACCGGGATGTTCAGCTCGACAGACCTCGCCTCGATCTGCACTTCGTGCCGCGCGAACAGGCCCTGCCCGAGGCGCTGGCCTGGCGCCAGATGCTCCTGCGAAACTTCTTCAGCCTGATGTCGGAGCCGCGACCCTGGGGTGCGTACAGCAAGCAGCCGCGCGAGGAGTTCTATGCGAGCAGCACCTACGCGGGTCAGTGCCCGGAGCTGTTCCTGACGATCGATCTGTGCCACGCCCTGGCCCCGGCGGATGACCTCGTGCGGCAGTACCGCGAATGGGTCTATCTGCGGAACCTGGACCAACTCAGCGAGATCGCGCCGCCGCCGGAGCCGCCGGCGGGCGTTCCGGTGTGGGCCTGGTATTCCCGCCTGGCCTGGCTGGAGGTCCGCCGGATCACGCAGTGGTGGCTGGATGAGCGGCTCGTGCCGACCGGCGAGTTCGGCGGACGCGCGGGCGACGACTCGGACCTTTACCAGCAATTCGCCGACCTGCCGTTCTTCGAGGACACCGGCGTCGGCGCCCGCGTGCGGGAGGCCGCGGCGGGACTGGCGGAGCTGGCGGACAAGGAAAGACTCCGCGATGGCCTGAATATCCATACGACCGACTCGCTCCACGCTTACGAAGAAGGCATCAACCACCTGGCCCTGATGGGACGGTGGTTCTACGGCGAGCCGATCTATTTGGAACGCTGCATGGAATCCGCTCGGAACATGGAGGCCTTGACGATCGTCACGCCGGATGGCCGCCGGCATTTCCGGGATAAGCGCGCCATGGGTTGGGAGGACATCGCGAAGTCCCGCGAGCCCAAGGTCGATGGCGCCGCCAACCCCCTGATGTGGCACACGGCCCTGCAGGTCGCGGACTACAACCGCAACCCGCGGACGCTGAAGGTGCTGCAGGAATGGGCAGACACCTGGCGCCGGCTCATGAGCCCGGGACAGTGGGCGACGGACGTGGAGGTCCTGACCGGCAAGGTCGTGGGCAGCAACCCGGGCCGGCCCCTCTACGGCGGCTACAGCACCCAGGGCGTGACGTTCACCTGGCTGCATGCCCTGACGGGGCAGGAGCGTCATATCGACCCCTTCCTGCACTACTACCGACAGAAGCAGGCCCCCTTGCCGGCGAACGAGTTCATGGGCGACGTCTGCAGCCTCGGTGGGCTCGATGCCCTGGACCGGGCCACGCTCCAACAGCTCGGACGCTTCAACCCCGCGGTGGCTCTCTACGTAAGCCGCGATCCGCAGCCGCTCATCCAGGCGACCATCGGCAGTCCGCGCAGCTCGCAGCAGGG
>JALORE010000058.1 GCA_025459125.1 Planctomycetota bacterium | reverse complement strand
CCCGACTCGGATATCTACGGCAACCTCATCAGCCACTGCTGGGACGACGGCCTGGAAGTGGAGGGCGGCAGTCGCAACGTGCGCATCTGGGACAACTACATCACGCAGTGCATGATGATGATCGGCAACGCGCCCGCGTCCATCGGCCCGCTCTATATCTGGCGCAACGTCGTCGCCACCTCGCAATCCCAGCCGGGAGCGGGGGGTGGGAACTTTCTGAAGATGGGCTACGCCACCAGCGAAGACTGGATGACCGGCCAGATGTACATCTTCCACAATACGCTCTTCCGGTCGGACGACTGGCTCCCGACGGGCGGCCTGGGCGGCACGCGGATCGTCAAGCACACGGTGTCCCGCAACAACATCCTCCACGTCCGCGCGCCCAGCCACTGGAGCGCCAGCGACAACAAGGCGAACACCGACAACAGCTTCGACTACGATCTCTATAACGGCCGCGTGCCGCCGTCCCAAGAGGCGCACGGGGTTCGCGGCGAGCCCATTTACGCGCCCGGCGCCGGCTTCGACCCGGTGACAGGCACCGGTCGTTTCCAACTGGCGCCCGATAGTCCGGGCGTGGGCGTGGGTCAACCTCTTCCCAATTTCAGCCAGGGCTACACCGGCCCGGCTCCCGACCTCGGCGCCCACCAGCGTGGTGCGCCCCCGATCCCCTACGGCGTGCACGCCCGCCAACCCTGACGGCGGCGTTCTGCTGCTGACCGTGACCCCCAAATCCACCACTCAATTCGGAGCCGAACCAGGTCCGGTGTCGCCGGAATTGCCGTCTGTGGCGGTCCCGGATTCGCGGAAGAAGACACGCGGGAATCATAGGGACGCACCCGGGCAGTCTCGGGGTCACACCTACACATTTCACATTCCAACATTCCCTTCCGCGGGACGTGACTGTCGGACCTGTTAGGCGGGTCTGGGAGGGCCTCCCCAACCTCGCCGGCAGCAAACCGGCGGGCCTGGTCCACGTCGCTCCATCCTGCACGGTCCTCTTCCGGGCGGGCGGGCCTCAATGTGTAAAGTGTAGGTGTGACCCCCAGGTCGGGTCGCGCCGACAGCCACGCGGCTCACTTCGGCAAGGGCGCGGCGTCCCCTTCGCGCAGGACGCGCAGGATCTGCTCGTGCAGCAGGCCGTTCGAGACGACGATGGTGCCCGGCGCGATGAAGTCCTCGTCGCCCGCGGTGGACGTGGTGCGGCCGCCGGCCTCGCGTACGAGGAGGCCGCCGGCGGCAACGTCCCAAGGCTTGATGCCGAATTCCCAATACCCATCCAGCCGCCCCAGCGCCGTCCACGCACAGTCCAGCGCGGCCGAACCCAGACGCCGTACGCCCTGCGTGCGCAGTTGGAACTGCGCGAACTGGGCCAGGTTGTTCCGGGGATTGGTGCGGATATCGTAGGCGAAACCCGTCGCCAGGAGGGCCTGCCCCAGATCCGGTTGCGAGGAAACGCGGATGGGACGGCCGTTGAGAGACGCCCCCCGCCCCAACGCGGCCGAGAACATCTCCTCGTGCCGCGGGTCATAGATGACGCCCGCCACGGGAACGTTGCCGCGCAACAGGCCCAGGGAGATGGCAAAGAGCGGCAGGCCATGCGCGAAGTTGGTCGTGCCGTCGATGGGATCCACGACCCATTGATATTCACCGGTCCTCGGGTGATGGCCGCTTTCCTCCGCGAGGATGGCGTGCTCGGGGAACTCCCTCTGCAGGGAGGAAACGATCAGTTCTTCCGCGCGCTGGTCGAATTCGGTCACGAAGTCAATCGCGCCTTTCTGCCGCACCGGGTGGACGCGGCCCAAGCCCTCCCTGACGATGGCCCCGGCCCGGCGGGCGATGGCTTCTGCAATCGGCAAGATATCTGACACGGTCGTATCCTTTCCCGGCATTTCGCGAGACACCCACTCCTTCCGCTCCAGGGCGACTGGCGTGGCATCGGCAACGTGCCTGCGGTCATTCGTATTCTACGCTCGGGGGCCTTCGAGGGCCAGCCTTGCGCGGGAATCACAGGCGTCCCCGGCCGGGGGCGGCTGGGCTACACCCACGGTGGGTGATCCGGATCGGTCGCCGGGGTGACTGGGCGCAGGGCAATTGTCTGTGGACGTTGGTCGGCGCGTGTCGCGGGCATCCCTTCGCCCAGCTCAGGGCCGACTCTGCCCGCGGGACTTTGTGGCATTGGCTTCCAGCCCATGCAGCATCGGCAGGATGCCGATGCCACAGAGTCTCACGGGCAAGATGCCCGTGCCACCAGTGCCGTATCTTTCATCTGCACTTGCCCTACCGGCCGGGTGGCGGAAGGTTGCTTGGGGGCGAGGGAGCGAGTATAATGGCGGGCCAGTGTTGGAACCCCGTGTAGCGTGGGCCAGGTTTGTTAGGAGCGGCGTATGTTCAATCGTGTCGGTCACTTCCAGCGGCGGGAAGTCCTGCAAGGTTTGGGCGGCGGTGCGGTGGCGGCGGCCCTGGGATCGATCGGACTGAAACCCGGGCGGGCGGCGGCACAGGAAGCGAAAGCCGCCGGAGCGGGCCGGGGACAGCTTTTCACGCCGTACACCAGGTCCTCCAAGGTCAGCCTGGTCAAGGGCAATGACCGGCGGGACATCGTCTTTCAAGCCCTCAAGAATATCGAGGACGAGATCTGGGCGTCCATCGGGGACAAGAAGAAGATCCTCGTCAAGCCCAACTTCGTTTCGACCACCCGGGAGCTGGCGGCGTCGCATCCGGACGAGATCCGCGGCATCCTCGATTTCCTCAAGCCCCGCTACCAGCACGAGATCATCGTGGGCGAGTCCGCCGCGGGCCGGGGCGGCACGTTCGAAGGCTACCGCAACTTCGGCTACCTGCCCCTGGAGAAAGAATACGGCATCAAGCTCGTGGACCTCAACGCCCAGCCGTGGGTCCCTCGCTACGTGTTCGGCAACGGGCACAAGCCCCTCCCGATCCGCATCATCTCGACGTTCCTCGACCGGGACACGTACATCATCTCGGCGGCCAAGATGAAGACGCACGACCGCGTGGTCGTCACCCTGTCCCTCAAGAACATCCTGCTGGGCGCCCCGCTGAACGACGGGAAGAAGAACGACAAGGGACTGACCCATACGGAGTACAACTTCACGCCGCAGGCGGTGCTCAACTTCAACATGTTCCACCTGGCCCAGGAGATCTGGCCGGACCTGGGCGTGATCGACGGCTTCGTCGGGATGGAGGGCAACGGCCCGGTCGGCGGCACGCCCGTCGATTCCCGCGTGGCGCTGGCCAGCCTGGACCCCCTGGCGATGGATACGATGACCGTCAAGATGATGGGCTTCGATCCCATGAAGATCGTGTATCTGACGGCGATGGCCGAGGCCGGCATGGGACAGGGCGATCTCACGAAGGTCCAGGTCTTGGGCACGCCGGTCGAGCAGTGCCAGTTCAAGTTCAAGCCGAACGAGAAGATCATCGAGTCCTTTGGTTTGGGATAAGAGACTATCTGAGAAGGCGCATGACGTGCTGGGCGTAGGATTCTTGCGTGGTTCATACGAGCGCCTGGCAGAATGAGCGTTCCGCCCTCTCTTGTCACCCCCGCGCAGGCGGGCGGCCACAAAGGCCGCGGCGTTTCTAGATTCCCGCCTGCCCGGGAATGACAGAAGGCAGGAGCCGGCTTCACTGTGTTGGAGGCTCCGAAGGAAGATGCATCGGGATAGGCTTCAGGGATGGCGCTGCCCTCGGTTGCCGTGGCGGTGAGGGGCGGCTTGTGCGGGCGACTCTGACATGGCTGACCGTGCGTCATGGAAAACGGATCTGCGGCATCTGGGCATCCTGACCGGCCTATGCCTGCTCCTGGGAGTCTACCTGATCCTGACCACCGTCCTCATTGCGCGGGACGGGGTATTCTACATCCGCCAGGCCCAGCAATTCGCTGAATACCCCGCCGGCGTCGCGCGGACCTATCCGGTGGGTTACCCGTTCCTGCTGTGGGCCGCGCACCAAGTGACCTCGGCTCTGACGCGCGACGACTCCGTGCTGTTGTGGATCTACTCCAGCCAGGCTGTCTCGCTCCTATGCCGGGTCCTGGCTCTTGTTCCGCTGTATTTTCTGGGCAAGCTCCTGGTGGGAGCGCGGAACAGCTTCTGGGCCGTGCTGATCCTGATCGTGTTGCCGTATCCGGCGCAGTACGGCAGCGATGTCCTGCGGGAATGGCCGCATGTTCTGTTTCTGGGCCTGGGCTTCTGGCTGCTGTACTGGGGCCTGCACCGGCGGCACTGGTGGGTGCTCCTTCTCGTCGGACTGGACGTGGGACTGGGGCATCTGGTCCGCCCGGAGTGTGCCCAGTTGATCCTGTATGCCCTGCTGGGCCTGGCGTATGTTGTCTGGATCGAGCAAGGATTCCGCCGGCTCGCTCCGCTGGGCGCCGCGGTCCTGCTGCTGGCGGGCTTTGCCCTGCCCGCCATCCCCTATGCCTGTGCTCGCGGCACGATCATGCCGCACCTGCTGCGGTCGTCCCGCTTCAATGCGCCGCCGGTCATCGGCGCCGTCGGTCTGCGGCAGTCGTCCGCGGACCCGCTTGAGTTCGAGGTTCGGGCCGGCGAGCTGCTCGAGCTGCCGATCCAGGCGACCGACCCGCAGGGGGACGCCGTAACCTTCACCCTGGCCGGCGCGCCGATGGGGTCCCAGCCGGTGTATGAATTCCGGTCGCCTTTCACCGGCGAACGCTTCTGGACCGCTTCGGAAGGCGAGAAAGACAGCCTGGTGGCGAAGTACGCCCGGGAAGAGTGGCGGTATAAAGGCATCGTCTTCTACGCCTATCCGCAGTGTGACGCCCGGCCCGGCTTGCAGCTTGTCCGTCGGTTCTGGTCCGGCACGCTGCAACGGCATTTCTACGCCTCCCAGGAGGCGGAGTTCCAGGCCCTCCGCCGGGAATCCCCGGTGCAGAAGTGGGCCGACGAGGGCATCGCCTTCTACGCGCTCGCCGCAGACCAGGGTTCCCCGGACACGGTGCCGGTCTACCGGGTCGCGAACCCCGCGAACACGTGTATCTGGGAATTGGGGGAGGGACCGTCGTCCGGCCCGGCCTCCTCGTCCGGGAAGGACAACCGCAAAGGCACCGTCGTCTGGCACGTCCACCCGGCGGGAAAGCCACCCGCCGGCGCGAGAATCGAAGGGCGGGTCTTTCGCTGGCGGCCCGGTCCCGGCCAGCAGGGCGATTACCAGGTCGGTATCATCGCCAGCGATGGCGAGCTGCAGGATTGCCAATTGGTGCGAATCCGGGTAGACGCGGTCCCGCGGCAGGGAACGAACCCCGAGGACGGGGACCCGGCTTCTGAGGGCGTCGGTCTCCGGTCGGGCACGTTGCGGGTACAGCACGCCGGTGTCGAGAGATTAGCCGAGGCCGTCACCCAGGTCTTTGCCGGCGTCGCGGAGAACCTCATGGTGATCCTGTTTGCGCCCTGGGTGTTGGGCCTGTACTGCCGGTTCCGCCGTCCGGGCGACCGCCTGGAGCAGCTCCTGATCCTGGCCCTGATACTCGTCAACGTCACTTTGATGGTTGCCCGGCACGTCAACTTCGGTGCGGGAGAAGACCGGCGGTACAGCCTCGGGATGCTGGCTCTGACCGTCTTCTACATCCCGCCGGGCCTGGAGATTCTGTCCCGGAGGCTGGCCGCGTGGAAACCGCCGCTGGCGCCGCGCTGGTCCTGGTTCCACCTGCTGGTGGCGATCGGCATCCTGGTATGCGTGCCCAAGCTCCTGAAACCATCGCGCGTGGAGAAGGCCGGCTACCGGGCGACCGCCGCATGGCTCCGGCAGAATACCAACACGGACGAGGTGATCGCCGCGCCCGACAGCCGCATTTGTTTCTATGCCCAGCGCCCCGGGATCATTTACGAAGAGTCGCTCGACACGAAGGGCGCCAATTACCTGGTCCTGGTCTGCCGCGCGGGGGGCCCGGCGGCCCCGGCGGGCTGGCAGCAGGAATACGCGTCCCCGGCCGGTGGGAAGCACCGCGAGGTTCTGGCCGTCTACCGGGCGCCGCATGTCACGCGGTAGGAAATCACGCACACGTCTGGTCACGACCCGCGGGCGGGACGCGCGCGAACCTTGGCCGAGAAGAGGAGGCTGCGCCAGGAGCACAGGGCCTTGCAGGCGATTCCCGTGTAGACGAGGAGGTTCACGAGCCAGGAACAGTCCCGGGCGAAGTGCTTGCGGTGGAACAGGTACATGGCCCGGTGAAACTCGAGGGCAGCCCGGCGGCTGTTGTACTGGGTGGACCCGCCCTTGTAGTGGATGATCTGGGCCCCGGGATAATACATGACGGCCCAGCCGGCCCGCTTGGCGCGGAGACACCAATCGAGCTCCTCGCCGTACATGAAGAACCGCTCATCCAGCAGGCCGATCTCCTCCACGACCTTCCGGCGGATCATCAGGAACGCCCCCGAGACGGCATCGACCTCGTGCGCCTCGTCGGGGTTCTTGTAGGTCAGGTTGTACCGCGCGACCCGCCGGCTCCCGGGGAAAAGCCGGCTCAGGCCCGACAAGCGGTAGAAGGCCACGCCCGGCGTCGGAATGCTGCGGCGGCAGGCAAGCTGGAGCGTGCCGTCCCGGTTGAGGACCTTGCAGCCGGCGACCCCGACCTCGGGCCGCTCGTTCATGAACGCCACCATGCGCTCGATGCCGTCCTCGAGGATCAGGGTGTCCGGGTTGAGCAGCAGGATGTAGTCCGAACGGGTCTGGGAAATCACCGCGTTGTTGGCCCGGGAGAAGCCGAGGTTGGTAGGGTTGGCGATGACCTTCACGACCGGAAACAGCGATTTCAGCATCGGCACGCTGTCGTCCCGGGAATTGTTGTCCACCACCCAGATATCCAGCGGCGTGCCGTTGGCGCCGGCGTAGACCGATTCCAGGCAGCTCTTCAGCAGCTTCTCGGTGTTGTAGTTCACAATGACGATCGACAGTGTCATGAGGCACGTCTGCTCAGTACCAACTCAGGAATCTCCGGGCGTCGGCCACCAGCGCCGCCGGCTGGCTCCGGTAGAGCCCGGCGCGGGATTGCACCCGCTTCAGCAGCCGGGGCACGCTCTTGTTGTACGCGTGGAACCGGGCCTTGACCTCGGCCTCCAGCCGTGCGAAGGCCGGACCCTCCATCGTATCGACCTGGCGCCCCGGATCGGTCTTGTAGTAATCGTTGGGCCTCGTCGTAAAGAAGTCCTCCAGCAACATGTTCTCCTTCACCAAGCCCCGGCGGACACCCTCGGCGAACATGGCGGTGCCCGGAAACGGCTCATAGGCACCCATAGTAGCATAATCCGGCCGAAGTTCATTCAGCAATGTCCATGTCTCGTTGACTTCCTGGGCGGTCTCTCCGGGGACACCCATCATGAAGTAGCCGGTCCAATGGATTCCGGCCTGTCGCAGGAGCGCCGCAGCCTGCCGCATTTGATCCAGGGACAACCCCTTGTTCATCTCGCCCAGGATGCGCTCACTGCCCGACTCGATGCCGATCTTGATGCTGTTGCACCCGGCCCGTTTCATGGTGCGCAGGAGGTCCGCGCTGACCAGATTGGCCCGCGTGGTGCATTCCCAGCGGATGCCCAGCCGCGCGGCGAGCAACTGCTCGCACAGCGCCTCGATGCGCTGCCGGTGGACCGTGAAGGAGTCATCCTTGAAGCTGAACTGAACGGTCCCGTAGCAGTTCTTGACGAGGCGGATCTCCTCCAGGATGTGCCCGGGGGACCGGTAGCTCACGCGCCTGGTCTCGGTGGCACAATAAGTGCAGGCGTAGGGACACCCCCGGCTGGTCATCACCAGGCCCATGTCCTCCGGCGTGTACCGGCCGTGGTTCAGCAGGAGCCGCCGATCGGGGATGGGAAACTCGTCGAGGTCCCGGCACGCCTCCCGTGGCGGCGCGTGGTGGATCTGGCCCTGCTCCCGGTAGGACAGGCCGTGGATCACGCCGGGATTCACGCGCCCGCCGGCGAGCTGCTGGACCAGCTCCAAAGCCGTCCGCTCCCCTTCCCCGCGCACGACGTAATCGACGGCCGGCGCCAGGCGCAGGATCTCGTCGGCCTTCGCGGTGGCGTGCGGTCCGCCCATGAGGATCGGCCGGTCGGGAAAGATCTCCCGGGCGATCTGGGCGAGGCGAAACGCGGACGCGGCGTACGATGTCCAGATCGAAATCCCGATCGCGTCCGGCGCCGTGCGACGCAGGGTCTCCCGGATCTCCGTCAGAATCGGATGGTCGTTCTGCCGCAGCGACGCCAGGTACTGCGGGAAATGCGCCGGCAGCCGGGTGTAATCCATCCAGGCCGGATTCTCGTTGCCATCGGCATCGTACACGAGGACGTCGTGACCCGCGTCCCGGAGCACGGTGCCGATGCTCACCAGACCGATGGGGAAATACCGGTTGTAGAAGCCCATGAACCGGTAGAACGGCGGATCGATCAGCAGAATCCGCATAACACCTCCCCCTCAGGTCTCGCACCGGACATACAGGCTGCGCAGCACCACGTCGCTGAGCCAGCGTTTCGCCGCGCGGAACCGGTGCGGCGCCGTCAGGATCGACGCGAACGTGAATTCCGGATGGTCCTCGACGACCCGGACGCTCCGGCACACGGTGACACGCTCGAAATACCTGCGCAGCAGGCGCAGGACCGTGCCCGCGCGGAAGTGATGAGGATGGTTCCGATCCACGAGCCATAGCAGCGGCCCCGACCAGGTCCACGCCGGATGGACGATGTGCACAGACAGGCACAGCGCCCCCCCGGGCTTGCAGATCCTCCGGGCCTCGCGGATGACCGCCTCCGGGTCCTCCACGTGATCCACGGCGTTCGTGCAAAACACGTAGTCACACGACCCGTCGGGCAGCGGCACGTCCTCTCCCCGGGCGGCCAGCAACTGAATCACGTCATCTTCCCTCAATACCCCGTACTCCTCATAAGCCTTATAGGCTTCCATCAACGGGTCGATCCCGTACATCCGCTGCGGCATCGCACCGTGTTCGGCCGCGAACAACTCCAGGCCGCTGATGATCCCGTGCGGTCCGCACCCGATATCCGCCAGCACTTTGCCGCCGAACGCGTCCAACGTGTAGCCAAACCGCTGGACCGTCTTTTGGGCAAACGCCACGCAGCGCCGGGGCGTGAAGGGCTGATAGGACGGGATGTCCCCCTGGTTGTCCCGGTAAATCCGATCATAGAACGCCTTTTCTCGTACCTGCGCATCCTGCCACGAGAAGGCCATACAGACTCCTTCCCCCGCCCGGACGGGGCCTAGGGAATCCGCGACTGCTGGAAGGGTGGGGGGCGGGGTCGGCGCTCTGGCGCCGTTCCGGCATCCCACGATTTCAAGGACCCATCCCTGCGACCTTCCACCCTACCTCATCCATGTCTCGCCGTCAACAGAATACCATCATTCCATGCGGCTGGTCCCCGGGAGCAGGCTCTCATACAGCTTCGCCTGCTGCCGCGCGATCGCGTCGATGGCAAAGCGCGTCTCCACTTCCTGCCGGGCGGCGGCGCACAGGCGCCGGGCGTCCTGGGGCGCCATCTGCAGATAGGCCGTCACCGCGTCGGCCAGTGCCTGAGCGTCGCCCGGCGGCACGACCAGCCCGCTCCGGCCGTCGTGCACCATCTCCCGCACCGCCCCGACATCGGTCGCCACGACGCCCACCTGGGACGCCATGGCCTCCAACAGCGCCACCGGGCAGGATTCCTGCAGGGAGGCCAGCACGAAGACGTCCAGGGCCGATAGCAGCGCCGGGACATCGTCCCGAAAACCGGTGTAAACGACATCCTGTGTCAGGCCCAGGCGGGCGGTCAGGCGTTGCAGGTGGTCCCAGTAACCGGGATCGGTGTCCAAGCGCCGGCCGACGACCAGGAACTTCGCCGACGCGATTTTCCTCTTGACCGTGGCGGCGGCCTCCAGGAAGTGCGTGTAGCCCTTGAGGCGGTTCACGTTGCGGACCGTCCCGATCACGAGAGCATCCTGGGGCAGCCCCAGCTCCTGCCGGATCTGCCGCCGCTGCTGAGGGGTGTGCTCGCCGACCCGGAAGCGGTCGGTGTCCACACCGGAATACAGGACGACGGTCTTGTCCCGCAACCGCGGCCGGCCGGCCGTGAGGGTCTCCCGCAGACTCCGGCCCTGCACGACCACCGTCGCCGCCAGCGCCGTCACCAGGGGCAGCAGAACTCTCTGCAGCGGGCGGGACACGTAGTCGTTGTACAGCCAGATGATCGGCCGGCCCGCCAACCGGGCCGCCAGCGCCGGCACGAAGTTCGTGACCCCATCGACGTGCACCACGTCGATGTCGTGCGCGCGGATGAGCCGGCGCAGGCGCCACAGGTTCCCCGGCAGGGCGCCGCAGAAGGCCAGGAAGTTCCAGACCGGGTGCCGCCGGCGCAGACACTGGATCCGCCGGCACAAGAACATCTCAAAGCCCTCGGGCCGCCAGGTCTCCCGGGCCTTGTGCCCGAGCAGGAACAGCGTCTCGATCCCTTGTGCGCGGAGGCGGCCGGCCGCCGCGTGCGCCAGCCGGTGCGGCCCGCCGCAGCGGTTGTCCAGGATGCAGTACAGCACGCGTATCGATCTGTCCTTGCCGGACGTATCCATCATGGCCGGTCGATCCTTCCACCTGTCCTTGCCCCAGGCCGTCAAGCGACCATGCTACCGGCAACCCCGCTCTCTCGCAACCGCGGCCCTGCGGCCGGGTGCGCCATAGATCGGCAATTGTCCTGCCCCTGCCGCCCGGATGCTGGTGGCGCTGCCTTCGCGGCGGTATACTGACCATGATAGTATCAGGTATCATCCACACGCGACCGAATGCGTTGTGGTTCGGCCCGAGAGGAGGCTGCGATGCTGACCAGATAGCTGGAAGCCGCCATGAGACGCGCGCGGTACGAGATTCTCGCCGACGACCAGACGTACTACGGGGAGATTCCCGAATGCGAGGGCGTCCAGAATGCGAAAGCGGGCACCACGGCGATGGCCGCTGCCGGGGCAGGAAGAGCTTGACAGGCAGGGCGGGGGGACTACTCTGCGGGAGGATGACGGCACGGGGAGCTGGGTCATGACACTCGTGGTGGCGTTCGTCGGGAGATGCTCATGCTGTGGGAACGACTGAAGTATCTGGCCGCCAAGGCCCGCCGGGCCTGGTCGGATGGGACCCTGCGCGAGAAGGCGACGCGCTTTCTCGCCTCATCCGTCCGGATTCCCGTGGCGGTGATCTGCGGCTACCTGCGGCTACCCCGCGCGGACCGCCGGCTGAACATCGCGGCCGGGTTCGCCGACCATCGGGGACAGACCGGGCACCGCCAGCCCGATCCGGCGCACCTGGAGCGGATCATCGCGGCCTACCAAGCCTCCCAGGAGGCCCAGCGCACGGCGCCGGCGGTCTGGGCCGTCCGCGGCGAGTGGTCGGCCTGGCTCGATATCAACTTCCGGGACCTGGTTCGTGCCTTGCAGAGCGGGGATGTCCCCCGCCTCGCGGCGCTGTTCCAGAATCTGCACCGCCAGCAGTTCACCATTGGCGCCGGCAGCAGCTACGACGAGTACGTGCGCTACCGCACGTCGCTGACGGGGCGCTGCTACGTGCTGACGACGTGGTGCCGGTACCGGGACCTGTTTCGATCGCTCGCGCCGGCGGGCGCCGAGGTGCATTTCCCCCTGATCGGCAATCCGGCGGGCATCGACCTGGCCGGTGAGACGATCCCGATCCACACCTTCCGGTACGCGTATCATGCCCGGGAGATGCTCGAGTGGCTCCGGGACATCCCCGATGCGACCATCGTCGAGATCGGCGGCGGCATCGGCGGGCAGGCCTGTCAAACCCTGCTGGGGGCCGGGCCGGGGACAGACACCGGGACGCGGCGGGCCATCGCCAAGTACCTGGTCTTCGATCTGCCGGAGGTCGCCGCGATCTGCGCGTGCGTTCTGCTCGCGGCATTCCCCGACCGGCGGATCCGCCTCTTCGGCGAGGGACCGGTCTCGACCGACAGCTCGGAAGACTACGATCTCGGCGTCTTTCCGCACTTCGCGCTGGAACACCTGGCGGACGGTTCGGTGGACCTCTTCCACAACGCCTGCAGTTTCTCCGAGATGGACGGCGCCTCCAGCCGTGCGTGCCTGGAGGTGATCGAGCGTGCGTGCCGCCGGTATCTTTCGCACATCAATCACGACACCCGGCTGCCCCGTCGCGACGCCGACGGGACGCCATCGCTGAACGTCCTCGGGTCGGAGTTGGTGCCCGACCCGCGCCGCTTCAAGCGGGTTTTCAAGAAGCCCCGCGTCTTCTGCCTGCCGGAAGACCGCTGCCATCGCGGCTTCTTCGAGTACCTCTACGAGCGCTGCGACGGCGGCCAGTGCGCTGGAATCGTGGAATAATGGAGCATGGGAATATTGGAATCATGGGTAATACCGATGGCGACGGAGTTCCTCGTACGCCCGAGCCAGATTCCGGGTGGCAGTGGCAAGCGGAGTCCTCGGAGCTTGCCGCTGCCACCCATGCTACGAAATTCTCAGGCGTAATCCGTATAAAAAGGCTCACGCTCCGACAGTATTCCATCGTTCCATTGTTCCATCATTCCATTCTCCCTGTTCTTCCGGCAGGCGATAGCGAAAGAGCAGGAACGCGAACGCGATCTGCAGGTAGAACTGGGTCGGCAGCAGAGGATAGCTGTAGAAAGAGAAGATGATCGGGATCAGCAGGAAGACGTGGAGGATCAAAAACGGCAGGTCCCGACCCGCCCGGCCGCGGATGGCAGCCACCAGCGCACCGAGTACGTAGGGAACGAGCGCCACGCCCAGGAGGCCGAAGTCCTCGTAGAAGTTGCGGAGGTACGTGTACACGTTGGCAGGATGGGGGATGAAGATGAACTCGCCGTAGACCAGCAGGTCCGGCGGCGGGATCAGGCCCAGTTGGTGCAGCCACTTGAAGATGGGATAAAACGTGTTCAGGCCCAGATCGTACGGGCCCTGGAAGCCCCCGAGAAACTCGTTGAAGGCGGCAATGGGCGAGGCCAGGGACCAGTAGAGGGAATACAGGACACCGTGAAAACGCTCGGTTGGATCGAAGACGTCGCCCTTGCGCAATAGGAGCTCGACGATGACGAACATGGCCACCACCGCCAGGACCGGCAGCACCAGGCTCCGGGCCGCGTGGGGCGACCGTTCGCGGCAAGCCGGCGAGCTCACCGCGCAGTAGGACAAAACCAGGTACAGTGCGTAGACCGTCATATCGTACCGGCTGAGGTTGACCAGGCACGTGACCAGACCCACGAGCAGAAAACCGGCAAGATAGACGTAGCGCCGCGCCGTCGTATCGAGCCGGAGGAAAATGCCCAGCAGGACGAAGCCAATGGTGAACAGGGCACTGGTCAGCGAGATGAACTTGACCAGCAGGTTGGTCTGGGAGACCGCCCGTTCCAGAAACACGAACAGGCCGAACCGCAGCAGAACCGGGCGCATCAGCAGGTCCACGACGCTGACCCCGAAATAGGCCGCGATGGCGGCAACGCGACAGAGAATCAGCCCCAGGGCCAGGACGCCCATCAGCAGCGTGAAGGCGAGCGCCCATTGCAGCCGTGTGGACGTCAGCGGCTGCCGGCGGCTCCGGGCAAGCCCACTGTCCCGCACCTCAAGGCCCTGGAACAGGGTCCACGTCAGATACCCCAGCGGGAACGTGACGGCGTTGACCAGCAGCAGGACCACGGTCAGGGGACGCGGCGCCGGGAACAACCCGGTGCACACGCCGGCCAGGTACGAGGCTCCCGCCACACCCCAGACGGCCACGAACAGAAACAACGGATTGGCAAGATATCCCACCATCATTCACGTACGGACGAACGTCGGCCCTCTCCCACGTAGACCCCAGAGACCCTCGAGCACCAGGTAGTAGACCGCCACCGCCAGCAGCCAGGGCGATCCGTCCCGGACGTAAAGGACCGCACCCAGTCCACCCAGAAGCACGGCACTGGCACTGCGGACCTGCCACGTGGGAATCGTGCCGTGCACCAGTCCTCGTCGGCGGCTGTACACGTACAACCGCCCGGGGGCATCGGCGAGGAAGAAGACCGCGCACCAACCGATCAACGTCGCCGGCGGCAGGCGCGACGCCAGGATGAACCAGGGAATCGAGCTCCGGCAGATCCGCAGGCCGAGGAAGGTAAGCACCCTCAGGTTGCCCAGGATCAGCGTGTGCAGCAGATAGACGATCAGGCACACCGCCAGCGTACCGGCATAAAGCCCCATCGCATAGCCTGCGGCCCCCAGCCATGCCGACAGGAGTCCGACCAGGGCCACCCGGATCGCGACGAACAGGCCCGCGTGGATCTGCACGCCCGGCGCGATACGGGAGATCCGCTGGGCCGGGTCTTCCCGGTGCGCACAAAGATCGTTGACCAGCCCCCCGATCTCGTAGACGCAGAAGAACATCAGGAACGACAAAGGCAGTAACAGCAGCGTGCGGGCGTCCCGATTCATGAACAGCCAGGCCGTCACGGTAACAGGGACTATCTCCCGCAGGAGCAGGCTGTGCACCCCCTGGCGATGCAACCGGCTCACGGCGTAGTACAGGAAGGGCACGTAGATCCACGGCGCGGTCCGGGCGGTCACGGAATCGGGGTCTTGACCGGCGGACGGCTCTTCGTAGTTGACCAGGAACCGGAATCCCCGGCCCTTGTCGTTCCACCGCGCGTGTGCTTTGCACGTGTTCACCACTGCGTAGCGCCGGCCGAACCGCGCCATGAAATCCGCGTCCTGCATGTCGTCGGAGTATACCGCGGAAACCTGCCAGTCCACGTTCCCGGGCATCCGTTCGAGAACCGCTCCCTTGCGCCCGAACAGATCGGTCCGGAGCCGGCCCGTGCAGCGTCCGTCTTTCACTTCCAACTCGGACGAGAAGTGATTCTCGATCCCGAGCCGTCCGGCCAACTCCCGGATGGGAGGGTCGACCGCCGCCGACACCAGGTACACGGTTCGGCCCTGAGCCTTCTCCTGTCGCAGGACCTCCAGGACCCTGTCATGCAACAGATTCCGGGCGAACAGATGATCGACGTACTGCCTGGCGTGTTCCGCCAGGTGGGCCGGGGAGTAACCTCGCAACAACACGATCTGACCGTCCCACCGGCGGGCCCGCCGCAGGGTGCAGCGGATTCCAGGGAGGCGAAACAGCAGTGACAGCATCCGCAGGAGCACAAACAAGCCGTAGCGCAGCGAGCGATCCTTCTTGAGCACAAAGCCGACGAACGCGGAGGTGTTGTTCGTGCGGGTGAGGGTATGGCAGACATCGAATACGGCTATCCCATGTGTTTCCATGTGGACTTCTGCAGAATGGACGTTGGGAAGGCACTCTATGTCGCGGGCTCCTGCTTGTCAACGTCTTTGCGGCCGGCCCGGAAGACGTGCAGGCCGTGCCGGTGCAGGACGAGGAGCATCGTGGTGACCACGAAGATCTCCGTCGTCAGCGAGGCCAGGGCGGCGCCGATGTGCTTCAGAGGTACGACCAGGGCTACGGCCAGACCGATGTTCAGAACGCCGGCGGTGATCAGGATCCTGGCAAATGCCCGCTTGAGCCCGAAATTCACCATGACCTGGACGCCGAAGAGATTGCTCAGGCTCACGATCAGCGGCAGCAGCGCCAGGATGCGGATGACCGGAACGCTGCCCTCCGACTGCCGGCCGAGCGCGATCCGCGCCACGTGCGGGGCGGCCAACAGCAGGCTCGCCGAAATCAGCGCCGTGGCCGTAATGAGGGGGACCGCCACGCGGGCGGTGAACCGCAGGGCCCCCTGGCGCGACTGCGAAGCCAGCCGGCTAACGTGTGGGAAGATCGCCTGGGACAGGGGGGCCAGCAGTCCTTCCCCGGCCGCCCGGACGATCTTGTCGCCGGCGGCGTAGTACCCCACGAACGTGGTGTCGGTACACAGCCCCAGGATCACCGCGTTGCTCGTCGTGTAAAGCGTGACCGCCGCGCGGGAGAGGAACAGGTGCCAGCCGTTCAGGAACTCGTGTCTCAGCAGCGTCCAGGAGGGCATCCGAAAGCGGACGGGAAATGTGCACAGAGCCAGGACGAGTCCCGCCACGCCGATCAGGATCGTGCCCGCCGACTGCAGCAGGGGCGCTAGCAGGTAGTCCGCCGGGTCATGGATGAAGACGAAGACGCCGATGACGACGAGCGTCTTGGCCGTGACGTTCAGCACCGGGACGTACTTCATCCGCTCCAGGCCCTGAAACAACCAGAGCGGAAACAGCCACATCCCGAAGACGCTGCTGAAAGACAGGAAATAGACCGGCCAGTCGGCCCGAAGGCGGGGGGTGAGAAATACCACCAGGGCCAGAATCAGCCAGCCGAGGAGCACGAGCAGGAACTTCAACAGCAGGACGCAGGAGAACACCTCCGAGACGCGCTGCGGATCGTCCCGGTGCACCGAAATTTCCTTCGTCGCGGAGAAGCTGAAGCCGTAGTCGGTCAGGATCAGGAAATAGATGCTGATGGCGCGGGCCAGCTCGGTCAGGCCATAGCAGGAAGGACCCAGGACCCGGAACAGGTAAGGCAGCGTGATCAGCGGCGCGAGGTAATTGGCGAACTGAACGACGGTCAGCGCGACGAAGTTGCCCAGAACCCGGCGGTGATCCGAGGACGGAGGGCCGGGGGTACCACCAGGATTCGTGTCCGTGCGGTCCGTCAAGGTGGTCACCCGGGACTGCGATCCGCCGCCGTCAGCCCCCGGGGCGCCGCCTCGGCCTGCGATCCGGGGCGGCCCGGTGAAGCCAGGGCAGGGCGTCCCTCCCGCCGGCACTCCAGCACCACGGCCGCGAACGTGGTGACCATCAGGCACAGCACCAGCGTCAGGACACCGTTTCGGACCGGGTTCCGGGAGATCGGGTGGACGATGGGCCTCTCGCCCGCACGCGTGTTCAGCGCGACCAGGCTCTCGATCTGGCGGACGTGCGCGCGCAGATGGTCGCGGACCGCCTGATCCTGGCACGCCTGCAGTTGCTCGTTGAGGTACCCCAGATACTGCGACGCCGTGTACGGAAGCAGCAGGCTTTCTTCGATCTTCGTGAGCAATTGGTTATCCAGGTCCAGCACCTGCAGGTGGAAGTTGTGCCTCTCCGTGTCGTTCGCGAGGGTCTCCTGGAGATCGACGATTCTCGACTGCACGGCCCGGACCTGGTACGACACCGGGAGGAAGTCGTAGAAGTTGTATTTCTCCGTATCGCGGAGCACCTTCTGCAATTCGGCCAGTTTCTCCGGCGTAGTACGGCCCGGGGAGAACAGGGGCAGGACCTCGCGGCTCTGGTCGGGACTGTTGAATTGCAGGACGACGTTGTCCTGGGAGGGCCCGCCGGCGCTGTCCAGCGCCTTGAGCTTCTCCAGCTTCGCCACTTCCCTGCCCAGGTCCAGGGTCAGGTCAAAGCGCCGGTCTTCCGTCTCGGCCGCACTGCCCCGGATCTGTTCCAGGGACTTCTTGAGGTGGTTCCGAATGTCATAGAGAGGCAGGACTCTCTCGATATTGTCGGTCACGACCGCCGCGACGCCGGATACCTCGGCCTCCGACTTGCCGACGATCTCCAGGGACAGCAGCCGGGCCCGGAACGCACTGATCCGCTCGGACGTGCAGGGATCGGTGGTCAGCAGCCGCCGGGGGTACATCGGGTCCACGTCGAAGCGGATCAGTCGCTCGAAGGATTGCCGCTGGCGGGCCCGCTCCAACCGGCGCACATAATGGGTCAGTTTCTGCTCGCGCAGACGCGTGACGATCTTTTCCAGGTTCTCCTGGCTGTAGAAGCGCCGCTGCAATACGTTGAACTCGCTCTCCTGGAGGGGACGCTCATAGACAAAGGTGGCCGTGTACCTGCTGGGCCACGCGTACAGAGCCAGAGCCACCAGCAGGGCAGGCAGCAGCGCTCCTCCCGTGACCAGCCACCGCGACGTCCACAACAGCCCCAGAACGCGCAGGGCCGCCGGCTCGCCGTAGGAAGACCTCTCCGGCCCGCCGGGGCGGCAGGGCTCGTCGGGGTGCGCGGCACTATGCGGTGACCTGTCCATGCTCGGAGTCCCAGTCTAAAACCAGCGGGGAAGATTGTCAAGCCGCGCCGCAGATCCTCCTTGCCACTTCATCCCGGGCCGTCAAGAGCCGATATCTCCATAGGCAAGCGGCGGTGGAACATGAGACGGTGGCGTACCCTGACCGGCAGACCCGCTCCGGGCACGATATTCTCGGGCTTGTTCCGGGCCGTCGTACCCCTTTTCATTTGGGAGAGGGGTTACAAAATGGTAAGATAGATATGCATTATGGGACGTACCAGAATACATGTGGATGGGTGCAGCCATGAGAAGTCAGTTACAACCTGAGGTGCGCGAGGCAGTCACGATGAGTTCTACGTCCGGGTGGCCGCGAACCGACCCGGCCGGTCGGGGCCCGGTCTCTCTTCTGACCCTGGTGCTGACCGGTCTGCTGATCGCTATCGCCACACCGGCGGCGACGGCGGAATCGCTCTATGTCATTGCCGACATCCTGCCCGCCGATCAGCAGATTCCCCTGCAAGTCTACGATATCGGACCCAATGGAGCCCTGACGATGGATCGTCAGGCCATCCTGCCTCTGCCGGAGGATGCGGCCGGCGCCGTGGGACTGGCCCTGGACTCGGATTCCCAGCGTCTGTTCGTCACCTATGAAGGCTCCAGGGTCATCGTTGTGCTGGACGCGGTCACCCTGAAGGACACCGGGACCTTGACCGTGCAGGGACCGAAGGATCTGGCCGGCATCGTCTTCGATCACGGCAAACGACTCCTGTACTGCATGGCGCGGCGCACCGAGACCCTGTACGTCTTCCAGTGGGACTCCACCCACACCGGGCTGGTCCAGGTGCCGGGCTCGCCCTTCAAGCTGGCGGGCGTCCAGGCGTACGGGATCGCACTGGATGAGGTCCGGGATGAGCTCTATGTCGGCGGCATGGAAACCGCGGTGCGCGTGTACAGCACCGCGGACTGGCGACTGGTCCGAACGGTTCCGGTCCGGCACACGGCCATCAGTGTCGCCGTCGATCCGGTCCGCGGCTATCTCTATTCCGGCGGCGCCTACCCGGTGAGCGATAACTACTTCCTGGAGCAGTACAACCTCTTCCAGAATACGCTGCTGGAAGTCCAGGTTCCCAGCAGCGGCGGGATCATGGGCCTGGGCGTCGATCCGGAGACCGGCTTTGTTTTCGCCACCACCGGGCGCAACGACAACCTCGGGGGCGACGACCTGGTCGTCTACGATAGCCGTCTGATGCTCCTGTTCCGTGCTCGCGACATCGGCAATCCCGCCGGCCTGGCCCTGGGCGGCGAGCCGATCTCCCTCCGTCCGCTGCGCCTGACCAAAACCGCCCGGACGTCTTCGGGGTTCTTGACCATCGACGGCGAGGACTATCCGCAGGTCCGCCCGGGCGAGGAAGTCACCTACTCGATCTGCTTCGATCACAACGATTTGTCCCTGACCGGCGTCTCGGTGGTGGATGAATTGCCGGACGAGCTGATCTACGTCCGGGCGACCGGAGACCGCGAGTACGGGGAATACAACCGCACCCAACATCGGTACACCTGGTCGAACCCGCGTCTGACGGGGACGTCCACCACCTGCCTGGAGCTGGTCTGCCGCGTGGACCCGAACGCGCCTGCAGACCACTTCATCCTCAACGTCGCCACCATCACGACGAACGAAACCGGCCGGTCGGAAGACGCGGTCGAGGTGGTCACGATGGAGCCGAAGGCCTACCAGCCGCTCAATGTCAGCAAGCGGGTGGTCGCCGGCGCCACGGTCGATGCGAAAACGGGGCTGTTCTCGGCTCCCGTCGGCAGCGAAATCACCTACCGGATCTCCTTCGATAACAAGAACAACCGGGAACCCGTGAACCACGTGGTGATCTTCGATCGCCTGCCCCAGCACATGGAGTTCGTCCGTGCCACCGGGGACCGCGACTACGGCCGGCACGAGCCGCTCACCCGCAGTTACTCCTGGACCTTCCGGCAATTGGCCCCGGGCGACGGCAATTCCGTCGACCTGGTGCTGCGGGTGGCCAAGACGGCCACGCCGGGCCTGACGCTCACCAACACCGCCACCGCCCGCGCGGATGACACCCCGCTCGGCCGGGACGCCACGGTGGATGTCTCGGTCGCCGCCAGTCCCTTCCAGCCGCTGCTGGTGACCAAGACCCTCAAGGATGGCGCCACCGGCAAAGTGAACGGCAAAGGCCAGCCCTACGTCGTTGCCGGCAAGGCCATCACCTACGAGATTTCTTTGCAGAACCCGCTGACCAACCCGGCCGCGACGGACCTCCGGCTCGTCGATACCCTGCCCCAGGAAGTGACGTTCGTCCGCACCGAAGGCGACCGGGGCGCGGGGACCTACGACGAAAGGAATCGGGAGTATACCTTGCGCCACGCCTCGCTCGAACCCGGTGGCAAGGTCGTCGTGAATCTGGTCGTGTCGGTGAATGGGAAGGTCGCCACGGACACGGCCATCACCAACAATGTCGTCGTCAGTTGCGCCGAGACCGGGCCCACGCGGACGCATTGCGTGGTAGTCGCCACCACCGCCGCGGTTCCGCCGGACCCGACGACGGTACGGGGCACGATGTACACCAAGCCCAACCACATCTACCGGAACAACCCGCCGGCGAAAGCGGAGCTGATGGTGGTCGTGCATCTGCCGCAGGGCGTCGGCAAACAGGCTATCAGCAACACGCCGCTGGTCATGACCCCCGGCAACGCCCAGGGAACCGGCCAATACGTCTTCGGCACCAGCGCCCAAGGCAAGATCCTGTGCTTCTTCGACACGGCGCCCTTGCTCGCAGCCACGCCGGGCGTGTACGGCGAGCAGCGCATCACCGTGCGCGGCTCCCTCACCGACGGCCGCACCTTTGAAGCCCAGGACACCATCTGGATTCTCAAGTTCGGCCAGTGATCGGGCCGCGTCCCGAACCACGAAATGACGATCCTCCAACTCGAAAGGCTGTGGGCCAACGCCCACAGCCTTTCTGCTTGAGTCCGATGCCATGATCAAAGCCGTTCTGAGAACGGCCCGCTCTCCTTCAGTACGGGATCTCCTTTTTGGGCCAGGCCAGGCGGAAACCCTCGTCCAGGTCCTCGACCCGCCGCAGCAGCTCCACGTGGCCGTCCACGAAGACCAGATTGGCGCCGCCCCGGTCCCGGTCGCCCGGTGCATTGTGGAACGTGGCGTAATTGTCGATCTGCCGCACCCGGTGGCCGACCGTGAAATGCGTATCGTTGAAGGGAGCGATACTGTAACCCTCAATGGTCCAGGTGTTCTCTTCGGTGAACACCAGTACCCGGGCCGGATTGTAGACTTCCGTCTCCCGTGCGACGCCCTTGACATCGGCCCCGAGCCAGTTGGACCAGATGTTGCCGCCTTTGCCGACGTAGGAGTTCATCACGTAGCTGACCGCGGTGTCCGCGTAGGTGCTGTCCTTGGCCCACTGAGCGAACTTCGGGCACATGTGAACGTCCAGGTCCTTGACGTAGCGCCAGAACACGCCGGTCGGCGTCTGGCCCTTGCGCACCCAGGCATGGCTGTCGGATTGCAGCCAGCGGTGCGCATCCGGGAAGTACTGCCGGTTCTCGTCCAGGTACATCCGCAGGGCAATCCCGTACTGCTTGAGATTCGCCCGGCACGTGATCGTCCGTCCCTGGTCCCGCGCTTTGCTCAGGGCCGGCATGAGAATCGCCATCAGCAGCGCGATGATCGATATCACGACGAGCAACTCGATGAGCGTGAACCCTCTTCGACGCATACTGGCTCCTTCCCCGAGGTGCGGGCGTTGCTCCCGGTGCCACAAGTGACGTTTCCTCCGGCAAGCGAACAAATGTGCAGACATGTGCACCTGTTCGCAATTCTCCCCTGAACCGTGCCGGTTGTCAAGTCGAAAGTGCAAACGCGCCGGGGCAAAGCGGTGCAACCGGCACGCCGTGGCGGATTCCCGTCCTCTTCGTAGGGCGAACGTCCCCGTTCGCCCCCAAATTTGTAGGATGGGCTTCAGCTTATGCGGTTCCAGTATTCCGACTCCGCCCGCATGTGACGCCCTGACGGCACCCCCGTTTCTGACCCAAAACGCCGAAGCCCGCCAGCGAAAAGACATGGCGGTCTTGGCCCTCTGACCGGCTCAGGCCCAACCCGTAGGGTGCGTATCACGCACCGCTCTTCTTGTCATCCAAGATGCTCACGGCGCTCAACTTCATACCCTGCGGCTCATCCGGTTTGCGCGCACTTCGCCAGGGCCGCTCAGGCGTGACTTCGCACCTGACCCCGGAAGCACCCCAATGGCCCCCTGGAGGAACCGGGAGAAGAGAAAAGGCGGTTCAGGGGGCGTGACCGAGCGGCGGGTTCCAAGCGGGGGAACCGGACCCATCGGACGTCTCGCCTCGGCAGGTCGGTTGGGACGATCACACGTGCCCGGAATCAGAAGAAACCGGGCACAACTGGCTGCAACCCGAAAGCGGAAAGCGAAGCTGTCCATCAGACTCCTTCCGCACGAAGGGCCCCCCAACGCGACGCGTCGCGTTGGGGAACCCCATCCGCCTATGGGCCGTCTTCAAAAGGGGTTCGGCCCATGAACCGTCTCCGGAGAAGGTCGGACGGTGACACGACGTGGTGAAGATGCCGGACGGACGTCGCGCCCGGGCGTTCGTCCACGCCCCTGAACCGCCTCCTTGGGGTTGATACGGGGACGGCGCACGGGAGTGTGAGGCGTCGCGGGGATCTTGGAAGCAGGGCGGGCAGAACCCCCACAGGGAAAAGGGGGCAGGCTTGGGATGTAGGTGTCCCCGCGCCATCTGCGCGCGAGAATGTCTATATCCAAAGCCCGACCCGTTTCCTCTCGATGCGGCCGCTTCTTACACCGTCTCCGGGCGGCAGAGAAATTTTCGCGCGAACCGGAAGATTCTTGAACCGCCCCCTTGGTTGCCTCGTATTCCTTAAATCGTAATAGTTACGATTTAAGAAGGGGCCAGCATGACGCCGTCCACGGACGAGGTCGAGCGCCGCATCCAGGCATTCACCCGGACCTGCCGCCGGCGGGGCCTGAAGATCACCCATCAGCGGCTGGAGATCTTCCGGGAGTTGGCGGCCAGTGCCGAACACCCGGATGCGGAGACGGTCTTCCAGGCGGTCAGCCGGCGCGTGCCGAGCATCTCCCGCGACACGGTCTACCGCACCCTCGCCACGCTCGAGGCCGAGGGTCTGGTCCGCAGGGTCGAGCCGCTCTTCGAGAGTGCTCGTTATGACGCGAACCTGGATCGTCACCACCATTTCGTATGCATGGGGTGCGGCTTGGTGCGCGACTTCTACAGCGCGGACCTGGACGACCTGCCGATCCCCCCGGCGGTGAAGACGCTCGGTGAGATCGAGTCGGCCCACGTCGAGGTTCGGGGAACGTGTTCGGCTTGTGCGCAACGACTGGGAAGGACGCGACCACACCGATCCGAGTAGCCCGATGCTGACGCCGTGGGTGCCGCAGGAGCGGTACAAGGAACGCTTGGCAAACGTCCGACCATAACGCGGTTCAACAACTCACATTGCGAAAGGAGTGCATACGATGGACGAAAACAGCAAGTGCCCGGTGACAGGCAAGGGCCACGGACACACGGCCCGCGGCGGGATGACGAACCAGGACTGGTGGCCGAACCAGTTGCGGCTCGATGTCTTGCACCAGCGTTCTTCCAAGTCCAATCCGATGGGCGCGGGTTTCAATTACGCCCAGGAATTCAAGAGTCTCGACCTGGCGGCCGTGAAGAATGACCTCCGCGCCCTGATGACCAAGTCGCAGGACTGGTGGCCGGCGGACTTCGGCCATTACGGACCGTTGTTCATCCGTCTGGCGTGGCACTGCGCCGGCACCTACCGCGTGGGTGATGGCCGCGGCGGGGCGGGAAACGGCAGCCAGCGCTTCGCGCCCCTCAATAGCTGGCCGGACAACTGCAACCTCGACAAGGCGCGCCGGCTGCTCTGGCCGATCAAACAGAAGTACGGCCGGAAGATCTCCTGGGCCGACCTCATGGTCCTCGTCGGCAACGTCGCCCTGGAATCCATGGGTTTCAAGACCTTCGGTTTCGCCGGAGGACGTGAGGACATCTGGGAACCCGAAAAGGACGTCTACTGGGGCGCCGAGGGCCAGTGGCTCCAAGACCAGCGCTACTCCGGCGACCGGGAGCTCGAGAATCCGCTCGCGGCCGTGCAGATGGGCCTGATTTACGTCAACCCGGAAGGCCCGAATGGCAACCCGGACCCGCGCGCCGCGGCACGGGATATCCGCGAGACCTTCGCCCGCATGGCGATGAACGACGAGGAGACGGTGGCCCTCATCGCCGGTGGTCACACCTTCGGCAAAGCCCACGGCGCCGGGCCCGCGTCCCATGTGGGACCTGAGCCCGAAGCCGCCGGCATCGAGGAGCAGGGCCTCGGCTGGATGAGCAGCTTCGGCACCGGCAAGGGCGGGGACGCGATCACCAGCGGCCTGGAAGTCACCTGGACCAGCACGCCCACGAAGTGGAGCAGCAACTTCTTCTGGAACCTGTTCGGCTACGAATGGGAACTGACCAAGAGCCCTGCCGGCGCCCATCAGTGGATCCCCAAGGGCGGGGCAGGCGGCAACTCGGTGCCGGATGCGCACGATCCGTCCAAGCGCCACGCGCCGACCATGTTGACCACGGACCTCGCGTTGCGGTTCGACCCGGTCTACGAGAAGATCTCGCGACGTTTCTACGAGAATCCGGACCAGTTTGCGGACGCGTTCGCCCGGGCGTGGTTCAAGCTGACGCACCGTGACATGGGCCCGCGCGCACGCTATCTCGGTCCCGAGGTTCCGGCCGAAGAGCTCGTCTGGCAAGACCCCATCCCCGCCGTCAATCACAAGCTGATTGAGGCTCAGGACATCGCCGCTCTCAAGGCCAGGATCCTGGCTTCCGGCCTGTCGGTCTCGGAGCTGGTTTCTACCGCCTGGGCCTCGGCGTCCACCTTCCGGGGCTCCGACAAGCGCGGCGGCGCCAACGGCGCCCGCCTTCGTCTGGCGCCGCAGAAGGACTGGGAAGTCAACCAGCCCGTCCAACTGGCGAAGGTGCTCAAGACTCTGGAGGGTATCCGGAGCGCATTCAACCCGGCGCAGGCCGACGGCAAGAAAGTGTCGCTGGCGGACCTGATCGTTCTGGCCGGTTGCGCGGGCGTCGAGCAGGCGGCGCGGAATGCCGGTCACCAGGTGACGGTTCCCTTCACGCCGGGACGCATGGACGCCGCGCCGGAGCAAACCGATGTGGCCTCCTTCGCCATGCTCGAGCCGGTCGCGGACGGCTTCCGCAACTACCAAAAGACCCGCTATGCCGTATCGGCCGAGGAGTTGCTGGTGGACAAGGCGCAATTGCTGACCTTGACCGCCCCGGAAATGACGGTGCTCGTGGGGGGCCTGCGCGTCCTGAAGACCAACCACGGCGGGTCCCGGCACGGCGTCTTCACCCAGCGGCCCGAGACGCTCACCAATGACTTCTTCGTCAATCTGCTCGACATGAGCACGAAGTGGAAGGCAACCTCCGCAGACGGCGACGTCTTCGAGGGTCGTGACCGCGCCACAGGCGCACTCAAGTGGACCGGCACCCGTGTTGACCTGATCTTTGGTTCGAACTCCCAGCTCCGCGCCCTGGCGGAAGTCTATGCCTGTGCGGACTCCCAGGAGAAGTTCCTGCACGATTTCGTGGCGGTGTGGAACAAAGTCATGAACCTGGACCGTTTCGACCTGGCCCGATCGTAGCGTATGGAACCCTCACTCTCAAAGAAAAGTGCCGTGCCAGTGAGCAGGCATTGCTTTAAGCTTCAACGGTCCTCGCGCGCGCGCCCTCCATCTGTGCCTCTGCGTGCGGGGGTAGTGTAAACTCCGGTCGAGAAACGAAGATGGCGGAAAGGAAAACGAACCATGCAGAGTGGAGACCTTCTTCGGTTCTCCGCATATCCTTTCTGCCATCTTCTCTTCTACCTTTCTTGGTTGTGGCCGAAGGCCGCGCTGGGAAGTCTGTGGCTCCCTGGTCTTTGGCTGCGGTCTGGGGAAGCCAGG
>JALORE010000301.1 GCA_025459125.1 Planctomycetota bacterium | reverse complement strand
CAGGAGTTCATAGAGCAGAACGCCCAGAGAGTAGATATCCGAGCGGGTGTCGATGTCCAGATCGCTCAACTGCGCCTGCTCCGGACTCATGTAGGCGGGGGTGCCGATGAGATGTGCATAGCGGGTAAAGACCGTCTTTTCCGTCAATTTCTGGTCGGTGGCCTTGGCGATGCCGAAGTCGATCACCTTCGGGACCGGCTTGCCATCATGGTGCGTAACCATGACGTTCGAGGGCTTGAGATCTCTATGGATGATACCCTTGGTGTGGGCGTGCTGCACGGCGTGGCAGACCTGGAGGAATAGATGCAGCCGGTCTTTCGTGCTCAGGCTGTTCTGGTCGCAGTACTCGGTGATGGAGACGCCCTGGACCAGTTCCATAACGAAGTAAGGCCTGCCGGTCTCGGTGGCACCGGCGTCGAGGACCTTGGCGATACTGGGATGGTCCATCAAGGCCAGAGCCTGGCGCTCCGCCTCGAAGCGGGCGATCACCTGGCGGGTGTCCATGCCCAGCTTGATGATCTTGAGGGCCACTTTGCGGCGGATCGGCTCTTGCTGCTCGGCCATGTAGACCACCGCCATGCCGCCCTCGCCGATCTTCTCCAGGAGCTTGTACCGCCCGATGACCGTGCCGCAACCTTCCGCGACGGGCGTCTCATGCAACGTCACATCCTGGCAGATCGGCGGGGTCTCCAGGAAGTCGCCGACTGCGGCGTAAGCCTGGAGGAGCGACTCGACCTCGGTCCGTAAGCCGGCATCGTCCCCACAGGCCTGGGCAAGGTAGGCTGCCCGTTGCGGCTGGGGCCGGCGGTAGGCTTCGGCGAACACCGCCCGGACTTGCTCTCTGTCCTTGTCTTCGACACGCTCGGTCATGGACTGTCCTCCACCTACAGTGCGCCAATGGCTGCGCGACAGGGCAGCGGAGAAACCGAAAGATGGCAGAAAATCTGCGGACGCGGGAAAAGGGGACATTCTGCTTTTTCAGTCAGCCCCGGGAACAAGGAGGATGAAAAAGCAGAATGTCCCCTTTTCCACCCCGTCAGGAGCCGGCGATTTCCCGGGCCAACCAGGATCGCGCGTACGCCCACCGGTCAATCACGGTCCGGCGGGAGATTCCCTGGATCTGGGCCACCTGGTCGATGGTCAGCCCGGCGAAGTAACGCAGCTTCACCAGGTCCGCAATGATGGGCTCCGCGGCCGCCAGCCGGGCCAGGGCCTCATCCAGAGCCAGAAGATCCAAGCCCGGGTCCTCGACCGTCGGCTCGGCCGGGACAGGTCCTCCCCCCGGCAGCGCCCCGCCGCGTTTGACGGTCTTCTTCCGCCGGGCATTCTCGATGAGGATACGCCGCATCGCCTCGGCGGCCGCGGCGAAGAAATGGCCCCGGCTGTTCCAACTCGGGGGCTCGTTTCCCACCAGCCGGAGATAGGCTTCGTGGACCAGGGCGGTCGCCTGCAGGGTCTGGCCCGGCTTCTCCTGCGACAACTTCTGGGCCGCCAAGAGCCGCAGTTCCTCGTACACCAGCGGCAGCAGTTCGTCCGTAGCCCGGGCATCCCCCCGTTCGATGGCATTCAAGATGCGCGTGACATCACTCATGGCCACCATCCTTAGTTACAGCTCTGGATGGGACCATTCTGCCAGAAAGGGACGGGCCTTTCAAGCGCCCCCGGCCGTGGTTGCCACGGTTGACAACCGCCCGGGGAACGGGTATTCGAGGGTATGGTCCTGGGGCAACAGGCCAACGATACGACCAACCGCACACCGGAGGCGTATAAATGAGACAGCATGAAATGAACGTTTTGTTGGGCGCGATCATGATGGTTTTGTCGTTGCAGACAGTACAGGCCGCTCAGGAGCCGGATCCCTACCTCTGGCTGGAGGAGGTCCGGGGCGAGAAGGCCCTCGACTGGGTCAAAGCCCGGAACGAGGCCACCCTGGAGGTTCTCAAGGCTCAGCCGGGCTTCGAGGAGGTGTATACCAAGACACTGGACGTGCTTGACTCCGATGTCCGCATCCCCTACCCGCAGTTCGAGGGCCCGTACCTCTACAACTTCTGGAAGGACAAGAACAACGAGCGCGGCCTCTGGCGGCGGACGACGCTCGCGGCGTATCTCGATCCCTCCAAGTGGGAGGTGCTGCTCGATATCGACAAGCTCAGCCGGGACGAGGGTGAGCAATGGGTGTTCAAGGGGGCCGAGGGACTCTATCCCGAGTACCGGCTCTTCATGGTGCATCTGTCGCGCGGCGGCGGCGACGCGGTGGTCATCCGCGAGTTTGATGCCGACACGAAGCAGTTCGTCAAGGACGGCTTCTCCCTGCCCGAGGCCAAAGGCAGCGTCTCCTGGAAGGACCGCGACACGCTGTACGTCCAGACCGATTTCGGCGCGGGCAGCCGGACGGATTCCGGCTACCCGCGGATCACCAAACTCTGGAAGCGCGGCACCCCGCTGGCAAGCGCCGCGACCGTGTTCGAAGGCCAGTCCACCGACGTCTCCGTCGGCTGCAGCGTCATCCATACGCCCGAGCGGCAATATGACGTGATCCACCGGGGCATCACCTTCTACACGTCGCACACGTACGTCATCGAGGCGGGCCGGCCCCGCAAGCTGGAGATTCCCGACGATGCGCAGTTCGGCGGGTTCCTCAAGAGCCAGATGCTCCTGCGCCTGCGGTCGGATTGGACCGTCGGCGCCAAGACCTATCGCCAGGGCGCCCTGCTCGGCATCGACTATGACCGCTACCTCCAGGGCGACCGCGCGTTCACGACGATCGTCGAGCCGAACGACCGTTCGAACATTGCCTCCTTCGCCCACACCCGCAACCTGCTGTTGGTCAACCTGCTGGACAATGTCCAGAGCAGCCTGTACGTGTACCGCCTCGCCGGCGATCGCTGGGATCGGCTCAAGATCCAGGGTCCGCCGCGCGGGACCGTCAATATCATCACCGCGGACGAACAATCGGACCGGTACATGTTCACCTTCGAGAGCTTTCTCACGCCGACCACGCTTCTTCACGCCTCCGACACCGAGGTGCCACACACGCTCAAGAAGCTGCCCGCTTTCTTCGACGCCGAGGGTCTCCAGAGCGAGCAATTCGAGGCGGTCTCGAAAGACGGCACGCACATCCCCTACTTCGTCGTGCGGGCGAAGCAGATGAAGCTGGACGGCTCCCATCCGACACTGCTCTACGGTTACGGCGGCTTCGAGATTGAGATGCTGCCGGCCTACTCCCCCGCCACCGGCATCGCCTGGCTGACCCGCGGCGGCGTCTATGTCCTCGCCAACATCCGCGGCGGCGGCGAGTTCGGTCCCCGCTGGCACCAGGCGGCCCTCAAGGAGAACCGCCAGCGGGCGTACGACGATTTCATCGCGGTGGCGGAGGATCTCGTCAAACGCAAGATCACCTCGCCCCGGCATCTCGGCATCATGGGCGGCTCCAACGGCGGCCTGCTCATGGGCGCCATGCTCACCCAGCGGCCGGACCTGTTCCACGCGGTCGTCTGCATGGTGCCGCTGCTGGACATGAAGCGGTACAACAAGCTGCTGGCCGGCGCCAGTTGGATGGCGGAGTACGGCAACCCGGATGTCCCCGAGGAGTGGGCCTACATCAGCAAGTACTCGCCCTACCAGCTTGTGCACGCCGAGGCGAAATACCCGGACGTCTTCTTCTACACCTCGACCGCCGACGACCGCGTCCACCCCGGCCACGCCCGCAAGATGGCCGCCAAGATGCAGGCCCTGGGCCACCGGGTCTACTACTACGAGAACACTGAAGGCGGCCACGCCGCCGCGTCGACCAACCGGCAACTGGCCCTGCGCACCGCCCTCTCGTACAGCTACCTCTGGATGCGGCTGCGTTAGAAGCTATGTCAGCACGCGGCACTTCGCGTTCCGGAGCCCTCTCAACCCCAGCGATTGAGGTTGCTTCGCGGCGCTCGCAATGACATCCATCGTTTCGGGATCAAGACAAGCGGCGTAGCCTGCGTAGACGCGGAATGCGGAATTCCGGGGTTATTCCCTGGGGTAGAACGAGCCTGCCCGGCGCATGGTACCAGGGAGCCAGAGCGTGGTCTGGTTCCCGGTCGGACCAGGAAACCTGTCAGGAGAGTGGAACATGGTCGGTCTCGTGCGTATCGGTATGCTCGTGCCCCTGCTTCTGGCTGCCACACCACACGCCGGCAGCGAGTACGTCTGCATTGAACGGCTCTCACCGCGGGTCGTCCTGGCTTACTGGCTGGGGACCGGGCGGTGCAATCTCACCGCCATTCAGACGGCCAAAGGCCTCGTCATGATCGATACGGAGATGTCGCCGCGGATCATGACGCCGATCAAGGCGCGGATCGAGCAGGTGTTCGGCCGTAACGACTGGGCCTACGTCATCAACACGCACGCCCACGACAACCATGCCAGCGGCAACCCCGTGTTCCCGGGGGCGGTCGTGGTCGGGCACGAGAACCTGCCCCGGGACATGGAATGGCTCGTCGCCAAGCAGGTGGACCCCGAGCGGAAGCGACAGGACATCGACCATGCGGTCGGGATCCTGCAGAACCTCCAGGCGGTCCTGCCCCAGGTGGCGGGCCAGCGAACCAACGCCCTGCGCATTCTGGGGGAGATGCAGTTCTGGCGGCTGTACATTCAGGACATGAAAGAGGGTTTCGAGGTGGTCAAACCCACGCTGACGTTCCCCGACCGGCAGGTGCTGGACCTCGGCGACCTGACGCTGGAGCTGGTCTTCTTCGGCAAGGGCCACAGCCTGTCGGACATCCTGATCTACGTCCCGCAGGAGAAGCTGTTGATCAGCGGCGCCACCGTCTACCAGCGGGCCCACCTGCCCGAGGTCGCCGAAGAGACGCAGCTTGCGGACGTGCAGCGTTTCATCGCCGTGCTCGATTCGTTTCTCGCCCCGGACGTCCAGATCCACCGCGTGATCCCGTCCCATAGCCCGCCGCTGGTCAAGAGCGACCTGCGGCCCGCGCGGGACTACTACGTCAAGATGCTGGCCGGCGTCCGCGCCGCCCGCCAGGAGGGTCTGACCTTCGAGCAGACGACCCAACGATGGGCGCTGCGCACCAACTTCCCGGCCCTGCGGGAGACCCCACCCGGCGACTGGGCTCACGGTATGCACGACCGCAACCTGCGCAACCTCTGGCGCATCGTCAGCGCGGAACGACAGAAGGCCGCCTCGGAGCCGTCCAAGAATTGAAACCTCCGCCCAACTCGTCTGCGACACTCACTCGGTGGCACGGCCGTCCCCGGCGGTACCTCTGAACCCGCGGAAGAAGGAAAAGAAGCCGCAGATTGCGCAGATTGACCCAGATTCTGCGGAATCTGTGGTTTCATTTCGTCTCCACTCTGTCGGGCCGAACAACGACAAAGGTCAAACGTTATGGTAAGATCGTCGTTGTTATGAGTCAGCCGTTTTCGAATCAACTGGTGCGTTGCGAATGCTGCCCGCGGCAGTGCGGCGTCAATCGGCGCGCGGGCCAGACGGGGTTCTGCCGGATCGGAGCCGGGGCGCTGATCGCCCATGCCGGTCTGCATCAAGGCGAAGAGCCCCCGATCTCCGGCACGCGCGGCTCCGGCACGATCTTTTTCGCGGGCTGCAACCTGCGCTGCGTCTTTTGCCAGAATTACCAGATCAGCCAGGAATTCAAGCCCGCCCAGATGCAAACGCTCACCACGGACAAGCTGGCGGATGAGATGCTGCGTCTCGCCCAGGCCGGGGCGCACAACATCAACCTCGTCTCCCCTTCCCACGTGATCTTCCAGGCCGCCGACGCAATCGTCGCGGCCCGGGCGAAGGGCTTGGCCATACCCATCGTTTACAACTCGAACGGCTACGACTCCGTGGCCGCCCTGCGGCAGATTCGCGGGCTGGTGGACATCTACCTGCCGGATATCAAGTATCTCTCCAATGATCTTGCCCGGCGTTATTCCGGCGCGAGCGATTACGCGGACGTCATCCCCGAGGTGCTGCGCGAGATGCTCGACCAAGTCGGCCACCTGGACCTGGACGACGACGGGATTGCCCGGCGCGGCCTGCTGGTCCGCCACCTGGTCCTGCCCGGCGCCGCGGACGACAGCCGCCGATGCCTGGCCCTGCTCGCACAGCTCGCGCCGGACACGCACGTCAGCATTATGTCCCAGTACTCCCCCCAGCACCGGGCCTCCCGCTGCCCGGAGATCGATCGTCCCTTGACCGTCCGCGAGTACGACGAAGTCACCGACTACGCGGTGGAGCTGGGCCTGGAGAACGCCTTCATCCAGGAGCTCCGCAGCCGGCACCGCTATCTCCCCGACTTCCACCGCGACCGCCCGTTCGAGTGACCACGCCCCCCTGCCTGCGGCGTTCCTCGACCGCAGCCTGTCCCCGGCCGCCAGTATCCCGTGCCGGATGGACTGGCGCGGTGCAGTTCTCACGACGCGGTGCAGGGACTCCGGAGGTCCCTGGCCTCCTACACGTCCGACAGAAAAAGTGAAGAATACGTAGTTATACGGATAGACTTGGGTGTCATTTTTGGTAAGATAGGGGATATTGGTGCGGTACCGGCAAGAATCCCGGGCAGATATCTCCATTTGAGAGGTTATGGCCTTCCGCGGGAACATGCCCGAATTGTGAGGGGCAGACGTGTTGTTCGGAAGCATCGGCGACTGGATCGGGGGCAAGAAGAGGGGTGTGGAGGCATTCCAGCCTGCTGCAACTCCGTTCTTCGAAGCGCTGGAACCCCGCGTTCTTCTCAGTGCTGAGTCCATCGGGGTACCGCCACCAGTCCTGCTCCTCAGTCAACCCGATGAACCTCCTCTCATTGTACAGTTGCCTCAGAGCGAAGATGGACCAGCATCCAGCCAGCAGTGCATTCTTCAGGAAACCCTGGTCCTCGGCACCGTGACCGTGCCGGAGCAGACCGACGCCGGAGCCCTTGCGCCCACGCGACCGTCCGACCTGGCGAGTCCGGAAGCCTGTGTCGTGACGGAGTTGTCGTGCGGTTCCGTTACGAACTGCGGGGAGCTTTCTGAGCCGGCCGGGCCCGCTCCGTCAGCGGTAGTTGGGGATCCGGCAGCACTGCCTATCGAGATTCGCGGTCCTCCAACGCTCGTACGGGCGGCCTCTGACCTCTCCAATTGGCAAGGTCAGGTTGTCTACCTCGATTTCGACGGTGCCACCGGCGTGACCTATGAAGGCCCGGTGACGGTCGGTCCCTTCGAGGTCCCTGCCTTCCGAGTCCCCGGCGAACCGGCCGGGCAGGAACAGGCCATCATCCGCCAGATCCTGACGCGGCTGCAGGAGACTTTTGCCGGTTCGGGCGTGACGTTCACCACGGAGCGTCCGGCGCAAGGGTGGTACTCCACGCTCTGGATCGGCGGAGACGATGCCCCCTTCCGCACATACGGCTCCTTCCTCGGTCTGGCGGAGCAGGTGGATACGGGTAACGCGATCCGCAACGACGACGGTTTCGTCTTCAGCGACAAATTGCTGGGCACATCCTCCGGGGCGGACGATCTCGTCGATCAGGTCTCCCGGGTCATCGGTCACGAAACGGGACATCTGCTGGGATGCCCGCATGATGCCCGCGCGGAGTACCTGGCCGGGTCATCGGTGCTGTCGCACGTTGCTCTGGCCGAGATCACCGTCACCGGCAACGGCTATTCCATCGCCGATGGCGATAGCACGCCCAGCACGACCGACTGGACCAGCTTCGGCTCGGTGGCCCAGGGTGGTACGCCGATCAGCCAGCCCTACCGGGTCCGCAACGACGGCAGCAGCACGTTGACGATCAGCTCGCTGTCGGTCCCGTCGGGCTTCTCGATCACCGACGGACTGTCTTCCAGCATCACGCCGGGAAGCTCGGATGTGTTCACGGTGCGCTTGGATACGGCAGTAGCCGGGACCAAGACGGGCGATATCATCATCGGCAATAATGATAGTAACGAGAATCCGTTCAACTTCCGCATTACGGGAACGGTGGTAGCGTCCACACCGCCGGAGATCACGGTCACCGGCAACGGCTACTCGATCGCGGATGGCGATACCACGCCCAGCACGACCGACTGGACCAGCTTCGGCTCGGTGGCCCAGGGCGCTACGCCGATCAGCCACGCCTATCGGGTCCGCAATG
>JALORE010000057.1 GCA_025459125.1 Planctomycetota bacterium | reverse complement strand
CATGCCCAAGCGCATTCCCGTGGAGACGCCGAGCACGAAAGGCCAGACGGGGAAAGAAAAAGAGGGTCGGAGCGCACTCCAACCCTCGGAAGGTCTTATGTCCTCACGTTCCGGCCGCTATGCCCCGCCAGGGGACGGTTGCTTACCGTCCCGGGAAACTCGGGTGCGTCTGGCCCCAGCAACCGTTGTGGATGAAGCGCAGATCGTCCCACTCATCCTCGGTCTGCGGCGCGTAGCCGCCCTGGTGCCAGTCGGCGTGGTCGCGGCCCCACTTGACGGTCCCGGTGCCCTTCCACTTGCGGTACTCGGCGTGGCCGTCGGCAAAGGACACGTCGGTACCGTCGCCGTGGCGGCAGCGGGCGATATCCCACCAAGTCCAGGTGCTGTTCCAGTGCACCGCGAAACTATCCGGCGTGGCCCAGCCTTCGTCGATGAAGACGAGTCTTTCGGAGGGCTGGAAGATGTCGCTGCGGTTCTTGACCCAGAGCTTGCGGCCGTTGTGCGAGGCCGGCGTGTTGCCGTTGTTCGTGCCGGTGCGGGGCCGGCCGTTGACGCCGTCCATGATATTGTAGGTCAGCATCTCATCGCGGATGCCGGTCGGGCAGGCGAAGGCGCCGAGCTCGGTCACGTACTTGCCCTGCCAGAAGATGCCGGTTTGGATGGCGGCGATCTGCTGCTCGCGCGGCATGCGGGTGCCGCCCCGCACGTTGTACTGGCTCGTCCAGCACTGGCCGGCCCAGGCCTCTTCCCGGGGATGATTGGCGTTGTTGCTGTAGCCGGCCTCGCCGTTGACGAGCTTGTCGTCGTTGTCGTCGGCGTACATGATCCAGGCCAGGGTCAGTTGCTTGAGCGTGCTCAGACACACCGCCCGCTGGCCCTGCTCCCGCGCCCGCTGCAACGCCGGCATCAGGATCGCCATCAGGATCGCGATCACCGCGATCACCACCAACAGCTCGATCAACGTGAATCCCGTTCGTTTCCTAACCATGTTCTTAACCACGATACCGCTCCTATACAAAATTATGGGAACACGAAACCCCGGAGACGCAACCACGCTGGAGGTTCCCAACACCATCTCCGCGGACTTGCCTCAAAAATCCTTGTACCGCCGCATCCACTGGGGCCAGTCACCCGGCTGCATGCCGCCGGTCTTGGTGTAGGGCCCGCGGATGTTGAAGTCCTTGTGCCATCGGAGGGTCCACAATTCCTTCAGCCCGACCGGTCGCACCGACCAGTCGCAGAAGAGCATACCCAAAAAGCCGTTGTGCCGGTCCACGCACACCCGGTTCATCTCGTTGCTGTTGGGCGTGTCGCCCGGGCCGCCGGCGATCGTGGGTGGTTGATCTGTCGCCCGGGGCCAGAAATCGACCCACCAGGCATCGCAGAACAGCGGGACTTCCGACGCTTCCGGCACGTTCGGCGTGCGCCAGTGGTCTCGGGCCGGCGAACGGCCCCACACCGACGTTTGTCCCGAGGGGGGATTGCACATCCAGCCATTCGGCGCGTAGCTGCCGACCCAGGCGCTGGCCCCGTTGCCCGAAGTCCACGCCTGCTCGGACCAGTAGCCAATCCCGGCGTGGATACTCTGGCCGCCAATGGGCTTGGTCGCCTGCGGACAGCACCGCATCTTGACGCCGATATTGAACATGTCCTGCATGGGCCGGGTCCACCAGACACCGCTGCCGCCGCCCGCGCCGCTGAGCCAGTACCCATTGTTGTCGTCGCAGTACATCTTCCAGTAGAGGCCCCACTGCTTGAGCTGGGCCAGGCAGGTGACCTTGCGGGCCTGCTGGCGGACCCGTTGCAGGGCCGGCATCAGAATCGACATCAGCAAAGCGATGATGGCGATCACCACCAGCAGTTCGATCAACGTAAAACCTTTTCGTTTGCCCACGATGTGGCTCCTCATCGGCCGCTCTGCATCCACGGCCGGCCGGTGCTCCACCGGGCCCGGATCGGGACGCGGGCGAGCACTGAACGGCCCCGTGCTCGCTCGGCAGATACAGATGCGCCGGAGCGAGGCCCTGTTCCCCTTCCGGTTGCGACGTGCTCGCATTTGTGCCGCCTCGGGCCCTCAGCCCCCAGATAGGGCGGTTGGTCGCCACCGGAATATTCATTATGCCGGGATAGGACGCGGCCGTCAAGCATCGTTCCGGCGATTATAGGACGCTCCAGGACCATCCCGGAGGCGTTCCGGACCTCCCTGGGCCCTGCTGGTCCCATGGGCGGGGGCGCGCGTAGGCAAATTGCTCATTGTGGCCGGCCCGTGCGGCAGAGAGGCTTTTGACAGACGGCGACCAAGCCGGTATATTGCCGACTTTGCCGCTTGTGGATGCCGGCCTCGGGATGACGGATAGAAGGGCACCAGCGCCCCGATCGGCAATCGCAAGTCTGCCATTCGCCATTGACTGGCAAGGAGAATCGACGCATGAATTTTCACACGGAGTCGTTTGGACGAACACCGGATGGGCAAGAAGTCTTCCTGTATACCCTGACCAGTGCCAAGGGGCTGCGGGCCCGGATCACTAATTTCGGGGCGACCCTGGTGTCTCTGGAGATCCCGGACCGCCATGGCAAGCTGGACGACATCACCCTGGGCTTCGACAACCTGGCCGGGTACCTTGAGCAGCGGGTCTACTTTGGAGCCACGGTCGGCCGGTACGCCAACCGCATTGGCAACGCCCGCTTCGTCCTGGATGGCGTCGAGTACAAGCTGGCCGCCAATAACGGGCCGAACCACCTCCACGGCGGCCTCAAGGGATTCGACAAGGTCGTCTGGAAGACCCTCGAAGCGACCGCTGCCGAGGACCGCGCCTGGGTCCGGCTCAGCTACCTGAGCCAAGACGGCGAAGAAGGCTACCCCGGCAACCTCCAATGCAACGTCACCTACTTGTTGACCAACGACGACGACCTGCGCATCGGCTACGAAGCCGAGACCGACAGGAAAACCGTCCTCAATCTCACGAATCATACCTACTGGAACCTGGCTGGACAGGGCACAGGTGACATCCTCCGCCATGAACTGACCGTCGAGGCCAGCCGGTTCACCATCGTGGATCGGGGCTTGATCCCTGTGGGGATCACCGCCAGTGTGATCGATACGCCCCTGGACTTCCTCGCACCGCGGCCGATCGGCGGCCGCATCCGCCAGCTCCAGCACGGCTACGACCACAATTTCGTCCTCAGCGGGCCGGCCAATTCCTTGAAGCTGGCCGCCCGGGTCCATGAGCCCGCCGGCGGACGGGTCATGGAGGTCCACACAACCGAGCCCGGCATGCAGCTCTACACCGGCAACTACCTGGATGGGTCAGTCATCGGCAAAGGCGGAAAGGCTTATGGCCGGCACGCGGGCCTGTGCCTGGAGACTCAGCATTTCCCCGACTCCCCCAACAAGCCGGCCTTCCCCTCCACCGTTCTGGAGCCCGGCCGGAAGTTCACCAGCCTGACGGTGCACCGGTTCTCGGCCAAGTGATCCGATCTCGGATTTGGGCTTGTGGATTACGGACTGCGGATTAGCGCCACGACGTCCTGATTGAGGCCACGATCCCGATTTCTCATCCTGAGCGCAGCGAAGGATCTGGCCACCGAAAGGGAGGTGTCTCTCGCTCACAGCCCAGATCCTTCGCTGCACTCAGGATGACAAGAGAGCGGACGCAAACCAATCCGAGTTCATATTCCTCGAATCCGTATCACTTCCTTGAGAATGACAGACGAGCACGGCCCTGGGCGCAAGCGCAATGTCCGGTTTTGCAGAATGGGGTGAGCCACCTTCAGCCGTACGACCCATCGCTCAAGTCGTGCCATTCGGGGTTCAGCGAGACGATGAGCTCCAGCTTCTTGCGCCGGACCCAGCCCTTGATCTGTTTCTCTCTGGCGATTGCAGACCGCACGTCGGTAAAGGCCTCATAGAAGACCAGTCTGTCGATGTTGTACTTCTTCGTGAAGCCCTCCACCTGCTTAGTCTTGTGCTGCCAGACGCGTCCCCGAATCATCCCGGTGACTCCGGTGCAGAGAGTGCCGGATTTGTTCGCCAGAGTATAGACGTAGTATGTTCGCGTTCCCGCCACGGCTGAGATCATAACGTTTGCCGTCCACGCCAGCCAGAGCGTTGTTTCCACTCCCCTGGAACGTATGCGACTACCTTTCGTGGGAGCCTGTTGTCTATTCGTCATACTGACCGAAGCGAAGCATCTGGGCCGCGAACGAGAGAAACCTCTTTTTCGGTGGCCAGATCCTTCGGCTTCGCCTCCGGATGACCAGAGAAGAGGGGGCCTACTGCAGGTATAGTTGGTCGCCGGGCTGCAGTTCCGGGACGACATGACGTTTCGCCGCGACATCCGCCGGGTCCAGAGCGAAGCTCGGGGCGATTTCGAGGAGGCAATCGGCGGAGCCGTCGGGTTGGCGGGGGACTTGAACGCCGGCCGATTCCAGCCAGGCGGCGGCGCGCTCGACCATCATCGCACGCGTCGTCCGGACGCTGTCGTCCCCCTCGGCGTTCTTCGTAGGGGCGAACTGCTCGCTCCGGACGATTTCGAGGATGATGGACTCCCGCGCCAGGGGCAGGGCGTCAAAGATAAACGATTCCAGCTTGACGCCGTTCGGCTCCTTCGGCTGGACACGGTGCCCCTGTGGATCGATATAGGGGATCTTCTTGACCGCCCGGTGCAGCGGCAGCGAGTACGCTTGGGCGTTGAGTCTCTCCACCAACTCGGTATTGATGATGTGGATCGCGATACTGCCCAACTCGAAGACCAGGGTGCCGTCCGGGCGCCGCTTCTCGGCCAACTCGTCCGGCAGGTCGCTGTACTCGATCACATTCACGCGTCCCTCAATCCGGCAGAAGTTGCCCACCTTCTCCTTGGGAGCATTCTTGATGACGGCCTTCGAGGACATCTCGGCCCCGTCCAAGGCGTGCAAGCCGATAAAGAGCGGGTCGAACAGCCGGACGAGCGGGTTGTCCACCTGCCAATAGCTGATGTAGTCGATGCCCCGTTTCTTCATGTCCGCCAGGGCACCGCTGCGGGCCAGGGCCCGGATACAACCGCCGTGACCGTCCGGCGAACGCGCGATCTGCGCTTTGTCCGTCAGGAGGATTCTCCCGTCCAGGCCGAAGCTCGGGAGCGTCCCCTGCTGGAAGATGAAAACGTCCTGCGGGTCCAACCCGTAGTAGTTCTCCTTTTGGAAGACCTCTACCGTTTGTGCATGGTTCAGCGGGCTGGTCATCACGTACCAGGGACAGATCGTCCCATATCGACGTGATACCGCCTGGATCGTCTCCGCGAAGAGTCGAAAGAGGGTCTTCTGCCGCACCGGACTGATCGGGAAGTTCCCCTTGGGTCCCTCGAAACCCAGCCGCACGCCCTGGCCGCCGGCCACGACCAAGGCTGCGACCTTGCCCTGGGCAATTAGCTTGTCACCTAACTCCATGGCTTTACGGTACTTACGTCGCTGCCCGGTGTCACGTGGCTCGGCACCGTAGGACGGCGCAGGCTCGAATCTCTTCGCTGCGACCTCGGCAATGGGGGTCCCGGTGACCAACTGCTCGACCCATTCATCGATCTTGGCCAAGTCCAGTTCCCGGATCTGGTCCAGCAACTCCTGCCTCTGACGTGGGTCCAGTTGCGGCCAGAACGCCAGCAAATGCTCCTGATGGCGCTGGGCCAACTGCGGCCTGAGGCTCTCGATCTCCTTTTTCCCGGTCATAGTGTCTCCGAAAAGCGCGTGTCGACGGCCGCGGACGAGGCGATCCGATCCCCGCGCGGTGCCCACGTCTTGCGGACTTGCCGCCTTGTCCCTGAGTTCTTCCGCCAGGGGCCGGCGGCCCCGTCAGCATATCCGGGCGGTGTCCGATCCGCAAGCCGTCATTGCCGGGCACGCAGGGCAAACGCAAGGTCCCAAGACGTCGTGGGTGGCATCGTCAAGGGGTCCCAAACGCGATGAACCGCGTTTGGGGTCACCACGCGCAGCTTGGCGATGGCTCATTCCCCAGGCGCAGGACCATCGCCAAGGCCTTCGGCCTTGACGATGCCACCCGGTTGCAGCGTTCACCATGTCCAACTTCGGGACCTCGTCTCTGCCCCAGCCCGGAGCCGACTCCAACCGGTGCCGGATCTCGGCAGCGGGACACGGTGGCAACCTGGGTAAAAAATATTTCAAGGAAATCCCCGATTGGGCCGAAAATCGATTGACAGCCCTCGGGTCCTGTGCTACCATTTAAATTGACGACAGGTGGATCTGTAGAAGTCCAATATAATATTCGATATCGCCATCATAAGATTCTTCAGCACTTCATACCCAGATCCGCCAGCCGTGGACTTGTAGGGACACACAAGACCTACGTGAGGAGCATCAGAGGGTCGGCTGCCTAAAGGTACGTTTCGACTTGGGCAAGCGCAAAGCTGTTCTGAAATCTAACCGGCCGCTTTCTGTACGAAAGCACTGTGACAGTCCGGAGATTCGCAGGGTGAGCATTGTGCCGGTCAGGCGGCAACGAGCACTCATCTGTTAAAGTAGCCAATGTGGCGGAACTGGAGAACGGCCGGGCTGTGAATCTCATGTCTGTGAGTGAAAGGAGAAAGCAATGAAGAAGAAAGGTTTTACCCTCGTCGAGCTGCTGGTCGTGATTGCGATCATCGCTCTGCTGATGGGCATTCTGATGCCGGCGTTGGCCCGCGTGCGGCAGTTGGCGTTCAGAATGACCTGCGGCACCAACCTCTCGGGTATCGGCAAGGCCATGCTGCTGTACTCGAACGACTACCAGGATGAGCTGCCCCGCGCCGGTGGCCGGACCAGCACCTGGGGTCAGGTCCCGCAGTGGATGGCCGCGGATCGCTACACCGCGTTCGGCCTGGGCGCCGACGGCAGCGGCGGCACCGCGACGATCAGCTCGTGCTTCTACCTGCTGGTCAAGTACACCGAAGTGACGCCCAAGTCCTTCATCTGCAAGGGCGACGCCGGCACCTCGGAATTCAAGCTCTCCGATGTCAGCACCGGCACGCCGCCGGCCAACTTCGAACTCATCGACGCCTGGGACTTCGGTCCGCTGGTGGACTCGGTGAAGCACTGCAGCTATTCGTACCATATCCCGTTCGGGCTGTACGCCCTGACGGTCTCGAGCGAGCCGGGCTTCGCGGTCGCCGCCGACCGCAACCCGTTCCTCAAGAGCCCTGCCTCGGATGCCAAGCCGATTGCCGGCTTCATCCCGGACCTGACGACGATCAGCCCCCGCGGCACGCAAGAGCAGGCCAAAGAGGGCAACGCGATCGCCCATCAGTTGGACGGTCAGAACGTGATGTTCCTCGACACGCACGTCAACTTCGAGAAGCGGTCCTACTGCTCGATCGAAGACGACAACATCTACCTGATCTCGCCCGACCTGACGAAGGGCCATCCGAAGGGCAACGTGCCGGTTCCGCCGACCGTGGTTCCGGCCAACCGCAAGGACTCCGTCCTGGTTCACGACCCCGACAGCTTCGGCACGGCTGGCGGTGGCTCGCGTGCTCCGGCGACCCGCAGCTAAGGTCTGCTGAGTTCTTGGTCTGAATGATTGAGGCGGCCCCGGTGGGCTCCCCTCGGGGCCGCCTTTCTCTGAAACGTGTTCTTTGACAATGTGGCGGATCAGCGAACGTTGACAAGCCACAGACGGGAAGTTCGAGGTTTAACGTGTGAAGTTTGAAGTAAGAAGTGACTGCTTCCCACCTGGCACTGTCTGAACCGGCGGATCCCGGTCGCATCATCCTTCTGAGTCATCATCTATCTTTCCTTTCTATCGTCCGACCCGCCGTCCCTCAGGGCGACTTCCTTCCTCCCCCCACGGCGTCCCGTTCACCGATCCACGAATGGTCTTTTGCGGTTGAACCTGCGTTGTCGCACCCGTGTCCGCTTTACGTCTGCGCCGGTGGGCCCGTGCCCCGCGCGCCACGGACTGGACGCTCAGAGCCTCCCACGGAATGAGCGTTCGTCCTCCCCTCCCCTGTCACCCCCGCGCCAACGGGGGGCCACAAGGGTCGAGGAGTCTCTGGATTCCCGCCTGCGCGGGAATGACAGGAGAAGATAGGGACAATCCCTATCTGGGGCGTCGCGCCGGCAGCGTGCCTGCGCAGGGGTTTGTGTCGATCTTTCGCCGACGATCGGTCAGGCTCTGCTGAGGAACCGACCGCGTACAAACTCACCTCAACCCAAGAGATCGGCGGGTCTCCCAGCGTCGAGCCTGAACAGGATGGGGGTACGTTCCCCCAAACCGATGGTCCCGGCGCGGAACGCATTTCGTGCTGCAGTCATTGATTCCTATAACCCTCTCCGCGCCGCCGGAACGGTCGGTCCCGCCGATCTCGCCCAGTAGGAAAGGGGACTACCATGAAACGGAAAGGGTTCACACTGGTCGAGCTGTTGGTCGTGATTGCGATCATCGCTCTGTTGATGGGCATCCTCATGCCCGCACTGTCCCGTGTCCGCCAGTTAGCCTTTCGGCTGACCTGCGGCACCAACCTCTCGGGTATCGGCAAGGCCATGCTGCTGTACTCGAACGACTACCAGGATGAGCTGCCCCGCGCCGGGGGGCGCAACAGCACCTGGGGTACGGTCAACAACTGGATGGCCGCGGACCGGTACACGGCCTTCGGCCTCGACCCGCAGGGTGGCGGCGGCAAGGCCACGATCAGCTCCTGCTTCTATCTGCTGGTCAAGTACACCGAGGTGACGCCAAAGTCCTTCCTCTGCAAGGGCGACGCCGGCACGTCGGAGTTCAAGCTCTCCGATGTCACCCCCACGCCGCCCGCCAATTTCGAGTTGATCGATGGCTGGGACTTCGGGCCGGCCGCGGAGTCCTGGAAGCATTGCAGCTACTCCTATCACATGCCGTTCGGGCTGTACGCCCTGACGGTCTCGAGCGAGCCGGGCTTCGCCGTCGCCGCCGACCGCAACCCGTTCCTCAAGAGCCCGGCCGCGGAGGCCAAGCCCCTCGCCGGGTTCGTGCCGGACCTGACGACGATCAGCCCGCGCGGCACCCAGGAGCAGGCCAAAGAGGGCAATGCCATCGCCCACCAGTTGGACGGCCAGAATGTGATGTTCCTCGACACGCACGTCAACTTCGAGAAGCGGTCCTACTGCTCGATCGAGGACGACAACATCTACCTGGTCTCGCCCGATCTGCAGAAGGGCCATCCCCGCGGCAACGTGCCGGTCGTGCCGAATGTGACTCCGGCCAACCGCAAGGACTCCGTCCTGGTCCACGACCCGGGCGAAATCACTGTGGGACCTCCGCCGCGTCCGACGAGATAACGGCCGGAGCGGCCGTGATCTGACATGCCGGTGGCCTCGCGCGCGGAGGCGTGGGGCCGCCTGACCGGGCAGCACGCAGTGGTCCCGCGCCGCAAGGTGCGGGACCGCTTTTTTGTCACGCTTGCACCAGTCTGTCTTGGACACCTGCGCCGACGTGACGCCGCGTTCGAAGCACTCCTGCGAGCTCCTCCACGTGGCATCGTCAAGCGGAGTCCTCGGAGCTGGGCGATGGCGGACTTGCTGTGCGTACGACCATCCCCAAAGCCTTCGGCCTTGAGGCTGCCACCCGGACGATTCTCAGTCTCGCGCACACCCTGTGCAGGCGTCACGCGCCGCGGGCCAGGCGCAGGCCCTGGTGGGCGGGGATAGACTCGTCGAGCGCGAAGTCCGTTCGTACCGCGGCGAGGCTCTCGCCCCGCTGGAGGATGTTGTCGGCCAGGATCGTGCCCAGCACACCGTTCGCCTGCCGGAGGTAATCCACCTTGCGTGGGTCGATCCCCATGATCCGCGCCGCGGTTGCGTCGACGGCGGGCAGGTTCCGGCCCAGCACGAGAACCCCGGCCGGTTTGGGCGTGCCCATGATCGGGCCATCCCCTTCCATGCCGACAATGCCGTCGACGATGGCCAGGTGCGGCTTGACGGTGGCGTTGATGTCGAGGATCGACGGTTCGAGTCCCGCCCAGTGAAAGACGTTCTTGGGCCAGCCGTAGACGATGCCTGGCATCAGGCCGAAGAGGTTCTTCATGGAGAGAGTCACGCCAACCCAGTGGTGCGTCTTCATCTTGGGCATGGAGACGATCCAGTCGGCCCGGTCCACGGCCGCCGGCAGCGTCAGCGCGGCCAGGGGACTTCGGCCCCCGGCGTTCGGCCGGACGACCAGATCGTCGTTGTTGAGATCGATGAACGGCGTCTTGTGCTCGACGAGCGCTTCCGCCATCTCCGCCTCGTCGAGGACGCGATCGGTGTCCCGGCAATGCCCGGAGCCTTCGCCGACGAGAACCGCTGCCGCCCCGAGCTTGCGGAACACTTCGACCGCTGCGAAGACGACTTCCGACCGGGTGCAGATGTGGACGGTGCCGCGCTGGGTCTCCACGAAATTCGGTTTGAGCAGAATCCGCTTGCCCCGGATGTCCCGCGTGCCAATCCCCAGGCTGCGCAGACCGTCTCCGATGAGAGTCACCAGATCCGCATCGTATGACCCGGCCTTGGCGATGAACACCCGGGCCTTGCGCGCTCTGGCCTGCAAGCGCTGGCGCAGCACCGCTCCCGCGGTGCCGATACCCACGGCGGCCAGTCCCTCCACCAACAGCGCCCGCCGCGAGATCCTGCCCCGCGTCCGTCTTGTAGGATGTGAATCGGTCATTGCTCTTCTTCCAGACGAAACTCGTTTGTAGTGACACCGTAAGGCGTTATCTCTTATGCTCTTACGAACACACTACAAACCTGCGTGTCCACGGGTACGGGCGAGGCAGGCCTCGCCCATACGGCGCCCCGGACCCTGCCGCAGGCAGTACCCGCAACTCACTTCGGCGCCTGCTGTCGGTCCTCCAGGAAGCGTACCAGACCCGCGGGACAGTACCAGGCAAGCAGCAACAGGCTCAGGGAGAATGTGTCAAACACTCCGAGCCGCTCCTGCCTGGCCAGGACTTCCCGGATGCGCTCCTGCGGCCGGTCGATCGTCTCCTGCCAGGCATGCAGAGCGAGAATCGCCCAGCCGACGGACATCGGGGCGTTCAGCGCCGGCAGTTGCGACCGCAGGTAGGCAATGCTCTTTTCCACGTGCGGCTTGGGCACCAGACCCGCCAGCGCCTGCAGGGCCAGTCCGGTCGCCTCCGGCGTCGGCCACATCTGCTTGCCAAAGGTGACGGTGGTCCCGACGTTCCAGCCTCCCGCGGGCAATTGCCGATCCACGAGGAGCCGTACCGCATCGGCAGCCCGGCGGTGCGTGCCATAGCCCCGGGCCCGCAAGGCCAGGAGGACATAGGCTGTCGGCTCCACCCACGGATGGGCGCGGACGGTCCAGGGCCAGCCCTGGATCGTCACATCATGGCTCTCGCCCGCCTGGGTACCCTCGAAAACGCCGACCAGGCTGGACTCCAGCAGGAAGCGGATGGCCTTGTTACGCGGCTCGTCGTACTCGTGTGCCCCGCTCCACGCAAGGGCCGCGAGCGCCGTGGGCCAGTAGGCATCCGGGTCCTGCGGCCGGACGCAGACCCGGCCGTCGTCGCCCTGGGCCTTGACCAGCAGCCGTTGGGCCTTCTCTGCAACGCCGCTGGCGCTCCCGGCAGCCTCCAGGGCCAGAATGGCCCACGAAGTAGCATCCGGTCGAGCGCTCGCGCCCATCCGATGCGGAAAGCCTGCGCCCTCGACAAAGCGGCCTTCTAGAAGGGCGAGCGGCGGTTTCTCGTTGGATTCGGTCAGTGCCATCTTCTATAACCTTCTATGGGCATTATATCAGATTCCGCGGCGATTTCCGGAAGGCTCAGGAATCCATGGGTGGGCAATTGGGGGTTTGTATTTCGACGCGGTTTCTGGTAGAGTGGCGGCTTCGGAGTCTTCAGGAGTGAATGCTTTGGGTAAGACACTGGTTCATAAGATACTGGAAGAACACCTGGTCGAGGGCCGGCTCGTCGCGGGCGAGGAAATCGCGATCCGGATCGATCAGACCCTGACCCAGGACGCGACCGGCACGACCGCGTTTCTGCTGTTCGAGTCGATGGGCGTCGAGCGGGTTCGGACGGACCTGTCCGTCAGTTACGTGGATCACAACATGGCCGGCTTCGGGCCGGAGAACCACAACGATCACCTGTACCTCCAGACGGTGGCCGCCAGAAGCGGCGTGTACCATTCCCGGCCGGGCAACGGCATCTGCCACCAGGTCCACCTCGAGCGGTTCGGCAAGCCGGGGGCGACGCTCCTGGGCAGCGACTCGCACACCCCCACCGGCGGCGGCATCGGCATGCTCGCCATCGGCGCCGGTGGGCTCGACGTGGCCGTGGCCATGGGCGGCGGGCCTTTCCACCTCCAGTGCCCGAAGGTGGTCGGCGTGAAACTGACCGGCAAGCTGGGCGACTGGGTGGCGGCCAAGGACATCATCCTGCGGCTCTTGGGCGAATTGACGACCAAGGGCAACGTCGGCTGGGCGGTCGAGTACTTCGGGACCGGGGCCAGAGGGTTGACCGTGCCCCAACGGGCGACCATCACGAACATGGGCGCCGAGTTGGGCGTCACGACGAGCGTCTTCGCCAGCGACGCATCCACGCAGCGGTTCCTCACCGCGCAGAATCGTCCGCAGGACTACCGTCCCCTGGCGGGGGACAAGGATGCGGTCTACGACCGGGTGATCGAGATCGACCTGTCGGCCCTGGAGCCGATGGCGGCGTGTCCCTCCTCGCCGGACTGTATCCAGACGGTACGTGCCGTAGCCGGCAGGAAGGTCGGGCAGGTCATTGTCGGCAGTTGCACGAACTCGAGCTTTGCGGACCTGATGATGGTGGCCCGCGTGCTCAAGGGTCGGCGGATCGACCCGATGGTGGAATTCGCGGTCGCGCCGGGCAGCCGGGGTGTGTTGAACATGCTGGCGGCCAACGGGACGCTGGCGGATATGATCGCGGCCGGGGCGCGCATCCTCGAATCGGCCTGCGGCCCGTGCATCGGGCAGGGCCTCTCGCCCGCCGACGGCACGGTGACCCTGCGGACCTTCAACCGCAACTTCGCCGGCCGGACCGGCACCAAGGGCGACCAGGTCTATCTGGTCAGTCCTGAGACGGCGGTGGCTTCCGTGTTGAGCGGTGTCGTCACCGACCCGCGCGACCTGTCGCAGAAGATGGGCATCACGTATCCGAAGGTCGTCATGCCGCGTCAATTCCAGGTGGACGACAGCATGATCGAGCCGCCTCCGCCGCCGGAGCAGGCACGGGCCGTCCAAGTCCTGCGGGGCAGCACGATCGTCGTGCCCGAGGCGCCGCCCGCTCTGCCGGCGACGCTCGTCGGACAGGTGCTGCTCAAGTGCGGCGACAAGATCACGACCGACCACATCATGCCCGCCGGGACGTTCCTCAAGTTGCGCTCGAACGTGCCGGAGTACGCCAAGGTCGTGTTCAACTGCTTCAACGAGCCGGGCAAGCCGACGTTTGCCCAGCGTTCGCTCGAACTCAAGAACCGGGGCGTCGCCGGCATCATCGTGGCGGGCGAAAGCTACGGCCAGGGCTCCTCGCGCGAGCACGCGGCCCTGTGCCCGATGTACCTGGGCGTGCGGGTCGTGATCGCGCGGAGCATCGAGCGCATCCACCGGGCCAACCTGATCAACTTCTGCATTGTCCCGATCCGGTTCGCGGACCCGGCCGACTACGACCGGTTGCAGGCGGGCGACGAGTTCGTGATCGACGACCTGCTCGATGCGATCCGCAGCTGCGACGAGGTCCGGATCACCAAGCGCGACACCTCCTTCGCCTTCACCGGCAAACTGGAGCTGTCCGCCCGCGACCGGGACATTCTGTTGTCGGCGGGCCTGTTGAACTACACGCGCAGCCAGGCGCATGGATGAAACGATAATCAGCGTGTTCGGGACCGGGCGGGCGCGGCCGCTCGTCCTGGCGGGCGAATTCTGGCGGCCACTGGTCGACCTGGTCGCGCAGGACGATCCGGCAGTGACCGGGCACGTTGTCGTGGCCGATGGGCCGCAACAGGTGGTGGATTTGCTCCCAAGGGCATTGTGCCATGGAGGTTGAACGAGTCATGGTGCCGAGCGCGCGCAGGTCCCTTTTGTCGCCCGGGGTCCTGAGGTCATGTTCTCTCTCCGTCGCGCTGCTGTTACTGGGCGCCGGCCCGGGCGTGGGTGCTCAGAGTTCCGGTGCCCCGGATCTGGCGGTCCAGCCGGTCGTGCGTCCGCTCCTGCCGGAGACGGCGTTTTTCGATCGCGTGGACGGCCGGATTCTGCACCTCGATGCCAACGATACCTGGTTGTTCGAGACCACGGGGGAAGTGAGAACGCCGACCTACCGCGTGTCCGCCGGGGCGCGTTTCGCGCTGCTGCCTTCGTCCACGCTCACGCGACTGATCGCCGACGTGAGCGACCGCGCTGCGCCACGCTACCGGCTCTCCGCACGGGTCGCCCGGTATGCCGGCCGGAACTACCTCCTGCCCACGTACTTCCTGCCGCTGAGCCGGTTCAAAGATGAGCCCGAGCCGCCGGAAGAAGCGACGCCTACGGCGGACAACGACCCCAATCAGAAACCGAAGGTCGAGACGCCGAGATCCGAGGACTCCGAGTTCACCATCCCGCCGGAGGTCCTCGAACAACTCAAGAAGCAGCGTCCGCCGCGTGGGATGCGAAAGACTCCCGGCACGGCGCAGAAGACTGCCGCCGTGCCCGACGACCGGGTGCTCGTGGACTGTGTCGGTCTGATCCAGACGGGCCGGCCGCCGGCTCCCACTTCCGGATCGCCGGTCCCCGACCGCAGGACGCCGGATCCGAGCGGACCGGCGTTTGCGTACCACAGTCCAGGGGTTTCGGGGACCGATCCTACCGGCTTGCTCTTCGTCCCCTACGCCCTCGGGTGGAACCTCAGCGACGAGCGCTACGTGCTGCTGCCGTGCGCCACGCTGGAACAGGCAGTGCAAAGACAGGCCAAGCTGCCCGAGCGGATCCGCTTCAACGTGGCGGGCCTGGTCACCGAATTCCAGGGCCGTAAGTACCTGCTGCTGCAGCGGACCGCGGTTGTGTACAACTATGGCAATTTCGCAAGATGAGACCATGCAGGACCTGATTCTCTCGTTTACCGATCCCGATTTCGCCGCCCGGCTTCGGCAGCTTCGCACCCGGATGCTCCAGGCCGCGCGGCTGGCCGGTCCCGATAGCGAAGAGAGCCGAACGGTGGCCGGCATTCTGAGCGATGTGGCTGCGCGGGGCGATCCCGCGGTCGCGGAATACACGCAGAAATTCGACGGCGCCGCATTGGAGCCCGCGCAGTTCCGTATCGCGCCTGAAGAGCTCGCGGCAGCGCACGCCTCTCTCGACCGGCATCTGCTGGCCTCGCTGCGGCAGGCGATTGCCAACGTCCGTGCGTACCAGGCGAAGATCTTTCTGGGGACGAGACCGCCGGGTCGGGGAACGGATGAGAGGACGGGCATCCGATACGTGCCCATCCGGCGGGCCGGCGTCTGTGTGCCCGGCGCGGCGGCGCCCTTGCCTTCCACGGTGATCATGACCGTTGTTCCCGCCCAGGTTGCGGGAGTCAGGGAGATCGCGGTCGTCTCTCCACCGCGCTACCACGGCAGTTCACCGCCGCCAACTGCCAACCGTCAACTGCCCACCGAGAACTTGCCTCTCGGCACCATCCACCCCGTCATCCTGGCGGTCTGTCACGAGCTGGGCGTGGACGAGGTCTACCGCCTCGGCGGCGTGCAGGCCGTAGGGGCCCTCGCTTTCGGGACGCAGACCATCGCGCCGGTCGACAAGATCGTCGGACCGGGCAACAAGTGGGTGCAATCCGCCAAGAAGATCGTCGCGGGCGATTACGTTGGCATCGATTCGATCGCCGGTCCCAGCGAGGTGCTCGTCCTCGCCAACGAACAGGCGAACCCCGCTTGGGTGGCGGCGGACATGCTCAGCCAGGCCGAGCACGGAACCGACAGCAGCGCCATCGTGCTGACGGATTCGCCCGCCCTGGCCCACGCCATCTTTCGGGAACTCGACTGCCAGCTTGCCGCCCTGCCGCGCGCCGGGGAGGCGGCGCAATCCCTCCAGCGCTTCAGTCGCATCGTCGTGCTCCGGAGTATGCAGGACGCGATCCAATGGGCGAACGAGTTCGCCACCGAGCACCTCGAGGTCCAGTGCGGGACCGCGAGTCGCGCGGTCGCGGAGCAGATCACCAACGCCGGGGCGGTCTTCATCGGTCCCCATACGCCGGTGGCCGTCGGCGACTACTGGGCGGGACCGAGCCATACGCTGCCGACCGGCAGCCGGGCGCGGTTTTCCAGCGCCCTGACCAGCAACGACTTCCTCAAATCGATCAGCCTGATCGAGTACACGGCGGCCGATCTGGCCGCGGCGGCCGAGGATATCGTCCGCCTGGCGGAGACCGAGGGCCTCGATGCCCACGCTCGCAGCGTGCGATTCCGCGTAGGGCGAGCGTGGGGACCCCAAACCCGATGAAGCGCGTTTGGGAGTCACCGCCAACAGCACCATCGGGCAGATAGCCGCGGCCAGAGCCAGCAGCGACCAGAAGGCAGGATCTGCAGTTGCGCAGTCCATTATTGCATGTTTGTCATGAACCTGCAGCAAGGGGGGTGCGCTTGCTATGGGCACTATATTCCCCAGTCCAGGCGGTCGCGGTAACGCCAGTAGAAGCGGCCGAGGACGTGGGCCAGGACCAGAGTGGCATAGGCGCCGAGCACGGTGTGGAGCAGACCGAGCCATTGGGGAGCCAACCCCTGACCGAAGACGTTGCCGGTCTGCAGGAATAGGAGCGCCAGAACCCCTATGCCGCCCAACAGGCCGGCATAGGCCGGCAAAACGCGCAGGATCGAGCCGAGCAGAAACAGCGGATTGAGCACGGAGACCGAGTCGTGGATGACCATGGCGAGCAGGCCCATCGGGAAGAAGATGACCGCCCAGGCGACCAGGCCCCAGAAGACCGCATCCATTCGGCCCGGGTACATCCGGTAGAAGAGGACCGGTCCAACGAACAGCAGGTACACCGCCAGCAGGTACGAGCCCCGGGACCAGAGATCGTCCAAGCCAGTGTTCGCATCGATGATCTCCGGGGCCCGCGTACCGCCTTTGGCGCTGTCGTAGACGCATTCCGCCAGGTACCAGATGGTATAGAGGCCCATCACGGCGACCGGGCCCCAGTAGTAAAAGAGACGCCCGCCGACGAACAGTCCCATGGGCAGCACGTCCAGAAGAGCCGGCAACAGGATGAGCACGACCAGGGTGATAACGCCCGACACGCTGAACGGATACAGCAGGATGTCGATGAACCAGGGTATGCGACGCTCCCCGGTGTGCTCGTCGGCCGGCGCGGGGGTCAGGGCATCGAGCATGCGCTGGGCCAGCCGATTCTCGGGGGAGTCTTCTTCCTTGCGGGCCGGCATCCGCGCCGGCCGGGCTGCCACGTCGTCGAGGAGTTTGGACGGGGCGCGGGTCTCTTCCGGCGTGTCCTCCCGGACCAGTTGCAGCCCGGGCTCGGGTGCCGGCGGCAGCGCGATCGTGCCCTTGCACCGCGGGCATCGGCCCGCTTTGCCGGCGTGGATCTCGGGGACGGTGAGTTTCGCACCACACTGAGGACACTGGACGCGTATCATAGACCCGCCACGAACACGCACCTGCGCGACCACGAAAGACCACCGGAACGCAACGCTCTATAGAAGATGACGCCTGACGGGCGGAATCCTTTTGGCGATTCGGGCTCTGCGTGCCCAATTTGTCTCCGGTAGCGTTCTCAAGCCAGTCGTCAGCGTCCGGGGCTTCTTGAGGCCGTCGGGGCATTCGCCGGGTGGCATCGTCAAGCGCAGCTTGGCGACGGCTCGATTCGGTGGAGAGAAGACCCATCTCCAAGGCCTCAGGCCTTGACGCTGCCACCCCGATAACAGGACGGACTCCTATCCGCCGAGCGCGGTCTTGATCAGCTCCGCTGCTTTGGCCAGGGCCTCGCCGATTTTGGCGGGGTTCTTGCCGCCGGCCTGGGCCATTTGGGGCTTGCCGCCGCCGCCGCCGTCGACGATGGGCGCGATGGTCTTGACGATGTCGCCGGCCTTGAGCTTCTTGATCAGGTCGTCCGTCACGCCGGCCAGGAGCATCACTTTGCCGTCTTCCTCGTAGGCTAGGACGATCGCGGCGGACTGGGCCTTCTTTTTCAGCATGTCGATGGCCTCGCGGGCCCGCTCGATCGACGTGGTCGAGAGCCGCCCGATGATCGCCACGGAGCCGCCGATCTTCTCCCCGGCGTCGAGAAGCTGCCGGGCTTCGGCCAGCGTATCGGGTCCGCCCGACCGGGAGGCAGTCTTGAGCTGCTTGACCAGGCGCTTGTTGTCCTCGATGAGTTGCGCGATGCGCTCGGGGAGCTTGTCCGCGGGAATCTGGAGCAGGGCGGCGAGCTGGTCGGCAACGGCACTGCCTTTCTCGAGATAGGCGGTCAGGCCCTGGCCGGTCAAGCCGGTGATCCGGCGTACGCCCGCCGAGACGCTTTCCTCCTTGAGGATCTTGAAGCCGCCGATGACGCCGAGACGATCGACGTGCGTGCCGCCGCAGAATTCCCGGCTGAACGCGTCGTTGACATGGTTCTTGTCGGAGGCACCGAGGCACACGACGCGGACCTCGCTGCCGTACTTCTCGCCGAAGAGCGCCATCGCGCCGAGCTTCTCGGCTTCCTGCCGCGGCAGGACCGTCCACGTGACCGGCTGGTCGTCGCCGATCTTCTGGCGGACCAGTCGCTCGACCTCGTGGAGTTCCTCCGCGGTGGGGGCCTTCGGATAGGTGAAGTCGAAGCGCAGGTAATCGGGACCGACATAGCTGCCCTGCTGCTGCGCCGACTTGCCGAGCACCTGCTGCAGCGCCCACTGGAGCAGGTGGGTGGCGGTGTGGTTTGTCCGGGTGGCGTTGCGATCGACACTGACCTGGGCCGTGGCGCGCTGGCCAACGCGGAAGGAACCCTCCGCGAGCTTGCCACGATGGATGACGGTGTTGCCTACCTTCATCGTCGCTTCAACGACGAAGCGGGCCCCGTTCGCCACTACGACGCCGGTGTCTCCCACCTGGCCGCCAGCTTCGGCGTAGAAACAGGTCTTATCGAAGACCAGCCCGATCTCGGCGTCGCGCGGGACTGCGCCCTCTTTGTGGAACCCGGCGGCGTCGATCCAGCCGAGGATCGCGACCTCGCAGCGGTCCATCTGGTACTTGTGCTGATCTTCCGTCGCCGGCAGGTCGCTGTCGGCCAGGCCCGCCAGGAGAGCATCGGTCTTCTGGGCGGCCCGGGCCCGCTCCTTCTGTTCGGTCATCAGCTCCTGGAACCGCGCGAGGTCCACCTTCAAACCGCGTTCCTGGGCCATGAGCTGCGTCAGGTCGACGGGGAAGCCGTAGGTGTCATAAAGCTGGAAGGCATCGTCGCCGCTGATCGTTTTGGCGGACGCCTTGGCGGCCCGGCTGGCCGCGGCGGTGAAGAGATCCAGACCACGATCGAGCGTCCGGCCGAAGCTGGCCTCTTCCGCCTGGATCACAGTTGCCACATGCCCGGCCCGGTCGCGAATCTCAGGAAACGCGTCGCCGAGACAGTCCACTACGACCGGCACCAACTGGTACAGGAACGGCTCGTGCAGATCGAGCTCGCGGCCGAAGCGCGAAGCCCGGCGGAGAATACGGCGGATGACGTACCCCCGGCCCTCATTGGACGGGGTCGCGCCGTCGGCAACCGCGAACGTGACCGCACGGACGTGATCGGCGATCACGCGGAACGCGTTATCGGTCGGATTGCCGAGCTGGGACGTGTACTGGTGGCCGCTCATTTGGCTGGTGGCCTGGATGATCGGCATGAACAAGTCGGTGTCGTAGTTGCTGCGCTTGTTCTGGAGGACCGAGACGACGCGCTCCAGACCGGCGCCGGTATCGATGTACCGGGCGGACAGCGGCACCAGATTGCCCGACGGCTGGCGGTTGAACTGGATGAACACGAGGTTCCACAGCTCAATGTACCGGGCGCAGTCGCCGTTGACCCGGCAGGTATGACCCGGCACCCCTTTCTTGTCGCAGCGCTCGGGTCCGAGATCGATGTGGATCTCGCTGCACGGACCGCACGGGCCGGTCTCGCCCATTTCCCAGAAGTTCTCTTTCCGGCCGAACGCCTGGACCCGCGCGGCGGGGATGGGCGTCAGCTTCGTCCAGAGCCCGGCGGCCTCGGTGTCCTTCGGCAGGCCGTCCTTCTCGTCGCCGCCGAAGACCGTGGCCCAGAGCTGGTCGGGGTTGATGCCCCAGACCTTCGTGAGCAGCTCCCACGCCCAAACGATGGCCTCGGCCTTGAAGTAGTCGTTGAACGACCAGTTGCCGAGCATTTCGAAGAACGTGTGGTGGTAAGTGTCCTTGCCGACCTCTTCGAGATCGTTGTGCTTGCCGCTGACGCGGAGGCACTTCTGGCTGTTGACCGCCCGGCGCCAGTCGGCGGGCTTGAGGCCCAGGAAGATGTCCTTGAACTGGTTCATGCCGGCGTTGGCGAACAGCAGGGTCTCATCCCCCTGCGGCACGACCGGCGAGCTCGGGACGAACGCATGCTCCCGGGCCTGGAAGAACTCGATGAACCCACGACGAATCTCTTTAGAGCTCAGCATTCCCAAACACCCCTGCGTATTTCGGCTGGCGGACCCGATGGGTGGCATCGTCAAGGCCGCAGGCCTTGGTTGGTAGTGTGCCCGTAAGGGCATATTGGATCACGCCTCACGGCCTCACTACGAACGAGCCGCGCTTGACGATACCGCCCCACCTTCGTCAATCCGCAATCTACATCGGCCGTTTAGGCCTCGGCCTCTACCGTCTCCTTCGACTCTTTCGACTCCTTCCGCGAGGAGGGCAGCGCCAGCCCCTTGGCGGACAGGACTTTGTCCTTCAGCTCGCTGCGAACCTCGGGAAAGTCGATCAGGTACTTCTTGGCGTTCTCGCGGCCCTGGCCGAGCCGGATCTTGCCGTAATTGATCCACGCGCCGCTGCGCTCGACGATCCCGGCGCCCAGCGCCAGGTCGAGCAGGTCGCCCTCGTAGCTGATACCGTTCTCGAACATGATGTCGAACTCGGTCTCCCGGAAGGGCGGGGCGATCTTGTTCTTGACCACGCGGGCCCGGACGCGCGACCCAATGGCACCGCTGTTGTCCGTCAGCGTGCTCAGCCGGCGCAGATCCACGCGGACGGAGCTGTAGAATTTGAGCGCCTTGCCGCCCGGCGTCGTCTCGGGGTTGCCGAACATGACACCGATCTTCATGCGGATCTGGTTGATGAAGACGAGAGCCGTCTTGCTCCGGTTGATGATCCCGGTCAGCTTGCGCATGGCCTGGCTCATGAGCCGGGCCTGCAGGCCGACATGGGTGTCGCCGATGTCGCCTTCCAGTTCCGCCTTGGGCGTCAGCGCCGCCACCGAGTCGACGACGATCACATCGACGGAATTCGAGGAGATCAGCATCTCGGCAATATCCAGGGCCTGCTCGCCGGTATCGGGCTGGCTGACCAGCAGGCTGCTGACGTCGACGCCCAGCTTCTTGGCCCAGGTGGTGTCCAGGGCGTGCTCGGCGTCGATGAACGCCGCCACGCCGCCGGCCTTCTGGGCGCTGGCGATGACGTGCAGCGCCAGCGTCGTCTTGCCGGACGATTCCGGCCCGTACAGCTCGCTGATCCGGCCGCGCGGAATGCCCGCGCCGCCCAGCGCGATGTCGAGCGACAAGGCCCCGGTGCTGACGCCTTCGATCTTGGCATAGGACTGCTCGTCCATCTGCATGATCGAGCCCTGGCCGTACTGCTTCTCGATCTGCGCGATCACGCGCTGCAGGGCCGCCTGCTTCCCGTCGCCGGCCGCGTGCTTGCCGTCACCAGCGGCGGGCTCGGTCGTAGTGGTTTTTCTGGTCTTTGCCATGGTTGGGTACCTCCACCTTTCTATCTCGCCCTGCCATTACCGTTCTTGTAGTCTATACGTTCCCAAAGGGGTATACAGCGGTCCTTGCCCGGTCAATTGGCTCTCGAACACGATGATCGATCCGGCGTGAACGATCCCCAGATCGTAGTCTTGGTAGCGCTCGATCAGCTTCCCGAGTTCCTCGCCGGCCCGGCTGTTGCGGATGCGGCACAGCGTCAGATGGCCCGAGAACTGCCGGCCCTCCTTGGGCCAACCTGCGTCCGCCAGCTCATCCTCCAGGTTCTGCTGCAACTCGAGCAATTCGGGACAGTCCAGCCCGGCCCCGACCCACAGCACCCGCGCGCTGCGCCCCCCGAACGAGCCGGCGGCGCGGACGGTAAAGTCGAACTCCGAATGCCGGCTCGCCACGTCCTTCGCGAGGTTGCAGACCTCGACAATCTGGTTGTCCGGGACCTCGCCCAGGAATTTGAGCGTCAGGTGCATGCTCTCGGGCTCCACCCACTTGACGTCGCCTTTGCGCACGTCCACCTGGCCGGCCAACTCCTTTTGCAGGTCGGCCAGTTCCGCGCGAATATCCCCCGGTATATCAATCGCAATAAAGCAGCGCATGGTCAATTATCCAAACACAACCTGAAGCACTTGTCAAGCCTTTGACGGGCGCCAAGTGTATACTTTTTTTGCGTGGACATGCTGGTCAGAAGCAGGTGAACCGCCGTAGCATCTCCAGACGGATGTCGATATCGTCGCGCGTGGCATTCGTCAGGCCGCTGAGAGAGAAATCCGCGATGGTGAAGGATGCGACGACCGTGCCGTACGCGACGGCGGTCTTGAGCGTCTGGAAATCCGTCCGGCGGGCCTGGGCCAGATAGCCCATGAATCCGCCGGCGAAACTGTCCCCCGCTCCGGTCGGGTCCCGGACCTCGGTCGCGGGATACGCGGGCAGGACAAACCTGCTCCCATCCACCTGGCACATCAGCGCACCGGATTCGCCTTTCTTGACGATCACGAGGGAAGGCCCCATCGTCAGGATCTGCTCGGCGGCCCGGACCAGGTTGAATTGCCGCGCCAGCAGCTTGGCCTCGTCCGCGTTGATGATCAGACAGTCGATCTGCGTCAACAGCTCGGTCAGGTCGTCCAGGTGGTCCGTGATCCAGAAGTCCATCGTATCGGCGGCCACGAAGACGGGCGCCTGAATCTGGCGGAGCAATTGGATCTGCAGCCGGGGAGCGGTGTTGGCGAGAAAGACGAAGCGGCTGTCGGCGAACGCCGACGGCACGGCCGGCGGCTGCTCCGCCAGCACGTTCAGCTCGATGGCATCCGTCACGCGGTCGTCCATCGTCTCCTTGTAGGTGCCGGCCCAGCGGAAGGTCTTGCTCTGGGCCCGAACTTCCAGGCCCCGCAGATCCACGTTGCGGCCGGCGAACATCCCCGGAATGTCGAACGGGCAATCGGCGCCCACCACGCCGATGAAGCGGACCGGCGCGAAGAAGCTGGCCGCCATGGTGAAGTAAATGGCCGAACCCCCGATACAGTTCTCGCTCGAACCGTGGGGCGTCCGAATCGTGTCGATTCCTATGGACCCCGTCACTAGTAGTGGCATCGCTGTTCCGCCTAAGCTGGTGCTGCGGCCTCAAACTTCCGGAGCGTCAGATCGATCCGGCGGAGGGTTCGCTCCTTGCCGAGCAGGCTCACAGAGTCGAAGATCGGCAGGCTGATCGTCGTGCCGCACAGGGCCACGCGCAGGGGCTGCGCCACCTTGCCCAAACCGACCTGCCTCTGCTCGGCCAACCCCCGCAGCATCTCTTCGATGCCTTGCTCGGTCAGGGGGTCCATTCCGGCCAGCTTCTCGCGCACCTGCCGGAGAATCTCCAGAGCCCGGTCCTTGAACAGGACCTTTTGAACCGCTTTTTCCTCGAATACGACCTGATCGTCCGCGATAAACACGAATATACTTTTACGCTCGACGTCCGCGAAAGTCCGGGCGCCCTCGCAGAGCTTGAGGATCCGCGCGCGCGTCGGATCGTCGGCCCGGAGCAGGGGTGACTCGGCCTCCCGCAGATAGGCCTGGAAGTGCGCCAGGACCCGCTCCGGCGGCTCCATCCGCAAGTGCTCGGTATTGAAGGCCAGGAGCTTCTTGCGATCGAAGAGGCTGTTGCTCTTCGTCAGCCGCGTCGGGTCAAAGGAGCGGATCAGCTCCTCGACCGTCATGATCTCCCGCTGGTCGCCGGGATTCCAGCCCAAGAGCGCCAGGAAGTTCACCATCGTCTCCGGCAGATACCCGCTGCGGAAGAAATCGACGATGTTGATCTCGGGCAGATGCACGTCCAGGTGCGCCGCCATCGCCTCGATAGCCGGGATATCGGGGGTGCTCTCCGCGCGCAGAAATGACTGCAGCGCCTCGACCGGGATGCCGCCCACCGCGGCCAGCTTCGCGAGATCGATGTCCGGCATCGTCTCGAGCGCGGCGCGGAGGGTCTGGGGCCGCTCCCGCTTGGAGAGCTTCCCGCCGGTGTCGCTGACCGTGACGGACATATGGGCGTACTGCGGCGTCGCCTCGCCCGGGAATAGCGCCTCCCAGAGGGCCTTCTGACCCGGCGTGTTCATCAGGTGCTCCTGGCCGCGGATCACGTGCGTGATGCGCATGTGGTAGTCGTCCACGACGCAGGCGAAGTTGTACGTGGGGAAGCCGTCGCTCTTGATGATGATGAAATCGCCGCCCAGTTCCGCCGGGTGGAACGAGATCCGCCCGCGGATCAGGTCATCGACGACCAGCGGCTTATCCAGCGGGAGGGCGAACCGGATCGTCACGGGCTTGCCCTGGGCCCGCGCCTTCTCCACATCCTGCTGGGACGGAAACTGCGGCGGCCGGGGATAGATGAAGCCCTTCTTCTGCGCCTCGGCCTGCGCCCGCATGGCGTCGAGCTCTTCCGGGGTCTCGAAGCAGTAATACGCCCGGCCCGCGTCGAGCAACCGCCGGGCATATCGGGTGTAGTAATCGAGCCGCTCGGACTGGAGGTACGGCCCGTTCGGCCCGCCCACCTCCGGCCCCTCGTCCCACTCGATGCCGAGCCAGCGCAGGTCCTGCATCACCTGCCGGGTCGCCGTGGGCGTGTTGCGCTTCAGGTCGGTGTCCTCGATCCGCAGGATAAACGTGCCGCCCGAACGCCGGGCCCAGAGCCAATTGAACAGCGCGGTCCGGGCCCCGCCCACGTGCAGATACCCCGTCGGCGACGGCGCAAACCGTGTTACCACTTTCTCCGGCACTGCTGAGTACTCCTCATCTGTAAACCTATGGAAATCCCTAAGTTAAGTGATACAATAGCGATTGTCAAGCCCCGTCCGAAGTTTCAGACGGCCGGTGAAAAACCGGAACCGGATCACATGGATAGGCTTGTTGCACGCATAGGCTATGACCAGAGAAGAGATCGTTGCAGTTCCAAAGGATCGGCTCCCGGAAATCCAACGCAGGTTCTCGGCCCGGAGCATCTCCTTGTTCGGATCGGTCCTTCGCGACGAGGCCAGGCCCGACAGCGATATCGACGTGCTGGTGGTCTTCGAGGGCAAACCGACCTTCGATGCTTTTATGGATCTGCAGTTCCACCTGGAGGACCTCCTCGGCATACGCGTGGATCTGGTCACGGACAAAGCCCTGCGTCCGCAAGTGCGAGAAACGATCGAGGGAGAACTCCTGCATGTCGCGTGAGGTCGGCTCAGAAGACTTGTCTGTTCCGCCTCTGGTGAGGCGGGAGTTTATCGCTTTGGGGCCCCCGACACATTCTTGAAGGGCTGGCACCCCGAAAGGCGCCAATCCCGTGCCGTAAGGCACCACCATGGTGCTCGGGACGGGTACCCAAACGCGACGCCTCGCGTGTTTGGGAGCCCTTGCACTCCTGCGTTGCCCTATCCCCCATGATGGCACAGAGATTGTACCAGTCCCGAGGGATGTGCACGCCTCCTTTGTCATCCCTTGGCGGTGCTCAGGGCAGGGTCTGAACGCAGCGAAGAACCAGGCCTGCGAGCGAGAGAAACCTCTTCTTCGCTGCCCAGATCCTTCGGCTCCGCCTCAGGATGACAAGGTTCATTCGGGAGGACAGAGCCTGTGGCGAGGGAGTCTCCCTTAATTCGCATCGCTCCTCCCTTGTGTCGGGGGCCCCAAAGCGGTAGACTCCCGGTCCGCAGGGCCGGAATCTTGAGAAGTGGGACTTGTTGCGGTGTGCGGCCAAGGCATCAGCGGAGCGGAGGTCAGCAGCAGGGTTTTGGAGCCACCGCCGTGCCAGAGGTCGTACTTGGGCTCCGCATAGCGGACGAAGAAAGCTTCCAGGCGGGCGGCGAGGCGACTGCGCGTGTTGGCGTGTTCCGCGCGGTCGATCAGATTGGTCCGCTCGCCGGGGTCGCTCCGCAGGTCGTACAGTTCATCCGGCCCCTCGGGAAAGCGCCGGGTGTACTTCCACTCGGGGGTGCGAATCATCCGCGTGTTCTCGATTTCGAAGAAGGTGACGTTCTCCCATTCCGGGGTCCGGCCGTGCAGCACGGGTGAGTAGTCGCGGCCCGGGCCCTGCGGCTTTGCGGGAATACGGTCCCGCAGGCCCAGGTAGCTCAGGATCGTCCGCAGAAAGTCATAATTCGAGACCATCAGGTCCGACTTTCGCCCGGCTGCGATAGCGTCAGGATGACAAAAGACCAGCGGAATGTGGCACGTCTCATCATAGGTGTTCAGGGGACGGCCGTGGTCGGACATGCCCCACAGTCCGTGCTGCCCGGCGCACAAGCCCTGGTCGGCGGTGAAGACAACCAGAGTATCACGCGTCAGGGCGAGGCGGTCCAAGGTTCCCAGAATCCGTCCGACGCCGTCGTCGATGCCGCTGACCTCCGCGGCATACCGGCGGATCGCCGTCAGGTCGCCGAGGAACTGGTGATTCTGTTTCAGCCAGGGATGGGCGGGCTCGCGGGGGAACGACTTGAGCGCTTTGTCCGCATAGTACGCCCCATGGCGGTTGCGAGCGGGCCGCTGGAGGCTCGCCCCCAGGCCGTAAGGCCCGTTGTATGCCAGGAATAGAAAGAAGGGCCGGTCCCGGTTCTGCTCGATGAAGCGGATCCCGTGATTGGTCCAGAAATCGGTCAGATACGTCGGCTCCTGGCGGATACGGCCATCTTCGATCACCTCGGCGCCGTAGAAAGTACTCGTGTGGCCATCGGGTTTTGTGACCCAGTAAGTGAAGCCTTCCTGCGGCTTCTCGTTGCCGCCCAGGTGCCATTTGCCGGTGAGCCCGCAGACGTAGCCCCGCTCCGCCAGGATCTGCGGCAACGTCGTAAACTCCTCGATCACGTTGTACGCGTCCGGGCCAATCTGGGCCTCGTTGGCCCGCAGGTAGCAGTGTACACCATGTTGCGAGGGAAGCAGGCCGGTCAGATAGGTGGCCCGCGTCGGCGAGCAGACGGCGTTGGAGCTGAAACACCGTGAGAACAAGACCCCCTCGCGGGCCAGCCGGTCGATATGGGGCGTGCGGATTTCCGGGTTGCCGTAACAGCCCAGCGTCCAGGACGCCTGATTGTCGGTCATGATGAGTACGACATTGGGCGGCCGCGCCGTGCGTGCCTCTTGAGCGAAACCACGCCCGACAAACGATGCCGCCCCGGCGCCCACGGCCGTCAAGAATGCGCGTCGTTTCATGTGGCACACACCTCCAGAACGTCCTCCCTTGCCCATCCCTATCAGCGTACCACCAGCGTATGCCACGCGTCACTCCGAGTCAAGCCCTGTCCGGCCGACGGCGGCAGGACCGTAGTGGCACCGCCCTCCGCGGGCGTTCGGAGTTCCGTCTTCAGGCGGGTGAGACTCCTCTCCGCCGCTTCTCCCCGAGGAACCCGGAGAAGCCGGAAGATGCGAACTCAAGCAAGCAGGAGAGGAGACAGAACGCTCCGGCCTTCTTCGTTTCGCACCTTCCGGTCTTCTTCCGGGTACCCTCTGTGACCAGACGTTACTTCGCTGGGCCCGATCCCGGTTACCGCGAAGCGTAGGTGCCCGCCTCGGCTCGAGCGCCGGCTCTCTCGCCCGCACCCCGGTACGGAGGCGCGAAACGCGGTGCCGTCGCGGCCAGACTGCCCAGCGCCGCCGCCACGGCGCCCAGGAACATCGAAATCGCCAGGGCGATGAACGTGGCGCCCGTGGTATTCGCCGCCTGCGCGCCGGTCTCCTTGGCCTGCTGCGCCGAACGCTCCAAGTTGTCGATCATCTGGTTGGCCTCGGCCTCGCTCTTGCCGGTGGTCTGCGAGATTGTCGCGGCCAATTCCTGGCGCTCCTACGGCGTCCGGGGACCCCCGAGGTAATCGCCGATCGCTTGGACCAGGCTTTCGTTGCCCTGCGGATTCTGCGGTCCGGCCCCGGTCGCCTCAGCAATCTCCTGACGAATGACGTGCGGAAAGTGACGCAGGCCGGCGGTCAAGTGCTCGGCGACCCTGTGGAGATTCCGGGGAGTGAGATGGTACGCCACATTCCTGGACACCGAAGGCAATCTAGTCAGCATGTCGCAGCCCGCGCGCCCGTAAGGGCGTCGAATTTGAAAGGACCGCGGAGGCACGGTGATCCTGAACTTGCCCGGCCGCACAGTTCGCTGGTCTAGGGAATGGCCGGGGGGCGCACCTACAGACTTCACATTCAGCCGTTCCCGGCCGCCTGGCTCTACGACCCGGCCATATCGTGGGTCTGCGGTGGTCTACCGCCAACTCCGGCGGAGGATAAGCGGGGCCCGATGGCCCACTTCTTTCTCACCTCCCAGTCGTCCACGGATCCATGGAGTCATGTGAAACACGCAGGTGGTGACTCTATTCTCCTGGCGTGGGCGGGCGAGCCGGTGGATGAGTGGGTTGAACGGGCGGGGAGGTCAGCAAAGCTGTGGCTTTCTCCAGAACAGGGTCGCGGGCGGCGCGAAGGTCGGCGATGGTGGGCCTGACGAGGTAGTGGGGCTCGATGCCGTGCAGAGGGGAGGGGACCTTGCCATGCAGCGGGAAGGTCAGGGCGCAGCGCAGGCGCACGCCGCCGGGCAGGGGGATCTCCTTCGACCAGCCACACGCGCCGGTCGTGGGGGTGCCGATGAGCAGGGCGCCGGCTTCGAGCATGCCGGAGACGAAATGCTCACACGCACTCGCGCAGCCGGCGTTGGTCAGGACCGCCACCCGGCCGGTATAGCACCAGGGGCCGCGCGGCTGCACGGTGAAGACGATCTTCTCATACAGGTTGGTCCCCGCGCGCCGCTGGAAGCTGATACTGGCCACCACCGGCTGGGTGATGAATCGGCCGATGACCATCTCCGCCAGGCGGTCCGAGCCGCCGCCGTTGTCCCGCACGTCGATGACCAGGCCGGGCTTGTCCCGCAGCGGCTCCAGGAGCTTGTCGAACTCGTCCGGCGCGAAGCGGCCCCAGCCGCGGATGCGGATATAGCCGAGCCGGTCGTCCAAGATCCGGCTGGAAAGCACCGGTCCCGGCTTCGAGCCGCCCCCGCCGGCCCGGGTCAGGGTCTTCTCGTAGACCTCGTCCTGTGCATTGCGGAGCTTCAGCGTGATCGGGGAGCCCTGCCGGCCTTCGAGCATCGTCCGGCAGGCCGAGTCGGCCCGAGCGTACCACGTGGCGCCGAACGCCCGCGGGATCTCCTGGTCGAAACGCTCCCGCGCCGCGGTGCCGTCAATCTCCAGAACGATATCGCCGCAGGCGACACCGAGATCCGGGGAACACTGCGCGATGACGATCTGCTCCTCGGCCAGGGTGACCCGCAAGGGCGGTCCCGCGCGGTCCAGCCGGTGGCCCCAGAAGAGGCCCGTATGGTAGTCGTTCAGCCGCCGGACCAGCAGCGCATCCATGATGGGCAGCGCTTCGTTCAGGTCCTTCGTATCCTTGATCTCCTTTTTGCACTGCTCGTACCAGCTTTCATCGAAAGCCCCGGCATATTCCAGCATGGGATAATTCTCTTTGAGGGCGGCCCACAGCGTATCGAGGAATTCCAGCGGCGTTCCTCCCGCGGGCAGGGGGACGTTCGGGTCGGCCCCTTTCTGGAGCAGCAGCTTCTCAACTTCCTGCTGCCCGCGCATCCGGGCCAGGTGCAATGCGGTGAAGCCGTACTTGTCCTTGGCGTTCGCGTCGGCGCCCTGGACCAGGAGCACCTGCACCATACCCCACTCGCCGCCCCCGACGGCGGCCAGCAGCTTGTCCCCAAGCGTCCGGGCATCGAGCCGCCGGCAGGCGAAAGCCCAAGCGCCGCCGCGGTTCTGGACCTTCAGCAGGAGCCGATTCCGGCCGGCCTGGAAACGCACGAACAACAGATCCGCATCGGGCTCCGGCGAGCGGGACACCCAGTTCTCGTGGATCGCCTCGCCATTGAGCCAGACCCGCACCGGGCCGCCGGTGGCGACGCCCAGCAGGCCGCGCGTGGCCGCCGGCATGTCGAACTCGGCCCAGGCGTAGGCGACCGCGTGTTCCTTGCCGCCGCAGTATTCCGCCAGATCAATGACCTGATCATCATTGGCCACCCGCTGCCAGCGGTATTCCTGGCCCTCATACCGGTGCACCATCGCGACATTGGGCTCGATTTCAGCTTCGCCGCCGTGCTGGACGAGATAGTCCCGGTAGAATGCTTGGCGCTGGACCCGTTCCTCGACCGGCCCCTGGCTGTCTGGGGCCACCGGGAACGGCCCGCAGACCAGCCACTGGCGCATATACGCTCCCGGCTCCAATTCCCGGTAGAACGCCCCCTCCGCTGGCGTCCCCGCACTGGCGGCGGGACCGTTCGCAACCGACAGGCAAACACTCAGGAGGTTCACGAAACTCGCCAGACAACCTTCCATACCGCATTCCTCGAACGAAACCGGGGACAATCATCGATTGTGTGCTCTGCCGCTCGTCGCGCGTTCATCAGAGTATTCCGCCGGAGACCATTGTGCCGCAGGCAGCCGGGCCGAACAAGAAGAAAGACGTTCGGGACAGTCGTGCGCAGACACACGATCCCGGTGCGTTTACCGCTTGGCAGGCTTCCAGCAGGCAAGCCAGCCGAAATTCATGGTCCCAGCGGCCTGCATGTGGTATGATATGCCAAGTTGTCTTGCGCGTCGTTGAGTGGGCATTCGAGGGCGGCAACCGCCGCAGAATCGCGAGGGTGCACTGCCATGAAGTCCTATCGCCAAGCCTTCACGTTGATCGAGCTGCTGGTCGTGATCTCCGTCATCGCGGTCCTGATGGCCATCCTGATGCCGGCGCTGCAGCGGGCGCGGGAGCAGGGCCAAGCCGCCGCCTGTCAGGGCAATCTCAAGGGCTTCACCCTGGCCTTGCAGATGTACGCCCAGGAGCATGAGGACGGGTTCCCCGAGCCGCGGAGCTGTTACTTCCGCCAGGGGATCACCATGCCGGGCGATGTCAGCGATCACCGCCGCTGGTGCAACGAGGACGTGAACCTGCGCTACCACCCGGAGTATGCGAGCGAGTTCTTCAAGTACCTGTCCAACGTGCAGTCGCTGATCTGCCCGACCTTCCGGCGCCTGGCGCGCTCCGGCTACGGCCACCCCGATTTCGACGACGACATCGCCACCAATGTCCCCCACTACAACCCGTGGATGAACTACACGCAGAACGCCTACCTCGGCCCGCGGAACAGCCCGTGCCAGCCGCTGGCCTACAAGCTCTCGACCATCAAGAACCCGGGCAGCACGTTCACCTACGCCGACGAGGGACCCTTCAAGGAGGTCGGCATCAACACGCAGGGACTCAACGATACGGCCCTGTTCCCCCTGTGGCCCTCGACAGACGCGGTGGCCAAGGTCCAGCAGATGGGCGGCGCCTGGAATATCCGGCCCGGTCCGGACGGCGTCGGCACCTTCGCGGATGTGATCGCGGGCTTTCACCAGGCCCCCAGCGGCAATCGCGTCGCCGGCCGCGGCAACTGCGCCTTCGCCGACGGCCACGTCGCCCCCGCCTCCCGCATAGACACCTTCCCGCTGGCCTGGCCGCGGTGAGCTCCCGCCCAGAGCCTCCCATCGACCCGATCTGGGCGGGGGGCCACCAAGGCGAGGCGCTGTTGGATTCCCGCCTGGCGCCAATGACAGAAGACACCGCCATCTTCATCGATCGCCACGGCATGGGCGTCCGCACCCTCGTTTTTGGCTCAAAAACTGAAGATCGCCAACCGGTTCCTCGTTTTTGGCCCAAAAACTGAAGATCGCCAAACGGCTCCTGCCGGCACCCTCATTTTTGGCTCAAAAACGCGAAGATCGTCAAGATCGTCAACCTTTTGTATATGACGATCTTCAACGCTTTGGCCATCTTGACGATCTTCGCCCGCCCCGGCAACAGTATCCCAACCGCCACCTTCTCCGACGTGACACTTCCAACTTCAAACTTGAAACTCTTCCCCAATGATTTTATTGTGACAAACGGGACAATATCAACGCCCGGCCGCAGGGCCGCGAGGAAGCTCCTGCGGCCGAGGGTGAAGTTTCAAGTGGAAAGTGCAAAGTCAGAAGCCGCCGCACCGCGGCGCGGCAATCTCAACGGAGAACGGATGTCAAGCCGGAGGCCATAGGCCGTAGGCGCAGGCTTCGACCCAAATCATCAATCGTAAATCATCAATCATCAATCCAAGGGCTACCGGCTGCCGTATTTCCAGCCGCAGATTTCGCCGATTTCCGCAGATTCCAAGCATGTAGGATGGGCTTCAGCCCATGCGGTGCCTGCCCATCACATCACGCAACGCGGGAACAACCGCCAGGACGTGTTCTTCGTGGACGACGACCGGCGGGTGTACCTGCAACTGCTGCAGGAGCAGGCGGGCCGGTATGGGCTGGAGGTTCTGGCCTACAGCCTGATGACCAACCACGTTCACCTGGTGGCGATTCCGCAGGCCGAGGACGCCTTGGCCAAGGCTGTCGGTCGGACCCACTTTCGCTACACACAGTACCTCAACCGTTTTCATGGGCGTAGCGGCCATCTGTGGCAAGGACGGTTCTACTCCTGCGCGTTGGAGGGGCGGCACGTGTGGACGGCGATCAAGTACGTGGAATTGAACCCGATGCGGGCGAAGCTCTGCCGGCGGGCCTGGGAGTACGTCTGGTCCAGTGCCGCGGCACATACGCATTTCGGCCGCGGCGTGGCGCCGGGAACTGGCGGCAGGGTTGACGCCGGAGGAGTTGGCTCGGCTCCGACGGCGAACGCACACGGGCCGGCCGCTGGGCAGCGATCGCTTCCTGGCGAAGTTGGAGGCTGCACTCGGCCGCCGGGTCCGCCCCCTGCCGGTGGGCCGCCCGAAACAGAAGGGAACAGACAAGGAAGCCAGAAAGCGCAACGGAAATAGGTGACTGTCCCCGGCGCGAGAATCCGCCGGACGCCCCCGACCGCCCTCGACTGGGGAGATCACGCGTTCCGCCGACGGCACAGCCAACCGGCGAAGCTGATGCCCATGGCGCCCAGCAACACCGCACCGGGCAACGGAACCGGTACGGTCGTCAGGGCCAGTTCCCGCGTCATCCAAGAGTCGCCCGTGAAGCCGAACACGTGTTCGCTCAGTACAGGGGGACTGCGGAGAGTGGTCAAGGCGCCACCGATCGCCCAGAGATCGCCGCGGGATTCATTCAGACTGTCTACTGCCGCCGCGTTCAAAGCGATCTCGACGATCGTCCCGTTGGCGGCGGCGGAGACGGTCTTGCTCCCAAAGATCGTGCCCGTCCCTAAGTCCACGTATCGGCCCAACCCGGCGCTTCCGGACGAGCCGCCCATCAGGAGGGAGACATCGCTGACAACGTCATAGAAGGTGATCGTCTCCGTGCCATCCGGACTCTGGTAGCCATTTCCCCACTGCCGAGGGGACCCCGCGAAATCCTCCTTGGGGTTATACAAGCGCAGGGTCGCCCCGGTGACGATCTCGTCGCCGACGGCCCCCAAGTCAAAGACGAAGTAATTGCGATGCATTTTGGGGTAGCTACCTCCGATATAGCCGGTGAGATAGTTCTGGTTCTGCGTGTCGCTGACGCCCGATTGCTGGTAGGAACCGGAGTCGAGATGCGGAAGAGTCATATCTGCCCCCGCGCTCTCGGCCCATACCAGCAGACTGACACCGGTGAACAAAAAAGCGGTTGCGTATCTCATGATTCCACCTCCTGAAAGACGTTGTCGGACAGCACCTTCACCCAATATTGAGCCGAGGGGATGCCCTGTTGTCAAGCCAATGCTTCCCCCGTGACCTTCTTTGCCCGGGGGGCGGGTGTGACCCCGCGCGTGACGTTTCGCCCCCGGGTCTCACCTTGAAAGCGGTAGTATTTGCACCCTGCACCCGAGGGAATGCTTGCAGACCGCCCCAAGAGGTCGCATGATTATGGCACTATGGAACCATTACTGAGAACACATTACCGAACGACCGTCGGTGCAGGGCTCCTGCTGGTCTGCGCCGTGTGGGCCACCCAGGATCTTCGCGCTGGGGATTGGCCGATGTACCGGGCCGATGCGGCCCGCAGCGGCTACACGAGCGACCCTTTGCCGGCCGAGTTGCAGCCGGCCTGGGTCCGGAAGGCCCACGGTCTCCCGCAGCCCGCCTGGTCCGGCCGTGACACGCGCATGCCGTTTGATTTGGCCTTTCAGCCGGTGGTTGCCGGGGGGCTGGTCTTCTTTGGGAGTTCCTCCGACGGCCGGGTCTATGCGCTGGACGCCCGGACCGGCCGCGAGAAATGGACCTATTTCACCGACGGTCCCGTGCGCTTCGCCCCGGCCGTCTGGCAGGACCGGCTCTTTGTCGGCAGCGATGACGGGTATCTGTACTGCCTGGGGGCTCGCACGGGAAAGCTGCTTTGGAAAAGACGGGGTGGACCGAACCACCGGATGGTTCTCGGTAACGATCGTCTGATCTCGCGCTGGCCGGCGCGGGGCGGACCCGTGGTCAAGGATGGCATCGTCTATTTTGGCGCGGGGATCTGGCCTGCGGAGGGTATCTATCTTTATGCCCTTGAGGCCGCCACCGGCAAGACCCTGTGGGTCAACGATTCCTCCGGTGACCTGGTACTCGAACAGCCCCACGCGGGCAACCGCGCCCGCAGCGGCGTCTCGATCCAGGGGTATCTGGCCCTGGCGGGCCCTGCGCTGGCGGTCCCCACCGGGCGCGCCGCCCCGGCGGTCTTCGACGGCGCCTCCGGGCAGTTCCGCTATTTCCACCTGATGGAGCTGGGTCCCGGCTGGGGCAAGCGCAAAGGAGGGGGCCCCTTTGTGACGTTTCTCGACGACGAGGTGTATGGGGTGGAAGACGACATCTTCCAGGCCTCGGATGGGCGGTTTCTGGCACGCGGGTTGCCGGTGTCTTCGGCCGCCGTGCTGCCGGACCTGATCGTATTGGCACAAGGCCACGAGATCAGGGCGATCGAGAAGTCGTCGCTGTGGAGGGAAACGAAGGCAAAGAACGGGGAGCCTGTACGCCGGCTCTCTCTCGACGATGTGGCGTGGCGGGTCTCCTGTCCGGATCCCGTGGGCTCCTCGGTGGTGCGTGCGACCGCCTCGAATGAGTCATCCGATTGGCCGCGTGCCCTCCAGGTCCCGGACCCGGCTCTGGTCGTCGCGGGACGCACGGTCGTCGCCGGTACACTCAACCACAAGATCGTCACCGTAGACATGGACTCGAAGACCATCGTGACGTCCGCGGAACTCGACGGCGCGGCCCTCGGGCTGGCCGTCGCCGACCGGGCCCTATACGTCGCCACGGACCAGGGCACGATCTACTGCTTTGTGGGCGCGGAGCCGTCTCGGCCCGGAGCCGCGATTTCCCCGATCCAGCCCCGGGCGGTGACGCCTCGGCTCCCGAAATCCTATCGGGAGATGGCCCGGGAAATTCTCAGGACGGCGGGCTTCACCGAGGGCTATTGTGTGGATCTGGCGTGCGGCGATGGCAGCTTGGCCCTCGCCCTGGCCCAGGCCAGTCAACTGCACATCATTGCCGTCGATAAGGACCCGCATCAGGTGGCGGTGGCCCGCGCGACGCTCAGCCGCGCCGGCTGGTACGGCACCCGTGTGACGGTTCTGGAACGGGACCCTGCCGCAACCGGTTTGCCGCCCCAATTCGCCGGCCTCGTGGTTTCGGGACGGTCGGTGACCAGGGGCTCACGGGTGACGGCGGCAGAAGAGGTCGGTCGCCTGCTCCACCCCTACGGCGGCGTCGCCCTGCTGGGTCGACCGGGCCATCTGACGCGGACCGTGGGTCGCATCCCGGCCGGCGCGGGCGAATGGACCCATCAGTATGCCGATGCAGCCAATACCTTGTGTTCGGCGGATGACGCGGCGTGCAGTCCCCTGGAGATGCGCTGGTTCACCGACTTCGGTGTGGGGATGCCGAGCCGGCATGGCCGTGGTCCGGCGCCGTTGTGCCGCCACGGCATCATGATTGTCGAAGCGCTGGACGGCCTGCTCGGCGTGGATGCCTTTACCGGCCGGCGGCTTTGGTTTTACCCCCTGGAGAACGTACTCGCGGCCTACGATCAGGAACATCTCCTGGGAACGGCGGGCACGGGAAGCAACATGTGCCTGGGGGATGACAGTGTGTTTGTCCGGCAGGGCGGCCGATGTCTGCGCCTCCACCTGAAAACCGGTGCCCTCGTGCGCGAGTACACGGTTCCCGACACCAACGGCGTGTGGGGCTTCGTGGCCTGGAGTGGCGGTATTCTCTACGGCACCAGCGCGGACCGGACCTATGTGGTGCGGCAGCCTTTCCGCAATGTGTCGAAGATGGAGGATCTGCTGACCCAGTCACGGACTCTGTTTGCTTTGGACAGCGAGACGGGCAAAGCCCGGTGGATCTATGAGGCCCGCCGGTCGATCCGCCACAACGCCATCGCGCTCGGTGACGGCCGGGTCTATTTGATCGACAAATCCAAGGAAATCGTTGACCTTCCCGATGAGCAAAGGGACAAACACGCGGCCCTGCCGCGGGCCCAGGAGCCCAAGGATGCGCATCTGCTGTGCCTCGACGCCCGCACCGGCGGCATTCTGTGGGAACAAGACCAGGACATCTACGGCACGACCCTCGCGGTCAGCTCGAAGCACGATGTTCTGCTCATGAGTTATCAATATTCGCAGCGTTCGTATCAGCTTCCCTCCGAGAAAGGCGACCGGCTCACCGGGTTCCGCGCCTCGGACGGCCACCGCCTCTGGGACACCGCCGCGCGTTACATCTCCCGCCCGATCATCAACGACGCGACAATTTATGCGCAGCCGCACGCCTTCGATCTGCGCACCGGCACGCGCCGGGTGGAGTTTGCACTCAAGGATCGTCAGCCGGGTGGCTGCGGCACCATGACGGGGTCCACCCATCTGCTGTTGTATCGGTCTGGGACCTTGGGATACACGGATCTGTTGCGCGGCTCGGCCGTGCAGAACTACGGACCCGTGCGCCCGGGGTGCTGGATCAACGCGATCGTGGCCGAGGGACTCGTGCTGATGCCGGACGCCACGGATCGCTGCACCTGCAGTTATCTCATGAAGACTTCCATGGCCTTGGCTCCCAAAGCCGCGGAGTAACGGAGCTGGCGCAGGAAGTGCTCCCGGTCGGCGCCGCAGTCCAGCATGACGATCACCGCGTGCGGTTGGCGGCGCGCGACCAGGAGAGCATGTTGCAGGGGACCCGTCTGCCCGCGCGTATCCAACGCTCGCCGTATCTTCAGCTCGCAGCCCCCCCGCCCCCCAGGACAAACGCCGGGGATTTGGTCACCCGATACGTCATCTCGGGGATGCCTGCCGGATCCAGGGCGGCCAGGCGCGGTGCGGTAGGGCGGTTCTCGGACCTCTGAAGTTGGACCCGTATTCGACGGCACGTGGCTGCTGCTTGGGAATCGGCAGGGCATGAGACTCCTTCGCCCGACCGTCCGTCTCGTCGCGCGGGACTGCCTCGCTCAGAGATCAAGGAAGACGGCACGGACTCCGGGGTCACCACAGAATCCGCCCCCTATCCTTTCCCGTGTCTTCTTTGTTTCAGGCTGGTTCATGGACTATGACACTTCCGACCCCATCCCGGAGGCTCTCCGGCCTGCCGCTCTTTAACCATTTAGTAGACCTTATTAATCCATTTTTTTGACCCGGCCTGCGTGGCTTGGCGCCCCGTCGCGTTTGGGGTCCCCCGTCCGGAAACGCTGTGCCCTTTGTGGACCCCCGCCGGCGCGGGGGTGACATGAGGGAGTTGAATGCCCATTGGGTCAGAGGCTCTTATGCTCTTACGAGCACACTGCAAACCCGGCCTTGTCGCCTCCCCATCGGTACTCCGAAAGCGACAAACGCAGCCCTTCGAAGGAATCACTGCACTTGCTCTGCCGGAGGTGCGGGAACGGTCCTGCATCCGGGATCCGCGAGGTCCTGCTCCAGGCGAGAGTCCGAGCGGGATTCGACGTCGAATGTGGGGACCGTCAGCCGGCTGTGCCGGTGCGCAAGCGCTTGATGCTGCACAGTTTAGCGACAGCCTGCGCCCGCCGGCTGATCCGGCTCCACCGCGGCCCTCTCACCCTCGAAGGCGGCCGGGAGTACGGGAGCAGGAGGGCCGTCCCCGTGCCGTAGGAACCGGGTCCCCGGGTCAACTCCCCGCGCGCAGTTTTGTACGGATTTCTTGAAAAATACGTAGTTTGCACAACTATTTGCGGCGCCCCGGATTTGGTACAGTGACATCGTTGGGCGGGATTGGTTGCGGGCAGACCCGAGAGCGGGGTCGTGGCTGGTAAGGCCACGTCTCCGCAGCAGGCAGGCGGTGAGGCACGGGCTGGATTCTGGGCCTCACTGCTTGCTCGATTTCTCCTTTGCACTTCTGCCGGAGTCCGCTTTCCCTCGTGCCGTCCCTGCACAAATTTTGCGACACATCCTGTTCCGGGGGGCTCTTCGTGCCCGATATAGGGGTACGGGGCGTCGAGACCCTGTCTCAACGTCAGACCACGTCCGCAGATCTTTCGAGGATATGGCAGAAGCAAGATGAAAGCTACAATCATGGTCACCCTGATGGTTGCCCTGATCGGTCCGGCGACGGTCCTGGGTCAGGGCGCGGCAGAAATGGAAGAGTCCGGGAAAACCGCGGCCGTCCCGCCGGCCGTCCCGCCCTCCCTGACAGACGGTGATGCCGATGTGGCCGCCTGCAATGGCCCGACGGTCCGGCTCAGCTACGGCCCGAAAACACTGGAGACGAGCCGGATGAGCTCGTTCATGTACTTCGTGCCCTTGATTTCCCCGGTGGCGGTGGGCCGGGAGACCGGCGTTCGGAATGACCAGCGGGTGGCCGTCGTGTCTTACGACAGAAGGGTCACGTCCAAGTCCTTCTGTGTGACGTGCGAATTCGAAATGCTGGGCGACGGCTTCACCCGGTATCTCTTCGACCCGACGGGCATGATCGCCACCCGCGCCGCCGCGCTGACGAAGGGCGACACACTCGCGAACGTGCTGGAGTACATCCATTTCGAGGGCACCGGATTCGGCAGCCTCCGAATTCGCGGCAGCGTGGACGACGGCGTCGAGACCGTGCGGGAGGTGGATCTGCGGTTCAACGAAAGGGGCCGTCGAAGCCCGGTAACGATCGGTCTCTATGACGTCAAGTGCGACGACGGGCGGTACCGGTATGAGAACCGCTGCGATGAGCTCGTGGCGCGGGTCAATACGCTGACCTTCAAACGCAGCGAGAAACCGCCGCGGATGGATATCACCGTGGCCTCGATCGGCCGCAAGAAGGCGGGCGGTTTCTTCGGGCAGGTCAAGGGGGCGCTCACCAACCTGTTCCTCAAGCCGGTGAGTGTGGATCCGCGCGGCAACGACGCCATGCTCCAGTTCGGCTATGCCCTGCTCAGGCAGGAGCCGGCCTTCACCTTCCCCAAGGCGGGGAACCTCAAGGAATTCCAGATCGCCGCCGCCGATCCCAACCCGGGTGATGACAGGGGTGAGGATCGGCGGGTCGCGCCCTGACCCCAACGGTCCTGCCGCCGACCGTCCCCGCGCGCCTTCTGGGGATCTTCGGCGCATTCAGCCTGTCACATGTCGGGTGAGGGCGCGTCCGAGAATACCCGACAATGTGGCGCACGACTCCCTTTTCCCACGCTTCTTTCGCGTCTCTCGTCTCTGGTCAGAGGGCTCCACGGGTGATACGGGACTGTTTATGGGGCGGCCGGCCAACCGGCGTCGACCGGCAGCGCCGCAGCTAAAGCATGTTCCGTCGCGGGCCGAATTTAGGCCAGGGTGACTCTTCCTTACGACCTTGGAGATCTATGAGCCAGACCGAACGATACCAACGCGTCCGCCTGCTGGTGAAGAGGCTGAACCGCCAGCGCAAGCAGCAGGCGCGCCAGATCGATATTCTCTGCAACGACCTCATCGGGGCCCAGCGGTCCTTCCTCCACCGGTTGCAGGACATCGGCTTCGCGGCGGAGTTCTACCGGGCCCTGCTGGGCGGCACGGACGTGAACCGTGTCCTGGCGCAGGCGGGTCGGGTCTTCCGGCAGGAGCTGCCGGGCGCCGGCGTCGCCTTCTTCCTGCGCCAGGCGGAGGGCTGCGAGCTCTATGCCTGGCGGAGCGACGAAGCGCTCTACCGCGAACCCGACAGGCCGGAAGGGAGCTTCGATCCCGAGCTGGTGGACCGTCTTTGCAAGACCAATCGGATCTGCTTCCTGGACGACCTGCTGGGCCTGGGTTTCGACGGCCAGGGAGACGTGCTGAACCGGTTCTCGCTCGTGACATTGCCCCTGACCGATCTGGGCCGTTCCCTCGGCTTCCTGCTCCTCTACCGCCGGCGGCCTGAGATCCTGACCGCCGAGGAACTGGGCCGGATCCAGCCCGTGCTGTGCGGCCTGGCGCAGGCCGTGCGCTCCGCGCGCGTGCCCCTGCCGTCCGGGGAATAAGAGAGATTCACGATTTGTGATTCATAGTTTGTGATTTGTGATCTTGCACAGGAACGCAAGGGCCGCCAGGCCCCGCACGCCTCCTTCTATGGCGGGATGGTGGCAGGGTGCGCGCCACCGGCGAAATCGAGAATCATAAATCATGAATCCCACGCCGTCGGCGAGAACGTCGTCGGCAAAGAATTCTACTTGTGTTGGCGGGTTCGTCGCCTCATAATGGTGCGGCTGAACCGACCATAGGAGATTCGGGGGATCAGACATGAACGAGAATCCAACCAGTCGAGGCGATTCCATCGAGATGAATGACAGTCTGGATGCCGTCGGCGTTTTTCGCGGCTGGAAGAACGTCTTCTTCGGGGTGGTGCTGGTCTGCCTGGTGCTGACCCAGGTGGCCTTCTGGCTGATCAACTGGAACGTCGTCTCCATTCCCGCCGGCTCGGGCACTCCCGCCGGCAATACGCAGGCCCTGCCCGCCCCCGCGCCCACCGCGGTCGGAGACGCGGCCGGGACGGGCGCTGCCAAGGGTCTCCTCGGAAATCTCGATTTCGAGCGTCTCACGCGGGCGGTCCAGTTGCTCAACGGCATCCTGATCGTGGCCGCCGTGCTGCTGGCCGCCAGTATCTTCTTCGGCCTGATGGTCTCATTGGTGGGCCGGCTGGGCGGCCTCAACCACGTCTCGCGCGCCTTCATCCTCGCGCTGATCGCGGTCGTGCTCCTGATTCCCTGGCAGAGCCTGGGTCTGAGCGTCCTTGGTGTCACCTGGACGCCCGATGAGCTGGCCCAATGGCTCCCCGCCAAGACCGCCAGCCTGGGCAACACGATCATCTTCTACCTGCGTTTCACCGTCTACTGGGCCGTCGTCACGCTCCTGTTGCTACTATGCCAGGCCCGCAGCACCCGCTGGTCCAAGTCGATTCTCCACCGCCTGGAGATCATCTGACCGTGGCGAGGGTCAGTAGTCTTTGAAAGTCCTCAGCCACGCCGGCCAATCATCCGGCTGCACGCCGCCGGCCTGGGTCCAGGGACCCCGGCGGTCAAACCAGGGTGTCCAATCCAGCGTCCAGAGCTCCTTGAGCCCGACCTTGCGCACCGACCAGTCCAAAAACAGACTGTTGATCCCGCCTTGGTGCCGATCGATGCAGCAGCGCTTCAGATCGGGCGGACTGCTCAGGTGGCCCTCATACGCCGGCGGCTCGTCCGTGGCCCGGGCCTGGGCGTAGAAGTCCACGCTGTCCAGGAAGATCGGTACGCCGCAGCGGTCCAGCCGCCGGCCGCGGCTGACCCGCGGGTCCAGGAGGGACGGCCCGCAGGCGTTCGTGGCGTAGCTGCCCACCAGCGGTCCCGGCTCCAGCGTGGTGGGCGTGCGGGTGGCGATCTGCCAGGCGTGGGACTTGTCGCCCAGCAGGCACCCGCGTTCGGCACTGTACTGGCGCAGCGGGTCCTGGGGCTGGGCGAAAGTGCGTCGGGCCATGGGGCACACGAACAGGCGCGGATACCGCTCGCAGTACGGCCGCCAGAACCCTTCCCACACTGCGGTCGTCGCATTGAGGAGCGAGCGGTCCTGTTCGTCTACGAACAGGGCAAAGCCCAGGCCCCACTGATGCAACTGGCCACGGCAGGCGACGGCCCGCGCGTGTCCTTGCGTCTGCTGGAGGGCCGGCCACAGGGTGGCCGCCAGCAGGGAGACCCCCGCCAGGACCGTCAGCAGCTCCACGAGTGTAAACGCCGGCCGGCGTCCGGCGTCTGTTGTCCCTGGCCTTCGGCCCTTTGCGGGCAGCCCTTCCGGGCCCCTGTCATCAGGTCCGGCCGTGGACGAGATCCCGGGGCGCTCTTTCTGGCGGTTCATCGTCGCCATCCTTCCTGGCTTGCGGTAGAATGGCTCCAGCTCGGCTCCGGGGGCGCAAGCCAAACGCTCGGAGCGGGTCCGCGCCGGTGAGTGCTCTGCGTGGCAGCGAAGGACTCACCGGCCGTTTGTTCTCGGCCGCGGACGGGGGCCGTCCGTAGGCTCGCCAAAGGCCGCCGCCGGCGGCCGGGGACCTGTGTTTCCCGGCACAGCCGGCGGCACTAACAGCCCCAATGCATCATGCATTGGAAGGAGGCTCGGTCAGGGATCGTGCTCATCCGACCCCGATCACTCATCAACTCACGGGCACAACTGTCATCCACCAGCTCAGGATCTGTACCGTGAGTAGGTCCGGCATCCTGCCGCCTTACGGCTTGGGTGCCGAGGCGGTCGGAATGTAGAAGAACCGCACCTCACTGAGGCCGATGGAGGGCGTCGTGCCCCAGCCCTTCTCGATGGTCAGGTTGACGTACTTCGCCGAGACGCCGCCGAAGTTGATCGTGGTGTTGTGGGCATAACCTGGCTTACCGGGAGCCCGGGCAAACTCCGGCACATTGGCCAGAGGTGTCCACGTCTTGCCGTCAGCGGAGTATTCGATTTTGACCGTCCTGGCCCCGAAGCCGATGAAAGGCTCCACCGACTGGTTGGAATTCCAGACCCACAGCTCGTGCAGACTGTGAACCTTGTCGAACCCATACTGAATCCAGCGCGGCTGGACCGCCGTACTGAGCCACATGTCCGCCCCATTGGTCGAATGCCCGTCTTTCTGATCGAGCCCCGAGCCGTCGACCGTCTTGTGGGGACCCATGTTGCCTTGGGAACCGGAAGCGGTGGCGGTAACACCCTTGATCGGATAGGCGAAGGCCTCGGTCGTGAAGCTCAGGACCGGGCCGGCGTAGATCGTGGGCGTCGGACCGGGGATCACGAAATCCACGCGCCAATAGTAGGTCCGGCTGAAGTCCAGGAGCCCCTCCGGATCGTAGGTGGTGCCGACTTGCGCTTTGCTGACCAGGACGTTTAGAGGGTTGCCCCGGTCCGCCTGGGTGACCGCTTCCCGGGAGGCGCCGAAGTAGACATCGCAGGCCGAAGCCAACGAAGGCGCAACCCAGCTCAGGATCACCCCACAGGGAACGTCCAGGGCTCGGGGACCCGGAGTCACCAGCGATTCCATGAGGACCTTCAGGTCCTTCTCATCCACCACGCCATCGCCCCAAGCGTACGGGCCGATGTCACAGAGCGAATTGCTCTGGCCCCACTCGGCCACCAGAAGGGTCATCTCTGCCGCATCAACCTTGCCATCGCCGTTGAAGTCTACGACGGGAATGATCGGTGCCTGCCAGACATCCGTGTCGCCCGCCGGGGCGCAGCCACCGGGCCGACGAGAGTAGAAGTAGAGCGTGGACCCGTCGAAGGAGATGGTCGCACCGAAATCGTAGGACGCAGTGTTGACAATGGGCCCAAGGTTCATAGGGGGCCCCCAGGGGTCTTCTTTCGTGGCCCGTCTGGCCATATACACGTCATAATAGCCTGACCCGCCGGGGCGGTTTGAACCAAAGAAAAGCAACAGACCGTCAGGCGAGATACCGGGATAGCTCTCAATAGCTGGGGTGTTGATAGTGGGCCCGAGATTGACCGGGGCACCCCAGTTATCGTTCACGGTGGCCCGTGTTGTTACCCACAGGTCTCCCAGGCCATATCCGCCCGACGACCTTTGGAAGTACAACTCCAACTCGTCGGCCGAGATACACGGAGCGTAACCGGTGCCTACCGCTGCACCTACACCGACGGGGGGGCCCCAATTGTCATACGTTGTTGCGCGCTTCGTGACGTACAAGACATTTGCACGTGCAAAATAGAGCGACAATCCATCCGCCGAGATGGACGGTGTGCCCTCGCCGGAGGGGCTGTAGACAGGCGGGCCCAGAACGATGGGTACGCCCCATTCGCTGTTCTGAGTTGCCCGGCGGGACACGTAAATGTGTGGCGGTGCCCCCAGGTCTGGGTAATAAACGTGAAAATACAGCTCCAGGCCGTCTGGGGAGAGGCTCGGCGTGTGAGCGCCTCTGCTATTGATCGTCGGTCCCGGATTCGTGGGCTGGCCGAAGGTGAAATCCGCCCGCGCCGGCGGCGCATCCAGGCCGGTGAGGAAACACAGGCCCACCCATGCCGTTACCACCATCGGAACTTCAAACAACTTCATCTCACACCTTCCCTTCTGCCCGAAGGCAACAGACATGGTTGAGATCGTATGGACGGATCTTTCCGCAGAAAAGACGAGTTCGCAATCGAAGGGCATGTCGATGACACACCGGAAGTCACACGGCAGCGGCCCGCTGGCAGCGGCGGACCAGCGGCGCATGTCGGCCTCGGCCTTCGTACGGTCGTGCAGAGAGTCGTAGTACTGGGCACGGCGCCAATAAGCGTTGGCATCCTGCGGCTCAGCTTCGATTCTCCGCGTAATGACATGCACCATGTCGCGCCAGTGCTCCTCCAGCGTCTGCCCCGGCGCCAACGCTTCGATGGCTGCGACCTTGGGGTCGAGGGCGGCGCTCCAAATTTCGAAGTAGGGCGGGCCCAGATGGAAGACGAGCTTCGTTCTGTCCAGCGCCCAAGCGCCCCCCCTGATCCGCATTGGACCCGCGAGCACTTTCACGGGTTCGTGTCTGTCGAAGCGGTAAATCCATAATCCGCTCGTGTTCCACACACCGGACATGCCGACGCACAACTCCTCGCCCGTTGGAGACCATCCAGGCATGGCCATCGCGTTCAGCGTGGGCCACTCGGCGACCAATCCCTGCGAATCCAGGTCTTTGACTTTCAGAAACCCACCTTCCAAGTACGCCACACGTCGGCTGTCCGGGGATACGGACGGGAAAGAATACGAACACGTCATGATCTGTCTGGGCTGGGCGTCCCGGTCGATGATGGAGATCGAATTGAAGGTGTTGTCAACGCGCGATTGATAGTAAACGCACGTGGCGTCCTGCCCCCAAGAGGGATAGCCGCCCCGCGCCAGGCGCCTCGGCTCTGTGCCGTCAGAGTTCATGATCCAGATCTCTTCGTCGGCCAGCGCGCGACCCTGACTGCGGCGCTCGGCCGTGGCCAGCTCCTCCATGCGCAGGGCTTGGCAATCGCGCACGAAAACGATGAACTTGCCATCCGGCGACCAGCGGGGATCCTTGCCGGGGACGATGAGCAGGTCCGTCTCCTGGATAGCCGGATCGAAGAGGGCGACCCCGCTGTAGCCGTGCACCCCCAGGCTGAAAGCGAGCTTCTTTCCATCGGGCGACCATTGGCCCCCGAAGCAGTCCCGGATCACGCAACGAGCCTTGGCGGAGAGACTGCGATAGTTATCTTCGGCCTCTACCAGCGACAGAAAGGCTGCTCCCGCGGGTGCCTTATCCACCGGATGCCAGGAGCGCCCGGCCGCCAAGGTGTCGAAGACGTATTTCCCCTGCCAGTCGTCGAAGCTTAGACGGGACTCCTGGCCGGAACTGACGATCTGCCGGGACAGGTCCGCCGCCTTGCCATAGTCGCCCAGGGCGGTCAGGGCAGAAAAAAGGTGGTACGAAAAAACGGGCTTGTCCGGCCAGAGCTTCAGGCACGCTTGGGCTTCGGAAACGGCCCGCTCGTAATCCCCCATCCGCAGGAAGGTCTCACAACGTTGGGTGGCCACATCGAGGTACTGCGGATTGTCCGGGGGGGTGAGTGACAGCGCCTTGTCGTAATCCCCAAGCGCATCCTGGTACCGGCCCAATTCCCGCCAGGCCGCCGCACGCAGAGAGTACCCCAACGGATCGGCCGGACGCAGATGCATCATGAGCACAGCGTCGTCCTTCAGATACTCGTATTTCCGCGAGGCATAGTATGTGAAGGCCCGCAGGCGCCGGGACTCGTAGTGGTCCGGATCAAGCTGCAAGGCCTTGTGCAACGCGGCCAGCTGCTCTTTGATCGTCACCGCGGTGAGGGCCTCGCTGAAGTACGCTTCCGCTGTCTCCGGGCGCAGCCTCGTGGCCTGGCGGCGGTGCCCCGCGATTTCGCTGAGCCTCTCCGTATCCAATGGTCCATTTTCCCAGAGGATGCGTGCCCAGAGGGAATGGGCCGGCCCGGCAATCTCCGGGCGCTCCTGGATGAGACGCCCGAGCATGGCCACGGACTCCTCGGACCGACGGTCCTCGGCCAGAATGCCGGCCGCGAGAAGCCGGGCTTCGGGCCCGACGTGCCGGCTGTCAAAGACGCTCTGGATCATCTCCAGGGCGCTCTGGCGATCCCCGCGGGCATGCTGCTCGCGGGCTTGAGAAAGAACCTCCTTGTCATGCGTCAGGGCCAACTCAAGCTGCGCCTGCTGCCATAGGAACAGAACCACCATCACCATCACCAGCAGAACGGCGAACACCGACCCGCTGAGGACTTTGACTCGATGTCGGCGGAGGAACTTGTGTAGCCGGTAGGCCGTGCTTGGTCCTCGCGCCAGCACCGGCTCATGTTCCAAATGGCGGCGGATGTCCTCGGCCAAGCCGCTGGCGGTCTCATAGCGCCGGGCCCGGTCCTTCTCCAGGGTCTTCATCACGATCCAGTCCAGATCGCCCCGGACCTCCCGTAGGGGCGGCCCCCCGTGGCCGCCCGACGTTGGGCAGGCACGGGGACCTGCCCCTACAGGTCGTGCGTCCCCGCCCGACGTCCCAATGGCGAGCGGGACGCTCGCCCTACGAAGAGCCGTCTTGATCCGCGTAGACGGTTTCATCGGTTCCTGTTCGCGGATGACCCGCTGCATCTCGACGTAGCCGGCCTTGCGTAGCTCCTCTTCGCTGAAGGGAGTGGTTCCGGTCAGGAGTTCATAGAGCAGTACCCCCAATGAGTAGATATCCGAGCGGGTGTCGATATCCAGATCGCTCAATTCCGCCTGTTCCGGACTCATGTAAGCGGGCGTGCCGATGAGGTGCGCATAGCGGGTGAAAAGCGTCTTTTCGGTCAGTAGGGGCGAATGATCATTCGCCCCTACCGTAGCTTTCGCGATGCCAAAGTCGATCACCTTGGGCATGGGCTTACCATCATGGTGCGTAACCATGACATTGGAGGGTTTTATATCTCTATGGATGATGCCCTTCTGGTGGGCGTGCTGTACGGCGTGGCAGACCTGAAGGAACAGCGTCAGCCGCTCTTTGGTACTGAGGCTGTTCGTGTCGCAGTACTCGGTAATGGAAACGCCCTGGACCAACTCCATAACGAAGTAGGGCCGGCCGGTGTCAGTGGCGCCGGCATCGAGGACCTTGGCAATGCTGGGGTGGTCCATCAGGGCCAGGGCCTGCCGCTCGGCCTCGAAGCGGGCGATGACCTGGCGGGTGTCCATGCCCAATTTGATGATCTTGAGGGCCACCTTGCGGCGGATCGGCTCGGTCTGCTCGGCCATATAGACCACCGCCATACCGCCTTCGCCGATCTTCTCCAGCAGCTTGTACCGCCCGATGACGGTGCCGGGACCTTCCGTGACAGGGCTTGTCTCCGGCGCTTGCTGCTCCTCCAGGAGCACGCGCAAAAAGGGCCCGGCGTCGCGATGAGCCCGGACCAGCGACTCGACCTCGGCCCGCAAGGGACCCTCCGAGCCACAGGCGGCATTCAGGTACGCCGCCTGCTCTTGGGGCGTCGCCTTCCGGATCGCTTCGGCGAAGATTGCCTTCACATCTTGTGGGGTGTCGACCATGATGACCTCTCAGTCACGTTCTCGATAGGTAATGCGAAATCCGCAAGATGACCCTGAAAGAAGAAAGTGGTCCGCGCGAAAAATTTTTGCCCGCTCCGGCGTCTATTCGGCGGCGCTGTCTTTGAGGATGGCCCGGCGCAGCCACGCCCGGGCGTACGCCAGATGGTTGAACACCGTGCGGTCGGAGACCCCCCGCAGCCGGGCGATCTGCTCGATGGTCAGGCCCGCAAAGTAGCGCAGCTTCACGAAGTCCGCCACCTGGGGCTCCGCGCCCGCCAACTGGGAGAGGGCCTCATCCAAGACCAGAAGATCGTCCGGGTTGCTCTCCCACGCGGCCTCCAGCGCCGCCGGGGCGGCCGGCGGTGTGGCGGGGATCGCGTGCTTGAGGCTCTTTTTCCGACGGGCATTCTCGACCAAGATGCGCCGCATCGCCTCCGCGGCCGCGGCAAAGAAGTGGCCGCGACTGTCCCAGCCTTGGGATTCGTTTCCCACCAGCCGAAGATAGGCCTCATGCACCAGGGCCGTCGCCTGGAGGGTCTGGCCGGGGGGCTCGTGGGACAGCTTCTGGGCGGCGAGAATCCGCAATTCCTCGTACACCACAGGCAAGAGCTCGTCCGTAGCCCCCGCGTCCCCCCGTTCGATGGCGTTCAGGATCCGCGTCACCTCGCTCATACCGGCGCCTCCTGCACAGTGTCTCTCCAGCCACGAGTATTCTCGCCGAAACCACGTGGTTTCTCAAGATCGTTCCCTTTACAGGCAGGAATTTCGAGGTATACTCTCGCTCACATGGCAACAAATTATACGGATTCAGTGGGATTTGTGGAGAAGCGGACCATCCGGGTGGTGGAGCCGGATCAGCCGCTGACGCTGGAGTGCGGCAAGACGCTGGGTCCGATCGACGTCGCGTACGAGACCTGCGGGGAGCGGAATGAGGCGGGGGATAACGCCATCCTGATCTGTCATGCCCTCAGCGGCAATGCCCACGTGGCCGGGTACAATGGTCCGGACGACACGTTGCCATTGGGGAGCACAACATTCAGCCATGTCGAACAAAGCAGGACAGTGGCCATGTCCGTGACCTTGCGCATCAGGGGCAATCGTGGGACCACGCGTGCGATTCCTCTCGTGATCTTCTCCCAATACCGCTGATCTCCAGACATCGGCCACTGTCCTCCCGGAAGTTGGGCGAGCTTAGCGTCACTGAGACAACGAGCACATCCCGCGAGCGCAGACATGGGCAAACGCTTCATCGTCGCCCCCGGGGTAGACTCCCGCGCAGACGACGGCGGTATGATCGCCCCAGACGCCTTCGCCATAGTTCCAAAACTGGCGCATGCCGCTGGCGCTAATGCCATCCGGCGCGCCTCCGTTGTCTGCATCCTCCAGGTGCAAATCTCCCTGGTAGTCGGCATCGCTGACGCCGGCACTCGCCGAGAGGCTGTCCCCGCCCTCGTTCGAGCAGCCTGCAGATGCGTCCGCGCAGGCCGAGGAGTAGCAGGGATCATAATTGGAGCTATTGAGGAAGACATGAGCTTCCGCCCAAGTGTAGACGTAATACCACCAATGGCCCCAAAGGGATCCCGTGACGGTCTCTTGCTCCCAGCCTTCGGCATAGGCCCAACCGTAACTGTCGTCGCCGTTGACGCTCACCCCCGGGCTGTGTTCCCCCGTGTCGTCGCCACCCGCATCACCCGGTCCATAAGTCTCCTCGTAGTGGTCCCCGTCCGGGACAATGGTCGCCGCAAGAGTTCCTGTCCCGCTGGCCTGCCCCCGGGAAAATGTGCCAGCGAGGGTTAGAGGGTATCCGATAGAGTAGGCAGATATTTGGAAGAAAGGATACCTGATGAAGAAGAGTCGGC
>JALORE010000300.1 GCA_025459125.1 Planctomycetota bacterium | reverse complement strand
GATATGTCTCCCGCGGGTTCCAATCCGCGGAGGGGCAACGGCACAGCGGCCGGGAGGACCGGCCCTGCGCGCCGTTGTCACGCTGTCACGTCAAGGCTGCACCGGTGCGGCGATCGTCAACCGAATCGCGTCGACATAAATCCGTCCGGTGCCGGCGGGCTGCGGATTGTTCCGGTCGCCGACGCCGACCAGTATCTTCTTGATCGACCTGGTATTGGCGCCCGCCTTGGTGACATCCGCCAGGGGGATGTCCCACCGCTGCCATTCGATCTGCTGCACGACACTGGGATTGGGATGGACGAAGCGGGCGATCTGGTCGGCGTTGTCCTGGACACCCACATACAGCGGTCCGGCGGCGTTGGCGGCCACACCACAGATGTAGAGTGTCAGCGTATCCACGCCGTGAAGCGTCCAGTTCTGGGCCGGAGCAAACGAACGCTCGGCCTCGCTGTAGAACGGGGATTTGATGTTGTTGTAATCCATCGGCATGGCCTGTGTGCCATCGTAGATGATGCCGCGCTCGGCAAAGGGCGCCACGAGATTGCCGACCACCGCGCCGGTGCCGTTGGTCCAGCCATCGACCCACGTCTGGTAGATCCGCTCGCCGTCCGCGTCGGTGTAGTCATCAAAGTCTTCGATGACAAGGTAGCCGGCCACGCGGAAACTCCAGACTTTGCCGATTGCGACCGTCCCATCGCTGCCGACCTCATCGACCCGCCAGAAGTACGCCTGGCCCCACAGCAGATTCTCGGCCGGAGTGAAGCTGGTCGCGCCGATCCGGCCGCGGTAGATGCCGCTGGTGTCGGCCGTGTCGGCGGCGGCCACGGCGGCGGCATCCGTGCCGAAGTAGACATCGTGCTTGGCGGCGTTGTCGCCCTTCGCCCAGGCCAACGACCCGAGCGTTCGAATGTCCAGGGTCGCGCCATTGCGCGGGTTCGGCTGCCAGGCGCGCAACGGGTTCACGCGCAGGACCGCTTCCACCTCCGGGGCGGTCAGCACCTTGTCAAACAGGCGCACATCATCAATCGTCCCCCAGAACGGCCGGTCGCTGTGGGTGCACCGCCGGCCGATGGTCACCGGAAACGTGCCGAGGATGTTGAACTTGTCCGGGTCGGACGTCAGATACGTGTCCTCCTCACCGTCGAGATAGAAGCTGACGTCGGGCGATTGCAGCATCGCGTCCCGGTTGACGGCACAGGCCACGTGGTGCCACTCGTCGTCGTTCAGGGCGGTGCTGCCCTGCAGGTTGCCGTTGCCGTGCTCGAGGCGCAGCCGGCCCAGGTACAGGCGGAAGTCCGCGCGCTGGCCCGCCGTGCCGGCGCCCCAGCAGACGATGGTTCGGTCCCCCATGTCCGTGGCCTTGACCCACGCGGTGATACTGAAGGGGTTGTTGCCGAGAATGCCGTTGTAGCCGGTGATGGTGACATAACCGCTCGAGGACAGGCCGTCGAACGACAGGGCCGTGCCTTCAGAGCCCGCGACCCAGGTGGGCGAGTCGCCCGCCTGGAACCGGCCGTGACGACTACGGCCTGACCGGTCCAGCACGCGTGTGCCGGCGCCCTCGTCCATCGTCCACCAGCCCACGAGATTCGGATCGGCCGTCAGGGCAATCGGGGTCATGGTCGCGAAGGTCCACACCTTGCCGGTGACCCACTGGGTGCCGTTGAAGGTATCCGCCCGCCAGTAATACGTCTTGCCGGGCTCCAGCAGCCCCGGATCATGGGTGGTGGCGATCGTGGGGGGACCGCCGGTCGCGCCGGCCACCGCGTTGGCGTCGGTGCCAAAGTACACGCTGCCGAAGACCCCTTTCATACCCCAGGCCCAGCTCAGGTCCACGTTCGGGTCCTCGCAAGGCTCCCCATCCCCCGGGAAGGGATTGTACGCCGCCACCTGGGGCAGCCAGAAGCTCCAGACCTGCCCATGCCAGGGACTGTCCGGGTGTGCCTCGTTCACTTCCTCCACGCGCCAATAGTACGTCGTGCCGGGAACCAGTCCACCGGGCAGCGGGAATCCGGCGACTCCGATCACCTGGCTGTTGCCCGTCGTTTTGCCCAGGAAGGTCCCGCCGGTCCCCGCGTTGACATCCTCGAAGCTCGTGCCGAAGTACACGTTGCGGTAGGCACCCAGGGGTCCGGGGACCCACTCGAGGCTCGTCCACGTTTCCTCGAATTTGCCTTCGTCCGGGATGCTGGGACTGCTGGCATTGGCCAGATAGCCGTACGCGGCGAGATCTGTGATCTCCCCCGCGCTCAGCTCCCGGTCATACATGCGGACGTCGTCGAGCCGCCCCTCAAAATACCGGTCGGCATTGGGGACACGGTAGCCGAAGGTCACGTCCACGTTCGCGGCGTTGGCCACCAGCTCAAAGAAGTCGCCCTCGGGGTCCTGGGTGTTCCGCGTGTCATCCCGTCCGTCGAGGTAGAGTTTCACCTGCGGATAGGATATGGGCGCCAAGGGCGGCATCGTCAGGGCCACGTGGTGCCATTCGCCGTCGTTCAGAGCCGTGTCGCCCTGCAGATTCCCGCCGCCGTGCTCGACACGGAGCCGCCCGGCGCCGAGGCGGAAGTCCACGCGCCGGCGACCGGCGTTCCGGCCCCAATACACCATGGTCCGGTCGCCCGCGGCGGTGGTGTTGACCCACGCCATGACGGTCACCGCACTGACGCTGAGCACACCCTTGTAGCCGGTGACGGTGAAGGCGTCGCCGTCCCCGTCGAAAGCGACAGCCTTACCTTCGTGGCCGGTGTCGAAGTGAGCGTCCCGCACGAGCACGCCGGCGCGGCCGTTGCCGGAGGAATCCAAGCCATCACCATCGAGTTTCCACCACCCCATCAGGTGCGGATCGGCGCCCCACGTCGCCAGCGGCCAGACCAGCCCCACCAGAAAGACCAGGATGTGACTTACGTTCGCTTTCTTGCCCATGGTCGTTCTCCTTCTTCCTTCTGCAAAGTCGTCATAGAAACGCCGCTTTGACAGCAATGCGACGTAACGCATTGTTTCGAAAGAGTTTACGATGCCCGTGGAGCTACGCTGGGCCGCGGCAGGATGCCTGCATACACCCTGGCCGCGCAAAACTGACGGGTGGCTCCGACGGATCTTCCGTCGGAGCCACCAGCCTTTGCACATGGATGACAGATCCCGCGCCCGCACGCGGGGCAATAGAACCGGCCGCCGCGCTTACGGTGTGGCGGTTGGCTGAACCGGCACCGCGCGCGTCACCCGCAGGTCGTCGATGTACAGCCGACCGGCGCCGCCCGGAACCGGGCTCTTGCGATCGCCGACGCCGATATACAGCTTCTTAACCCGTGCGGCATTGATGGGCGCCAGACTGCTCAGCGGAATCCGCCACTCGGTCCAGACCCCGATCGTCGTCGCGGCGGGATCCGGGTGCGGTACCACCGCCACCTTGCCGGCGCTGTCCTCGACCGCCACGTACAGGCTCTGCGGGGTATTACCCGGATGATCCACCCCGATCTCCGCCTGCTCCCAGCCGCCGGTCACGTTGCCGGTCGTCGTCACGTTGGAGAACACCGCCGTGCACGCCACGTTGGCCGCGTGACTGGTCAGGGCCAGCCCGATATGGATCGTGCCGCCCATGACCACCGTATCCGAGGTCGTCGTACCCGCGGCTCCGACCACATCGGCCCACGTCACGCCATCGGCCGAGTGCTGCGCGGTCAGCAGGTCGCCCTTGCGCGTCAGCTTCACCCACCGCGGGGCGGTGATCCCCGCCTGGGTCGTGCCGACCGCGGCGATGTCATTCGTCAGCCGCCGCTGGAAGGCCACCCCGCTGGCCGGCGTGGCCACGGTCATGGCAAAGCGGGAGCCCGCGTCGAGCGTCTCGCGGATCATCACGCCGCCTTTGGCCCAGACGTTGGTATTCGTGATGCTGTCCACCCGGGCCACGATCGAGCCGTCGCCGGTCAGACGCTTGAAGACGAAGCGGCACTGGTCGGCCGTGTTCCAGATGTCCGTGCCGGCGGCACTGATCGTGAAGGTGCCCGCGGATTCCAGCAGGTCGGCCGGTGCGCCGCGGAAGTAGACCACCAGCGTGTTGGCGTCGCCGTACGTCCAGTTCTGCACCGGGGCGAATTCGATCTCGGTCTCGGAGTACCAGGGCGTCTTGATGTTGTTGTAGTCCAGCGGCATCGCCTGCGAACCGCCGTGGATGATCGTCCGCTCCGCAAAGGGAGCGACGAGGTTGCCCACGACCGCGCCGGTGCCGTTGGTCCAGCCATCGGCCCAGGTCTGGTAGATCCGCTCGCCGTCCACATCGGTGTAGCTTTCGAAATCATCAACGATGAGGTAGTCGGCCACCGTGAAGGTCCAGACCTTGCCGAGGGTAATGGTGCCGTCGGTGTTGATCTCATCGACGCGCCAGAAGTACTTCTGACCCCACTGGAGGTCCTCGGCGGGCGTGAAGCTGGTCGCGCTGATCCGGCCACGATAGACGCCGGTCGTGTCGGGTCGCCCTTGGTCCAGGTCAGCGGAGCCGCGGTCCGAATGTCGGCGATGGCGCCATTGGCCGGCTGCGGCATCCAGGCCCGCAAGGGGTCCACCCGCATGACCAGCTCAATCTCTGCCTGTGTCAGGGCCTTGTCGAACATGCGGACATCGTCGATCAGGCCGGTGAAGGGCCGATTGTGCCACGGGGATTCACCGATCCGGACGACGCCGGTGTCGATCGTGTTGATTGGCTCATCCAGCGAGGCACTGGAAGGTTCCAGCAAGCCATCCACATACAGCGCAATTTCCAGGGCATCGGGCGTACCATCGCCGTTCAGCACGGCCGCCACATGATGCCACTCGTCGTCGCGCAGATCGTTCCAGCCCACCTGGTACCCGCCGTTGACCTCGACACGAAGGGCGCCGATCGTCCCATTGCTTTCCTGCACCCGGAAGATCCACTTCTGGCCGGCCACGTTCTGGCCCCAGGAGATGATCTCGCCGATCGTCGCCGTCTTGATCCAGGCGGTGACACTGCGCGAACGGATGCCGGTGACGCCGGGGTAGCTCGTGACGACGTAATCGCCGGAGAGCGGCCCGTCGAAGGACAAGGCGGTGCCGTCGTAGCCCGCGGCCCAGGTCGGCGAGCCGGCGGCATTGAACTGGCCGTGGCGGCCATGGCCCGACCAGTCCACGATGCGCGTGCCGCTGCCCTCATCCAACGTCCACCACGCGACCAGATTCGGATCGGCCGCGAGGGCAATCTCCGGGAGCGTCTTGAACGTCCAGACAGGGCCCTTGACCTTGGTGCCGTCCGGAGCGACTTCATCGATTCGCCAGTAGTACCTGGTGCTCAGGGCCAGCAGACCCGTCTTGAACGTGGTCGTCATCTGGTTGCCCTTGAACACGTCCGCGGCACCGTCCGTGACCTTGGCCTGATCGGTTCCGAAGTACACATCATGCGAAATCGCCGCGAGACCCACGTTCCACCTCAGCACGGCATTGGGATCGGCGAACGGCTCGCCGTCGGTTGGATTGGGTTTCCAGGCCTCTTTGGGCATGAAGAAGAAACTCCAGACGTCGCCGGTGTGCACCGTGCCGTCCGGATCGATCTCATCAACCCGCCAGTAGTAGGTTGTGCCGGGCACGAGGCCGGGCAGATGCCAGTACATCGCGACCATGGCATGGGGCGCTACCAGGTCCTCCGGGCCCAGATTCGGGTCCGTGCCCAGGTAAACGTCGTGCCACAAGGCCGTTTCACGCGGCTGCCAACTGAGCAAGGGCGTGCCCACATCCTGCGCCCCATCCGCCGGCGAGGGCCCAAACGCCTTCGGGTGCGCGCCCAGGGCCTTGATCTCATCCGCGGTCAGAACGCGGTCGTAGATGCGAACTTCGTCGAGCGATCCCAGAAAGGCGCGATCGGCGTTCGAGCCGCGCCGTCCGATCGTCACGTCGGTGACCGCATTGATGTTGAAGGTATCGGGGTCCGCCGTCGTCTGCGTGTCGTTCTTTCCATCCAGGTAGAGCTGTACGCCGGGAGCGGAAAGCCCGGTGCCCTGGGCGACGGTCAGTGCCACGTAGTGCCATTCGCCGTTGTTCAAGGCCGTGTTCGCCTGCAGATTGCCGTTGCCGTGCTCGACGCGCAAGCGGCCCTGGTACAGGCGGAAATCCACCCGCTGGCCGTTGGTGGAGGAGCCCCAGTTCACCATGGTGATGTCGCCCGTGGAGGTGCTCCTGGCCCACAGGGCAATGGAGAAGGGATTGCCACCGAGGATTCCCTTGTAGCCGGTGATGGTGACGTAGTCGCCCGAACCGTCGAGCAGCAAGCCCTGGCCATCCATGCCCGCCCCGAATTGGGCGTTGCCGGACGGGACGCCGGTGCGATTGTTGCCGGATGAATCCAGCCAGGTGCCATCGAACTTCCACCAGCCCATCAGGCTCGGGTCCGGCGCGGCCGTCAGGACCGGCGCGACAAGGCCGAGAACAAGGGCTGTCACCAGAAGCGCTTTCTGAACCATGGTTGTCCTCCTTCAAGAGTAGCCGTTACAGTGTTTCTGGTCAGTCACACACGTAAACCACCAGCGCCCGTCACCACGGTCACGGGCCCGGGAATCCGACCCTGTACGCCGCCGACCCTCGCAGGGAGGCGACGTCACGACGATGATCGTCCTACAGGCTGCCCACACACACCGTGCCCCGGCGCAACGTGATGTCTCAGTCGCCGCGCGGTGTGTGCATCGTCCGAAGCAAGAGAATGGTGTTCCTGGGGAGGCGGCCGGTGGGTGTGGTCTCGTGCGCTGTCAATGGGATGACCTGCATGACCCTGGCCTCCTATCCGAAGACACTCTAGAACTCCAAGCCCGGCATGATGCAGCGCGCCGAGCCGAATCGCCTTAATAGTACCACATCGGCTATCGCACGCCAAGACTGATTTCGCCCCGGAAATTTCCTTCGCGAACCGTGTCACGCCCCTCGCGCGTGACATGGTCTAAGCCGCTGTCAGGAAAGACTTTAGGCACCTATCCGTTCGTCTTCCCGAACCCCACCATCCGTCTGATTGACGACGGCGGAAGGCAACGCGAACGCATCATGGGCGCGTTATCGGCTGCTGCCGCTGCGTCCGATATTGCATGACAGCCCCATTTACTGTATGCTCTGAACTGTAGCACCCGGGCTCAATAGCCGAAAAACCACTCTGTGTGGTCAACCGGCAGACTGCGCCAAGCTGTGAGTTACCTGTTTCCCGTTCTTCGTTGAAGGTCTCAACCTGGAGAGCCATGCCATGAGGAAACACCGAGCGTTCACCTTGATCGAGCTTCTGGTCGTTATCGCCGTCATCGCCCTCTTGATGGCGATCCTGATGCCTGCCCTGTCGCGTGCCAAGAAGCAGGCGCGTTCCGTCGCCTGCCGGGCGATGGTCAAACAGTGGGGCCCCATCTGGTTCATGTACTGCAACGACAACAACGGTTACTTCAGCAACGGGAACATCAGCGGCGTCGACTGGCGCCGCGGCGAATGGGTGATTGTGCTGCGGCCCATGTACGAGACGAAGACCGAGATCCTGCGCTGTCCCATGGCGACCAAGCGGCTGCCGGGCAACGAGGCGCACGGCGGGCCGTACAATACCTTCCAGATGGGGACCGGCGGCACCGGGAACCTGCGGGAGGAGGCCAGCTTCGGACAGAACAACTGGCTCTACAACCCGCCCCCCGGAATCAACGCCATTCAGGGACGATCGTCGGCGCTGCACTGGCGAAGCATGAACGTCAAGAACGCCGCCGAGATTCCGGTGTTCGCGGACACGATGTGGCGGGGTGGCGGGCCGTCGGCCACGGGCGAGCCGCGCGGCAACCCGCCGCGGTTCAACGGAGAGTGGACGAGCGCCGATGCGGAGATGAGGCACTTCTGCATTGACCGGCACAATGGTTACGTGAACCACCTGTTTCTCGACTGGTCGGTTCGTGCTGTCGGTCTCAAGGAGCTCTGGACGCTCACGTGGCACAAGAACTTCGACACGCGCGGGCAGTGGACCAAGGCCGGCGGCGTCCAAGCTGCGGACTGGCCCGAGTGGATGCGGGGTTTCAAGGAGTACTGAGAACCCCGTCGGGCGAGGACGGATATAGTACGATGGAAGCGATGGAATCCATGCGCGTGCCGCGGATGTCGTTGGGCCTCCAGCATCGGGATCGACCATGCATAGAGGAATCGCCACCTTCACGTTGGATACGGGCCGTTGCCCGCCCTGGCTGTTCCAGCGGATGGTCAAGCTGGGCCGGGAGATGGTACGGGTCCTGGTGGCCGAATTCGGGCCGGACGAGTTCGTCCGTCGGATTGCGGACCCGGTCTGGTTTCAGTCCTTAGGCACGGTGCTGGCCTTTGACTGGAATGCCTCCGGCCTGACGACGATCCTGACCGCCGCTTTGAAGGAGGCGATCCGCCACGAAGAGAGGGATCTGGGCCTGTTCATCTGCGGCGGCAAAGGCAAGACCTCCCGCAGGACCCCCGATGAAATCGCCGCCTGGGGCAATACGCTCAGTCTGCCGGACGGCTCGGTCGACAACCTGGTCTACAACTCGCGGATGTCCGCCAAGGTGGACAACTCCCTGATCCAGGACGGCTACCAAATCTACCATCACAGCTTCTTTTTCTCCCGCAACGGCGCCTGGGCGGTCGTCCAGCAGGGTATGAATGAGGCCAACGCCTCCGCCCGGCGCTATCACTGGTTCTCGGAGAACGCCCGGGATCTCGTCTGCGAGCCGCACACGGGCATTGTCGCTCCCGCCCGGCTCGACCACACGCTCAACCTGACCGCCCGCGACAGCGAATCGACCCGCCAGCTCAGCGTGGAGTTGGTCGACGCCGGCTACCGGCCCCTGATGAAGGACATCGAAATCCTCCGGGCCCACGCTTCGCCGCTGAGCCGCATGGTCAGCATTCGCAAGGAAGGCGAGCAGTTGACCTTCCTGCACCTGGAGAACAAGGAGTTCACCCAACACCCGGTCCTCCTGGAGGATTTCTCCAAGAGCCGCTATCTCGAGAAGATCCTCCGCCTCCTGTGCGACACCCGTCCCAAGAACTACGAGCAACTGATTGCCACCGAAGGCGTCGGCCCCAAAACCGTGCGGGCCCTCTCGCTCGTCGGCGAGGTGATCTACGGCGCCAAGCCGTCTTACGAAGACCCGGCCCGCTACTCCTTCGCCCACGGCGGCAAAGACGAGACCCCCTACCCCGTGGACCGAACCACCTACGACCAGACCATCGCCACCCTCGCCGAGGCCGTCCGCCACAGCCGCATGGCCCCCGCCGACAAAGACGGCGCCCTCAAACGCCTGACCGGCTCGCCTGAGGCATAAGCCAGCCCCATGGGGTCCCAAATCAGCCTGTCAGGGCAGGGCGCGGATTCCTCTGCATTCACGGCCTGCAATGGGTGGCAGCGGCAAGCGCCTTGCCGATGGTTCCCGGGATGGATGCAAACGCCATCGGCAAGCTGCGCTTGCCGCTGCCACCCTGTTTCTCACCTCTACAGGGCTGGTTTCAAACGTACCGCCGCTTGAGAAAACGACGGAAAACCCTATAGTAGCGTCGATGCAGACAAGAACACTCACGAGCGACCTGCTCCTGCTGCTGGCGGCCTTCTTCTGGGGTACGACCTTCGTGGCCCAGCGGCTGGGCATGGACCACGTCGGTCCCATGACGTACAACGCCCTGCGTTTCGCCGTGGGGGCGATGACGCTCCTGCCCGTGCTGCTGGCATTCCGAACCAGGAATGATGCGGACGGCCTCGGGCAGGTAGCACAGCCGCCGCCGGCTGTGAATCTCCGCCACCATCGGCGTTACCTCGTGCTAGGCGGCGGCAGCCTGGCCGGCTTGGCCCTGTTCGGCGGCGCCTCGATGCAGCAGATCGGCCTGCTCTACACGACGGCGGGAAAGGCGAGCTTCATCACCAGCCTGTACGTGGTGCTCGTTCCCATCGCGGGCCTGTTCCTCGGCCAACGGTGCGGCTTGGCTGTCTGGGCGGGAGCCTTGTTAGCCGTGGCCGGCTTGTACCTGCTGACGATCACCCAGTCTCTAACCATCGGCCGGGGCGATCTGTTTGTCCTGATCGGCGCCTTCTTCTGGACCGCCCACGTCCTCCTGATCGGCCATCTCGCAACGCGGGCCAATCCGCTGCACATCGCCGGCATCCAGTTTCTCGCCTGTTCCGCCCTGAGCCTGCTGGCGGCGGTCCTGTTCGAGAGCATCACCCTGGCCGCCGTAGGTGCGGCCGCGCTGCCGATCCTCTACGCCGGCATCTTCTCCGCGGGCGTCGCCTTCACGCTGCAGGTTGTCTGCCAGCGGACCTCCCCGCCCGCCCACGCCGCGATCGTCATGAGTCTGGAAACGGTCTTCGCCGCCCTGGCCGGCTACCTCATCCTCCACGAACGTCTCGCCCCGCGCGACCTGCTCGGCTGCACCCTGATGTTCGCCGGCCTGCTGGTCGTCCAACTCCCCCTCCTGCTCGGCCCCAAGCCCCGCCTGCCAATTCCTCGTGAGACTTTCAGATAAGGGTACCCCGGGAATCGCTCATTTTGATTACTGTAAACCGGCCGAGTTCACACGAACTGCAATGCAAATCAGCGGCACTCTGCTGTCTGAGTGCGCCGCCATGTTCGGCAGTTCTACCTTGTGCGGTGCGCGGAACGCTGTAGAAGTGCCTTGACCTCCGTGATACTGCGAGTGACGCCGCCTATGTGTATCACCGCATGACAATTTGGGCAAATGGGGCGTAAGTCAGCAACCGGATCCACCGCGTATTCTCTGGCAACGTCAGCCAGCGGCTTCAAGTGATGAACATGAATAAGGCCATCAGCTATTGGGCCATACACATCGGCAAACGACATGTCACAGACCGCACATACTGCACCGTAGTGTTCGATACACTTCGCGCGAGCCTGATCGTTTCGCTCGTAGGCGTTGACTGTAATGTGCCGCATTGCGCCTTCAAAAAGAGGTCCAGTCGAAGGGGCTATCTCTTCCGGCAAGGGCGACGTAGCGCGTCTTCTTCGAGCCCGCCGATCGTCCTGGGGGACGGCACCGCAGAGCCATGAATGCCCCGCTTTGAAATTACCGTTCTTATCAAAGAAGATGGAATACACTCTGTCTTGCGCAGCATGCTCTTTCGATAGAGTCTCGGACATCAAGAAGCTGCCGAAGAACACTCGACAATCGCTTTCCGTGTCAACGCGCATGCGAGTCTCACGCAGAAAGAGATACCACTTGAAGATGATCTGGTTGTCTGGAGTAATCGCGGCAACGACACACTCCTGCCCCATACGAAGATTGAGCGCCTCGTGCGCTTGGCGACCAGTGGTGTTGAGGTCGTAGAAGGCGCCATCGCCATAAAGTGCAGTATGATCTCGGCATAAGCAGTCGTTGAAGAAATGAACATCATCTCCACTGTCAGTCATCTTCCCATCTCCGCCACGATTTCCGGGTACTCTGATATGGCATTCGCAGTATTCTGGAATACCGCCCCCTTTATACCGCCTGCGGAACCGGCGTCAGGATCACGTCACCTTCCTTCATATTCGGGGTTCGCCTCCTTGATGGAGCCCAGAGGATACTCCTCTTCTTCTGCCCCATAAGCTTGCTCCAGCCTTCCGGCGGATAACGCCAGCCACGCCTCTCGTTCGCCGTTGTACTTCGGCAAGATCGTGACAATCAGTTTCGTGTCCGGCTCCAGCTTGATGGGCTCATCCAATAGAATGCGCTCGCCATCAAAGTGCGCCGAAACAGAGATCGTTTCCATGGCTCTGCTCTCCCAAGAGTATCCAACATATGTTCCATCGAGGATGCCATACGACCATCATTATATACCATCGCCGCCCCTGCGTCGCGTCAACTCGCGTGTTCACGCGGCGTTTTGGGACCCCTCCGCTTCTTCCAGCGATGAAACATGGCCCGAGCCAATCGGAAGGAGTGCAGATTGGCGTTCATCTCCCGGAACCGGATTCCCCGAATCCGGCTGCGCTTGTTCTTGTACTGCTCGGCAAAGTGGTGCCCCAGTTCATGCAACACAATTTCCTTGAAGAACCACAGAGACAACCAGCTTCTCGATCGCCAGCGCACCTGCCACGTCCGGCCGTCCTGGGATACCCGGGCCCCGAACCTCTCCAGGTCCTTCTGGTAGCCTTCGGTCATCCAATCGATCAGCCACACCATGGGCAGAGAATAGAGAATGACGACCTTGTCGCCGGGCCGGTATGCACCAAAGGGGGCGCCGATACCGTTGCCGTGCCGCGCGCGCAACTCGATACGTGTCAGACCGTACAGGTACTCCAAAGGTATCCTCTGCAGGGCCCGCGCCAGCATGGATTTCGAGAGGGGATGAATGTCCCCCCGCTTGGGTTTGCGGACAAGGATTCGCGGCAGCCGTACCTCACCGTCATCCTGGCAGGCCATCCGGCGGGCCGCGTGTACACTCGCTTTCTCTGTATTGCGGCTATGACTCATTTGCCGACATCCACGTCTCTCCATGTCACCGGCAAGATGATAGCACGATTCGCGCCGGGGGTCAACGCGACGACCGAGCCCGCAGCGATTCCGCAGGGGCGAGTGTTAGGGATTGTGCCCGCTGGATTTACAGCGTTTAGACCGGGAGAGCAGTTTCGTCTTGGTCTGGGGGGCCTGTCA
>JALORE010000056.1 GCA_025459125.1 Planctomycetota bacterium | reverse complement strand
CAACCGGCCATGGTCGAAGATCGCTCGGAGGTTACGCAGAACGCGGACGGATCGATCGGTGCCGGAGACGACCTCCTCGATGAAGGCGGGACCCGGCAGGTGCAGCACGTCCCGGGAGATCGTCTGGCAACGATGGTCCAGCAGGTCATCCGCTTCCGGCCCCAGAATCGCCCGCCTTGTCTGGTTCATTTTGTGCTCCTCGTAACTTGACAGGAATCACCCATCTTTCCTGCTCTTTCTTTGCCAATTCTTCCTACTTATACTATTACGACACTTGCCGGGGAGTTCAAGTAAGGAAATGACTATGCACCGGGACGGCATGCACCACGTGGGCACCTGCACTCCTCGTGCTGGAACCCCTAGCGGCGCCCGTCGGGAATTGCATCTTCGACCCGGAGAGAATGAGGACTTCCCCCGTTTGCCCGGCCGCAGGTTCGATTAGGCTGGTCTAAGAACGGCCAACCCGCCGGAACACAGAGTTCGTTGGGTACGAGACGGCATCGGGGTCCTGCAACCAGCGGGAGTCCCCTTTCTCCCCGCGGTCTCTGGCCGTCCTGCTGAGACGAACGCGTTGATACGAAACGAGGATGGCTTCTTGCCACCTCATTGAGGCGAGACCATGCACGCCCGGGCGGATCGGTTTTTTTCCGACAAACACATGAAAAGTGAGGACGTAATTGTTGACGGTGCGCCACCGGGACGATACTATGGTCTCTGTATTCATATCTGTGAGAAAGCACCAGCCTGGGGCCACATATTCGCAAGGGATCGAAGGCCGCAGGACGATGCCGGCGTGCAGGAGCTTCGATCAACTCGGTCAGGGAGGAACGATCGATGAGAATCAGAACACTCATGCTTGGCTGGGAGTTCCCGCCGTACATCAGCGGTGGGCTGGGCACCGCGTGCTATGGCCTGACTAAGGCCATGAGTCATCTGGGAATGGACGTGACGTTTCTCCTGCCGCGAATGGGTCCCCTGCGGCTGTCCGGTGGTTCCGGGGCCACGTTGGAGTCCGGCCTTCCTCACCTCCGCCTGCGGGCCGTTCCTTCGAGCCTCATCGCGTACGGCCGCTTCGGCAACGCGCGGGGCGCTCACGCCACCGCCAGGGCCGGGAAGGCCGAGGAGTCTCTGAGTGGTCCGGCGCCCTACGGCCCCAACATCTGTGAGGAAGTCCACCGTTATGCCCTGCGCGTGATGAAGATCGCGGAGACGGAGGAGTTCGATGTCATTCACGCCCACGACTGGATGACCTTTCCCGCCGCGATCGGCGTGGCCGCCCGCAGCGGCAAGCCGCTGGTGGTGCAGATCCACTCGACCGAATTCGACCGGAGCGGCGAGCAAGTCAATCAGTACGTCTATGACATCGAGCGTCACGGCATGCATGCGGCCGCCAGGGTCATCACCGTAAGCAACTACACGCGCAACATCGTGGTGAGTCGTTACGGCGTACCGCCCGAGAAGGTGGAGGTCGTGTACAACGGCATCGATTTCTCGGATGCCGCGGTCGCCCCGATGGCGAACGGGACCGCCAAGCGCGACAAGGTCGTGCTCTTTCTCGGGCGCATCACCATGCAGAAAGGTCCCGAGTACTTTCTGTACGCGGCCAAGCGCGTCCTCGAAAAGATCCAGAATGTCAAGTTCGTCATGGCCGGGGATGGCGACCGTCTCTACGGGACCATCGACCTGGCCGCCTGGTTGGGCATTGGACACCGGGTCTTCTTCACCCGCTTTCTGCGCGGGGCCGACGTGGATCGGGCCTACGAGATGGCCGATCTCTACGTGATGCCGTCGGTCTCCGAGCCGTTCGGGATCGCGCCGCTGGAGGCTCTCAAGCACCATGTCCCGGTGCTCGTCAGCAAATCGAGCGGGATCGCGGAGACCCTCCGCAATGCCCTGAAGGTGGATTTCTGGGACATCAACGAGATGGCCAATAAGATTATCGCGGTCCTGCGGCATCCGCCGCTCCAGGAATCGCTGCGTGCCAACGGCCGTGCCGAGGCCCTGCGCTTCCGATGGGAGGATTCGGCGGCTCGCGTCAACGAGGTCTATCTTAAGGCCTTGCATGTCGCTTGAGCGGCCTGATCCGGGGAGATTCTGATGGCATCCGTCTGTTTTTACTTTCAAGTCCACCAACCGTATCGCCTCCGACACTACACCATCTTCGACAGCGGTACCGACTACTTCGACGAGTACAAGAATGCCCAGGTCTGCCGCAAGGTCGCCGGTAAGTGCTACCTGCCCACCAACCGCCTGATGCTGAACCTGATCCGCGAGCACGAAGGCCGCTTCAAGATTGCCTACAGTGTCACCGGGGTGATCCTCGAGCAGTTTCGCGCGTACGCACCGGAAGTGCTCGCCAGCTTCCAGGAACTCGCTCAGACCGGCTGCGTCGAGTTTCTGGCCGAGACCTATCATCACAGCCTGAGCTTTCTCTTCTCACCGCAGGAGTTCGCCGCGCAGATCGCCGCCCACCAGCAGGTGGTCCGGGAACTCTTCGGCCAGACGCCGCGCGTCTTCCGGAACACGGAGCTCGTCTACAACAACGCCCTGGCGGAGACCATCGAACGAATCGGCGGCTTCCAGGCGATCCTGGCCGAGGGCGCCGACCACATCCTGGGGTGGCGCAGCCCGAACTTCGTGTACCGCCCGCCGAATACACGCCGGCTCAAGCTGCTGCTGAAGAACTACCGGCTCAGCGACGATATCGCGTTCCGGTTCTCCAACCGGGGGTGGCGCGAATGGCCGTTGCGCGCCGAGAAATTCGCCCAGTGGGTCAACGCCGTCAACGGCAACGGCTACACGGTCAACCTTTTCGTCGACTACGAGACCTTCGGCGAGCACCAGTGGGAGGACACGGGGATTTTCGACTTCCTCCGGCATCTACCGACGGAAATCCTGAGGAATCGCGACAACGACTTCAAGATGCCCAGTGAGGTGGCGGACACCTACGAGGCCGTGGACGTGGTGGACGTCCCGCATCTGGTCAGTTGGGCCGACACCGAGCGGGATCTCTCCGCCTGGCTGGGCAACCCGATGCAGTACAACGCGATTCACGAATTGTACGGGCTGGAAGATCAGGTGAAGGCCGCCGGCGATCCGAAGCTGCTGGCCTGCTGGCGCAGACTCCAGACCTCGGATCACTTCTACTACATGTGCACGAAGTGGTTTGCAGATGGGGACGTGCACAAATACTTCAATCCGTACGATTCGCCCTACGACTCTTACATCAATTTTATGAACGTTCTCGATCACCTGCGCGCGCGTTGCCAAACCGCGCCATCCTCGTTGCGGCCTCCTGTTCTGGCGGCCGCCTCCGCATGAGGCGAGGTTCTGGTGTCGCGACCGGCACGAAGAGGACAAGCGCGCCTGGCAATACGCAGACTACGGTCGCTTTCGGTTGCACGTCTCACCTCCAGACTATGAATATTGCTCCGCCGCTCCCGGAATGCAGTCTGTTTCAGGAGATGCGATAGACCGTGGGCCGGCCGCGACGGGGACCATCGCTCAGGATCAGCACGGTTGCACTGTCTTCGGTCTCCTCCAGGATCACCATCGCCTCCGCCTTGGCGTCGGTCTTGGGCAGAGCCCCGACTTGATGCACGTCGGCGCTCTTACCGTCCCAGGTGACCAGGAAGAAGCCGCGGTCCTCTTCGTAGTCCTCGGACACCTGGTAGAGTTCGGAAGGCTCGGAGCCCGCGTTGCCGGCGATAATCAGAAAGCCCGTTTTGGTGGCGGCCATCTCCCGAATGCCGAGGCCCGCCCCCAGCGGCAGCTTGTGCAGCACGTACGGCGGCTGCGATCGGCCGTCAAACACGTCCGCCGCGCGGATTTCCATAACGAAGGCGCCGCCGTCGAGATTGGGACTGCGAAACCCCACGAAGAGTTGTCCCTGGCGAATCGCCAGCCCCTCGATATTGACTCCCTTGCGCTGCAGCGGCTGTCCGAAATGCACGCCGAGGACGGGGTCCGCGCGAATGACGTTGTCCAGACTCGCGGCCTGCAGCCCCGCGGAAATGCCGGCAGCGTATGGCGTCCGGCCGGCAGGCTTGCCCGAGAACGGGCCCATCCGCAAGCGGAAGATACTGTGCCGGTTGTCTTGCTGCTCACCCTTCTTCTTGGAGGCGCCGTGTGAGCCGATGATATAGCAGTAGTCCCCCTCCGCAGCAATCGCCTCGATATCGATTTCCGAGCCCGAGCGAACGAGGGGGACCGTTGCGGCCACCCGCAGGGTCCTGTTGGACCGCGACAATTCCACCACCTGCACGGCGCGGGTCTCATCGGCCCCCAGCAGACCAAAACGCGGCGTCACCAGGGCCAAACCGCTCAAGTCCTTGTCCTCCAGGACATCGCCCACGAACGAGTACTGCCCGGCGAGCTCGATCTTCGTCCACGGCTTGGCGCCCTCAACCTTGCCGTGGGAGTCGCCGAAGGCCGCCAGGAGGGCAAGACCCGTGACAACGCCGCACAGGACCAATTGTAGAGCGCGAGCTCGGTTGAAGCCACTGGACATTGCGGTTCCTTTCACCTGCTCACCGATATAGTATGGGCCGCGGCGCAAGTCAACCCACAAACGCCGGAACGGAGGCAAAACGACTGTATTGTCTGTTCCCGTAGGGTGGAGTATATTGGTCAACATAGCGCTGCGGGAACGCGAAACCGTCCGGTTGACCCCAGGACGGTGGCCTTGGTGCTTTGGGGCTCGTAGCTCAACGGTAGAGCAGGGGACTCATAATCCCTTGGTTGAAGGTTCGAATCCTTCCGGGCCCAGTAAGGATAATGCTCCGGCAAACTGAGGCGGGGCCGGCAACGCCAAGCTGATGGGAGCCATCGGGGCCTGGCTGTCGCTCGACGAAGGCCTGAGCGTGTCCGTCTGCGCCGCGGTCACCGGAATGGTCTTGGCCTGCCTGCGGATCCCAGGGCACCGGGAGCGCAAGAACACGTTGCCGGGCCTGCTGGTGTCACTGTACGTCCGGGCGGTGGACTGGGGCAGCGGCGCACGGTTCCTCGGGCCCCCCGGGACCGGGACTGAGGGACCTGCGGGTACGTTGACCCTGCCTCACGGTATGGCCATCTTCATGGGCGTCTGTCTGGGCGCCATGGGAGTGAAGATATGGATGGGACAAGGTGTATAGAACAACGGTCAGGCACGGCCTCGGGGGCGTGCGGGACGCCGGGGCGCGCGCAACCGGCGCCGGGGCACCGCGATGGTGGAGGCAGCGTTTGTGCTGCCGCTGTTGCTGCTGACGATCCTGGGTATGATCGAGTACGGCTGGCTTCTCTACAACATCCGGCAAGTCACCAACGCCGCCCGGCAGGGCGCGCGGATCACCATCCTGCCGCACGGCACGGCCGAGAATGAGGCGGCCACGAAGATCAACCGGCTGCTCACCAATGCCAAGTTGCCGGGCGATCTTGTCGGTCCGCCGACTTTTACGTACGAGGCCATCCCGGGCGACCCGGAGGGGTGGCGCCGCGTGACGGTGCGCAGCCAAGCTTCGACCGCCAACCTGCACATCGTAAACATGAACGCCTCACCGCCGGCGGGGATCGAGTTGGAGCCCCCGATCATCGGGGCCAAGGTGACGATGGCCCTGGAAGGCACGTGATGACAACGCCCTCAGCACCGCACGGCGGAGGGCACAAGCAGTGAGCGCAGACATGAAATGGGCAGTTGTCATACTTCTGGTGTTGGGTTTGCTGGCGGCCGGGGCGCCCGCCCTGCTCTTCGAGTGGGTCCAAGTCCGAAACGCCATGCCGTCATCCGCTACGACCACGATGGACGTGCAGTTGGCACAGGCCGATCTGCCGGCCCGAACGCGGCTGGTGGCCGACCACGTCCGCGTGGAGCGGGTGCCCAAAGCCGGGCTGCCCGCGGCACACTCACGAACCAGGCCCAGGCTATCGGCCGGACACTGAAGATCGCGGTGGCCCGCGGCCAACCGCTGACGGGTTCGTGTTTTCTCCCGGAAACGGCCATCGATGATCTGCTCCGGCCGGGGATGCCGGCGTTCCAGATTTCCCTGACGCGCCGCACGACCGCGGTGGACCTGCTCTTTACCGGTTGCATTGGCGACGTCTTCGCGACCTTTCCCCTGCAGGACCGCAAGAAAGGTAACGCCGTGACCACGCCCCTGCTGCAGAATATGCAGGCCCTGGGCGTGCGCGACGAAACGGTCATCTCGGCCGCGGAGCAAAAGGAGCGGAATACGCCCTTCATCTCCCGGCGGTCCGGCTCGCCGGGGGGGGACGTGACGGTCGCGCTCGAAGTGACCCCGCGGCAAGCCGCGGCGCTGCAGTTGTCCATGGAACGGGGCACCCTGGGGCTGGCGATGCGCGATCCGCGGGACAAGAACCTCAACCCGACGGAACCCATGATCCTGAAGGAAGGCCAGTTGACGGCCTCCAGCGGGACGATGGACCCCCAGACGCCGATGCTGGTCAACCAGCTCCAGGAAATGCTGGGCAACAAACCGCCCGCCGACGTGAACCAGCCGCCGATGGCCCTGACCCGCGTGGATGCCGGCGTCAACATGGCACCGCTGGCGGCCGGGCCGGCCTCGGAGTATCCCGAGATCATGTCACCGCGGCGCTCCACCTGGCTGATGGCCATTATCCAGGGTCCTAAGGTGGAGGAGGCAGAACTCAAATCGGGCGACACCGTGGTCGGTCCGGAAGATGCGGATGCCCCGGCGCCGGCGAACCGGACGGAGAAGACAACCGGGACGGAAGAGGCGCGAACACGGCAGGGTCGGCCCCGCCGCGACCGGCCAACCGGCGGATCTCGAGTCTCGAGTGGCGAAACGGGCTTCTGGGTGGCGTGTGCCCTGCCCTACGGAAGTGAGAAAGAAACCATGCGACGTCATTTCTGAACCTGGTTCGGCGTCATCATGCTGAGCGTCGCGCCGCTGCCGGCGCCGGCGGCACAGCCGGGCTCTGCCGACGACGAGATCACTCTGGTGGTGAGCCGCTCAACGGTCATCAAGGCGCCCTGGCCCACGGTCCGCGTGGCGGTCACGGACCCGAAGATCGCGGACGTCCCGGTGCTCACGCTGGAACAGGTGCTGGTCCAGGGTCTCAAGGTCGGCACGACGGACCTGATCCTCTGGAGTGACGATGAGCAGAAGACTTGGCAGCGGCGGTCGTGGTTCGCCCGGACGCCGACACGATTCGGGACAGCATCCAGGGACTGTTTCCCGGCGCCTCGCTCAAGGTGGTCGAATCCAGCGAGATTGTGCTCGTCCGCCGCGCCGTGCGCAGTGCCGACCAGGCGGAGCAACTCAAGGAGTACCTGGAGAAGACCAAGACACCCTACGTAAATACGACGACCCTCTCCGGCGTGCAACAGGTGCAACTGCAGGTCCGGGTCGCCATGCGGACGCTGGGGATCAACGCCTTCCACACCAGCAACGACTTCTTCTTCGGCCAGCGGGTGGGCTCCGCCACCGGTGGCGCCCTCGTGCCGGACATCGATATCGGCGCCGCGGACAGCCAGATCGCTGGCAACGGTCGGGGCGTTGCTCGAGTCCCGCACCCTGACGGAGGCGGCGGTCGTTTGCGATTCCATGATCGATCTGCGCCCGCAGCTTTCCCGAGGGCCGACCGACGGCCGCGCGAGTATCGCGATCGTCGACATCGACCAGAACCCGGAACGAACCCTGGCCGAGCTGAGCAAACTGACCGCCCTGCACGCGCGCACGTGGTTCATCGTACTGGCAGAGGAATTCAACGAACGACGCGTCCTGCACGCCATGCAGATGGGCGCCCGTCACTTTCTGCGCAAGGGCGCGATCGCGACCGAACTCGATCCGGTGCTGGAACGCCTGCTCGCGCAGCGGCCCCAGGCCTCGACCCGCCTGGGGCTGATCCTGTCCCGGTTCTCATGCAGCGGGGGCTGCGGCGTGACCACCGCGGCCGTCAACCTCGGCAACGAGCTGCGGCTGGCCCGGGACCAGCGGGTGCTGATCATGGACCTGGACCCCCACTACGGGACCGCCGCGACGTACCCGGGCGTCGCTGGCCGGTACGGCATCGGCCACGTCCTGAGCCGCGAGGGACCGATCGACGGTCACCTGATCGTGCGGCAGTTGATGGTACGCGATGTGGCCTTCGCGAGCGCCCTGGTTTCCTTCCTGGTGGACCAGGGGACACCCCCGGGATTACATCCTGTCGGTGGCCAACCGCGTTCGTCGACGGGGACCGCTGTTGCGGCTGGACGACAGCCGGCGAGCCATCGGTCTATCCGCGCTGCACCCCATTCGCAGCGACTGGGCCACCGCCTTTCGCAGTGTCAACCGGGGTCTGCCGCTGTCCGACGTGACGGGCCGGTCCCGCCTGCGGCGTGACTATCGTCGCCTGGCGGCCCGGATCCAGCAATGTGTCTCGAACGGCCATCTCCTGGGAGGACCAGACGTGTTTGAGAAGAAGAGTAACCTCCCCTCCGGGGCCGCCCCCACGCTCGACAGCGACACGTCCATCCAGGTCAAGGCGCGGGTCCACCGCAAGCTGTTGCGGGTGATGGATCGCAGCGAAGCCCGCCGCATCCCGCTCGACCAGTTGCACGCCCAATGCGCGGAGCGCGTGAACGCCCTGCTGCGGGAGGAGAAAGTCCCCCTGTCCGGGCCGGAACGGCAACAGATCATCCGGGAGGTGATGGACGAGGTCTTCGGATATGGTCCGCTGGACGAGTTCCTGTGCGATCCGTTCATCAGCGATGTCCTCGTCAACGGTCCGCACCGGGTGTATATTGAGCGGCAGGGCTGGCTGGAGCAGACCGGCGTCACGTTCCTCGATGCCGACCATGTGCTGCGGGTCATTCGCCGGATCGCCGACAATGTGGGACGGCGCATCGACGAGAGCACGCCAATGCTCGGCGCCCGGCTGCCGGACGGCTCGCGCGTCAACGCCATCATCCTGCCTCTGTCACTCGACGGGCCGGCCCTGAGCGCCCGGCGTTTCGGCACCAACCCGCTGGACATGCAGCGCCTGATCGAAATCGACGCCCTGCGGGACGAGACGGCCACGTTCGTGGAGGCGTGTGTCCAGTGCAAGTTGAACATGCTGATCTCCGGCGGCACCGGGACGGGCAAGACGACCTTCCTCCACGCGTGATCCAAGTGGATCCCGGCCGGCGAACGCGTCGTGACCGTCGAGGATGCAGCGGAACCGCAGATGCGTTAGGCACGCCTGCACGAGGCCGTAGACACCGTGTCCGCGGCCCTGGAGATCCGGGTACGCGATCCCATCCTGCGAAATAACCGCGGCATGTGCCTGCTGCTGGACAAGAAGTACGAACGAGCCTTGCAGGATTTCACCGACGCGGCGGGCCTGGCTCCCGGGAACGCCAAGTACCGGGCCAACATGGCCACGGCGCTCGGACGGCTGGGACGTCAGGAAGAGTCCCTGGCCTTGCTGCAGCAAATCCTCCCCCCGGACCAAGCCGAGCATAATGCGGAGTCATGGACCAAGCCTACGACAAGGAGAACCGCGAGGCGGCGGAGGTCTCCTCCGCCTAGCGCGGCGTGCGTCTTCTCTACGCACGGGCGCGCGAGACTACGCGGCTCCGCCGCCCGAATCGCCCGGGGGGCTCAGCAACGGCAGTTCGATGGTGAAGGAGGTGCCTTTGCCGACTTCGCTGTGAACCGAAATCGTGCCGCCGTGGGCTTCGACGATCTTCTTGGCGGTGGCCAATCCCAGACCGGTGCCTCCCAAACGAGAAGACCGGTAGGGCTGAAAGATCGTGGGCAACCTCTCCGGCGGGATGCCGCGGCCGGTATCATTGACGTGAACGAGAGCCCGGTCACCGCGGCGCGCCGTCCGAATCATCAACTCGCCACCATTGTCCATGGCCTGTTGCGCATTGATGAACAGGTTCAGCAACACCTGCTTCAGCGCGCCGGGATCGGCCCGGCACAGCAACGGTTCATCGCTGAAGCTCTGCCAGACCGTCAAAGCGAGGCTGAACGCCTGGGGCGAGTAGAAGTCGATCATATCGCTCACCAGCTCGTTCAGATCCACGGTGGCCAGTTGCAGGTCCGGCCGCCGCACGTATCCCAGAAAACTCTCCAGGATCTGTTCGAGCCGGTCCGCCTCTTTCTGAACGACCGCAATTTTGCGTGAGGCCCCGGCCAGACTGCGCCGGCACTGCTCCCATAGCACCCGGCTGGGCTCCGTGAGATCCACGCTGTCCAGGGCCTCCCGCGCCAATTGCAGGTTCACTTTGACGGTCGAGAGCGGATTCTTGATCTCGTGGGCCAGCTCGCCGACCAGTTTCGCCAATTCCTCATCGACCGCCATCGCCCTTCTTTCCGCCCGACCTGGGACGTCGGTCTCTGTCGCGACGGTCCCCGCGGCCCCCGCGATCGCCGTGTCGATCACCCCGGCGCTCTTCGCGCTGTTCTGGGCCCTGATCTTCCCGCTTCTCTTCTTCAATACCCATCTCGGCCAGCGCGGCCCGGCGCGACAGCTTGTAGCGGCCCTGCTCGTCGATCAACAGCAGCTTGACCGGGATGATGTCCCCGACCGTGCAGACATCCTCGACGCGATTGACGTAGTTTGCGCTGAGCTCGCTGACGTGGCAGAGGCCCTCCACCCCGGGCACGATCTCGACGAACACGCCGAACTCCTTGACGGAGACCACCTTGGATTCCTTGTAGATCCGTCCCACCTCGGGCGGCTGGGTCATGGCTTCGATCAGTTCCTTGGCCCGGAGATGGCCGTCGCCATCGGTGCAACTGATATAGATCGTGCCGTCTTCCTCGATCTCGATGACCGTGTCGGTCTGTTCCTGCAGGCTCTTGATCATCTTGCCCGCCGGTCCGATGACCTTGCCGATGAACTCGGGGTCGATCTCGATGGTGATCAGCTTCGGTGCATACTTGCTGAGCTCGGTCCGCGGGGCACTGATGGCCCGGTTCATGGTGTCGAGGATGTTCAGCCGGGCGGTACGGGCCCGCTCCAGCGCCTCGACCATGATCGCATGGGGCAGCCCCATCGCCTTGATGTCAAGCTGGATGGCCGTGATGCCCTTCGTCGTGCCGGCGATCTTGAAATCCATGTCGCCGAAGTGATCTTCCTCGCCGATGATGTCGGTGATCAGCTTGTACCGCCCGCTGTCGTCGCTGACCCAGCCGACCGAGATGCCCGCCACGGCCCCACCGATCGGGACGCCGGCATCCATCAACGCCAGCGAGCCGCCGCAGACGGAAGCCATCGAACTGGAGCCGTTCGACTCGGTGATGTCCGAGACGATGCGGATCGTATAGGCGAACTGCTCTTCCGGCGGCCGGACGTTTTCCAGGGCACGCTCCGCCAGGGCGCCGTGACCGATTTCCCGGCGACCCGGCCCGCGGACGGGCTTGACCTCCCCGACGGCGTACGGCGGGAAGTTGTAGTGGTACGTGAAGCTCTGGGCGTACTCATCCAGCAGGCCGTCGATGATTTGGGCGTCCCGGATCGTGCCCAGCGTGACCGTAACCAGCGCCTGGGTCTCGCCCCGGGTGAACAACGCCGAGCCATGCGTCCGTGGCAACAGGCCGACTTCGCAGGTAATCGGACGGATGTCCGCCTCGCCGCGGCCGTCCGGCCGACGGCCCTCGAGGATCATCTTGCGGACGACTTGCTCCTCGATTTTGTCCAGCACCCGGTTGAGCATCATCGCATCCACCGCCGGCTGGTTCTCAGGGTTGGCCGCCTCCGCATAGCGTGTGCGGATCTCGTCCAGGACCTCATTGACGGCGTCGTTTCGCTCCTGCTTGCCGACGATCGTCTTCAAATCGCAAAGCTTGTCGTAAATCTCGCCTTTGACTTTTTCGTAGAGGTTGCTGTCGAGTGCGACGATCTCAGCTTCTTTCTCCACCGGCACCTTGGCCTGGAGTTCCTCGATCAACGCGACGATCTCTCGGATGACCTCATGTGCTTTCTGGATGCCGGCCGCGATCACATCCTCGGGCAGTTCCCGGGCGCCGACCTCGATCATGTTGATGGCGTCCTTGGTGCCGGCGACGAGCATGTTCAGGTCGCTCGTCTCCAGTTGCTTGTGGGTCGGATTGACAACGAACTCGCCGTCCACCCGGCCGATCCGGCAGGCTCCCAGGGGTCCCAGGAACGGGATCTTGCTGATGGACAGCGCCGCGCTGGCGCCGACCAGCGCCGGCACATCGGGATCGTTCTCCCGGTCGGCGCTCATGACCATGGCCATGATCTGCACTTCATTGTAGTAGCCGTCCGGAAACAACGGACGGATCGGCCGGTCGATGTTCCGCGCCGTCAGGGTCTCTTTGGTCGAGGGCCGGCCCTCCCGCTTGATGAAGCCGCCGGGGAATTTGCCCGCGGCGCTCTGTTTCTCGCGGTAATCCACGCTGAGGGGAAAGAAACTCGCATCGTCCGTCGGGCGCGGGTCGGCGACCACGGCGGCCACCAGCACCACCGTCTCGCCGTACGTTACCAGCACCGCTCCGTCCGCCTGTCGCGCAATCCGACCCGTCTCCAGGGTCAGCGTGCGCCCCCCGATTTCTCTCGACACACGTTGTACATCTGTCATTTTACACGTTCCTTCACTGGTTCCTTAGTGGCACTATCGCGCGGACCTCGGTGCAGATGACAGATGGCGGAAAACGGATGACAGAAGAGAACCAACGAATCCACGCCGTCCTCTGTCCTCCGTTCTCCGTCCTCTGTCTTCTGTCGTTTGTCTGGGCGGCTACTTCCGCAGCCCGAGACGCGTAATGATAGTCTGATACCGCTTGAGGTCTCCCGCGCGCACGTACTTCAGCAACGCCGACCGCGTACCCACCATTTTGAGCAAACCGCGGCGGGACGAATGGTCCTTGGGATGCGATCGAAGATGCTCGGTCAAATCGTTGATGCGCCTCGTCAGCAAGGCAATTTGTACCTCGGGCGACCCCGTATCTCCATCATGGACTTCGAAGTCCCCGATAATGCTTCCCTTGTCTTCTTTTGTTAACATACTCTCTACGTACCCTTTTTGTTTGCCTCTATATTGCAGCTCTGCCAACGTCCAGGCCAAGAATGGCGTAGTCTATACGACGGATGACGACATTGGCAAGCCCTATTTGTCCCCGCGCCGGCAAAAATCCCGGCCCCGCGCTACCGGACCGGCCGCTCGGGCGGTCGGCCGTCTTCTCGTATCTCCTGCTCTCTCAGGGAGATAAGTCATCGCCCTCGGGCGGGTGCGCGGTGCCGGCGCCCGGTTCGCCGCGTTTACGCTCCAGGAAGGCCTGCAGGATTTCGGCGGCCGCCAGGGCGTCCAGCCGCTGCCGTTTTCGACCTTTTCGCAGACCAATCTCCTCCAGCTTCTCCTGGGCTCCGAAGCTGCTGAGCCGTTCGTCTTGAAAGAAGACCGGAACCCGGAGACCTGCCTTCAGCTCGCCGGCGAACGAGCGCACCACTTTGGCCTGGGATCCCTCGGAACCATCCATGTTCAGCGGCAAACCCAAAACGAGAGCGTCAATATTCTCGGACGCAACGACCCGGCCGATCTGTCGGATCAAATCTCTGCGCCCCTGGAGAACGTCGTAAGGGAAGGCCATCGTCTCCGCGGGGTCGCAGACCGCCAGGCCGGTCCGTTTCATGCCGTAATCGATGGCCAGATACCGCATAATTTGTGAATTATGATTTATGAATGACGATTGGCTGGTTGAGGCCGCTGGCGCGGCAAGACGGTTCAAAGGGCGCCAGCGAGTCGGAAATCGTGGTTCATGGATCACAAATCCCTACAGGAATTTCGTCCCACCATGTTGCTCGACTCGCTCCAGCAGCGTCTTGAGGCGCTCGGTCTGGCTGACGTGGCAGACGAGTGTCGCATCCGGCGTGTGGGCAATGACGATATTCTCGAGTCCGATGGCCGCGATGAGGTGCCCTCTATCCTCGGTTACGATGATATCGTTGCGGCAGTCGAGCAATTCGCTGATGCCGGCGACTACCACATTGTTATTCTCATCGGATTTGATGATATCCGCCAGAGCGGCGAAAGAGCCCATATCCAGCCACTGGCAGTCGAGCCGGATGGCGTGGACGTCCCGGGCCTTCTCCATCACGGCATAGTCGATACTGATTTTGGGCAGCTTGGGAAACCACTCCTGCAGGATTCTTCCCTGGGCGGGCGTATCCCAGCCGCCGGCGATCTTACGCAGCGGCTCCATGGCCTCCGGCAGAAACTCCTGCAGATTGGCCAGGATCGTCTTGGCCCGCCAGACGAACATGCCGGAATTCCAGGAGTATGCGCCACTCTCGACATACTGCCGGGCGGTTTCCTGATCGGGTTTCTCCCTGAAAGCCTCAACGGAGTAAACCGTGTTGCGGCACTTGGGGCACTGGCGCGGATCGGCGCACTTGATGTATCCCAGTTGCGTGCTGGGAAACGTCGGTTTGATCCCGAACGTGATGAGCGTCTCCGGCTTCTGGGCGATGAACGTGAACGCGTCGGCCAGCGCTTCCTGCAGGACCTCCGGCGGCTCGATGAGTTGGTCCGCCGTGAGCAGCGCCATGACCGCCTCGGGATCGTACCGGGCCAGAACAGTGGCCGCCAGACCGATGGCGCTGGCCGTATCGCGTACCACCGGCTCGGCGATTACGTTGTTGACCGGTAGATCCGGGAGGTTCTCGCGGACCAAGTCCACGTATCCCGCGTTCGTGAGGACCAGGATGTTGCGTGCATCGAAGACGGGAGTGAGACGCTCGAAGCACCGACCCAACAGAGTCTGGCCGTCCAGGAGCTTGAGCATTTGCTTGGGCCGTTTCTGACGGCTGAGCGGCCAGAGCCGCTTGCCCGTCCCTCCCGCCATGATCACCGCGTAATTCATCTGTATCCCTTCAGATGGCTAAGTCAGCCGTATCTCAACGGGTGTCTTGCTGCCCGCGGGGAACGAGAACTGGCCCGAGAGCCGCCGGTCGCCCGATTGGGCCCCGATTTCGTACTCTCCGAGGAAGCCAGCGAAGTTCACCGTTCCGCCCGGGCCGGTCGTCGTCTCCACCTGGGTCCACCATTGGCCCTTGATCAGGGCCCGAAGCTGCTCGTACGCGGGTTTCGGGCTCATATCGTCCCGTACCAAGCCCGCCGGCGCCCGCTGCCAAGCCCCCTGGTCGGTGAAATCCCACCAAGTAACGGCCTCGACGGCCGGGTGCGAGAACAGCACGGTGTAGAATTCGCTCACCCGCTTCGCCTGCTCCTGTTCACCTTCCGGCGTTGTTACCCAGCCGGAATCCTTCTTGGGACCAGATACGACCGTCGTCTCGGTGAAGTGCAGTGGTTTGCCGAATTTGGCAAACCGTTCGCACACCTCCCAGGTCCGGGCCGCACCCCAGTACCCGCCGTGCATGTGCGACTGAATGCCGATCACGTCGTACATGGGCCGGTCCGACTCATCCACGAGCAGGGAGATCACCTTCTCGGCAAAAGCCGGATCGGTGCGGTAGTCGTTGATGACCAGAACGGCCTGAGGGTTGGCCCGCCGGGCAGTCTTGAAAGCGGTCCGGACATACTCGCCTACCCCGAGCTTGGCGATGGCTTCGGTCAGCCTCGGGGCGCGGCGCTTGACCTCGTCACGGTCATAATGCGTGGCTTCGTTGACCACGTCCCAGATGTCGATACTGCCCTTGAACCGCTCCGTACAGCGAGTGATTCGCTCAAGCTGCAGGCGCATGACCTCTTCGGGTGTGCACTGGGCCAGCCACCGCGGCTCAGCCCAGTTCCACGCCAGGGGGTGCCCTTTCATCGTAATCCCGCGGGCGCTGCACCAGCGGGCAACCTCCTCGGTGCGTGCCTCATCCGGCTTGCCCCTTTGTGCCTCGTACTGCCACCAGTAGAACGGCAGCGTGGCATAGTTGAGCAAGGCGGCAAACTGCTGCGCGTATGCGGCGTTGTCCTGCTCGGTGCGGCAGCGACCCAGCTTGAAGACGTTGCATCCGAAGAGAAACTTGTGCCTCGTCTGGCGGATCTGAAGACCCACGCCGGACGGCAGAGGCTGTCCCTCCGGGCCGGTGAGTCTCAATGTGGCCGTACCGGTTCGGCACTTGCGAATCCGTGCGTCCGTCTGCTCCAGCACAGCGTCATCGGTCTGCGCCGGCTTCTGCCGGCCCCTGGCGGAGCTGCCCGCCGCCAAGACAGCTGCTGCCCCGCCGATCCCCTGTAGAAATCGTCGTCGGTCTATGGACATGAGCTCCTCCCTCCGAATCAGGCCTGCGCGGCCTCGTCCACCATCTTGATACCCGTGTACCGGCAGAACTGGCCCAGTTCCTTCGTCACGTTGCCGTAGACGGTCTGGCGGTGCAGACCGTTCGACCAGTTCTTCCACAGCGTTGTCACGTCGCCATCCACCTTCACGGTGATCTTGGTCCGGCAGCCCCGATCGAACTGGACACCCACCGGGGCATCGATGATTTCACCGGTGAAGTAAAGCATCAGGTCGGTTCCGATCAGGATCGCTTGTGTGACTTTCTGCCCTTTGCGCATCTCGCTCTGCGGCGTGACGCCTTCCTCCCGCTCGTGGACGGTTCGCAGCTTGTACGGCGCCAACGGGCCGTCCGGGCCCTCCATCTTCCGCGAGCTCATGCAGTGGGCCAGGATGATGCTGCCGTTGGACTCATCGACCGTGGGATCACTGATGAAGCCGGGCTTGCCCGTCAGGCCTTGCAGGACGATGTGGGTCATGGCGCTGCGCAGGTCCGACTCGCAGATCCCGCCCAGCCCCAGATCATTGAGCCGGCAGAAACCCACGCACGGATAGGCGGGCAGCTTGATGGTCTTGCTCCACATGGTGCCGTAGCAGTCGACGGTCAGCACCGTGGCGTCTTCCTCGGCCATCATGTTCTCGAAGGCCAGAGCCAGCCTACAGGATTTGTAGATCTCCTGGCGGGGCGGCTCGATGACCGCGTCGGCCCCCTTGATCCATCGCTCCGTTTCGGCCTTGGCGTCTTCATCGGAAACCGCGTTGAACGCGCGGACCACGGTGTCCAGGTCAATCTGTTTCATCTGCGTGCCGAACTTGGTCTTCATCTGTTCGGCATAGTCCTGGAACGAGCGCGCCGTCACGTTGAGGATCTTTGCTTCCCGCAAATGATGGATGGCGCGGAACGGCCGGATGGCGACCGCCAGTTGGGAGTAATCGCTCGTGAGAAAGCACTCCATCTTGGCGCCGGCCGGCTGCTTCTGGAGGACGCCCCAGGAACTCCACTCGTGGCCCGAATAGGGGATGGCGAACACGGCGGTCGGCTTGCCGACGCTCAGAATCTCTTGGAGGACGGGCCCGGTTCCCATGCTGAAGTGAATGACCAGGATCCCGTCAACGTCCTGGAGCTTGCCCTTGATCTGCTGGACGTCGGCGGCTGAAGTCACCAGGGAATCCACGGTGAAATCCACGTCGGCCAGCTCACCACTGAGCTTGGCGAATTGCCTGCCGTAGAAGGCGATCTCTTCCTGGAAGTTCAGTTTCGGCTTGGGCCACAATCCCGTCTTCGTGCCCATGTAGAGCCGGGCGACCTTGACCTTGCTCCGCCGGCAACCGGGGCTGATGAGCTTCGTGCCTGCGGCGCGTGCGCGGCCGGCAAACAACCCGGCGCCCGCAAAGCACAGCGCTCCGCCGGCGGTCAATTCGAGGAATTCTCTGCGGTTGATTTGTCCCGACATGATGTTTCTCCCTTCAATAATGGACACGAACGACGACACGCTGCAAGCGCCGAGGCCGCCCGACGCGGCACTACACTTTTGTCAACTCGGCGTATTGTAGCAGCAGGGACTTGGTCTGTCCATTGTTGAAGGAGATCACGATCACGCTGTTTCCCCCCATGTCGACGAACTTCTTGACGCGTCCCACACCGAAGGTTTTGTGCCGGACCAGCTCGCCCGGATGGAAGGGAGCCGGACGGGTCGTGACGACCGGCGCCGGTTGCGGACGTGGGGCGGCATCCAGACGGCATTGGAGCGGGACTTCGTCCGACTCGGGGACCTCGCGGACGAATTGGGACCCCAGCTCGTACAGGAATTGGGAGGGGATCGTCCGGAGCAGTTGCCCTCGGAATGCCCGGTACCGCGCGTAACTGACATACAGGTTCGTCTTGGCCCGCGTCACCCCGACGAAGAAGAGCCGGCGTTCCTCTTCCAGCTCTTCCTGGTTGTTGTTGGCCCGCTCGTGGGGGAGCAGGCCGGTTTCCAGGCCGATGATGAACGCGTGCTCAAACTCCAACCCCTTGGCCGCATGGAGGGTCATGAGCGCCACTTGGCCGCTGACGGCATCGTACGCGTCGGCATCGCTGAACAACGCGATCTGCTGGAGGTAGTCCACCAGCGCGGGATTGTCCGCCTGCTTGTCGTAGGCGGCCGCCGTGCTGATGAGCTCCTCGACGTTCTCCACCGCGGTCTGCCCTTCCGGTCCGCTGCCGCGGAGCGAAGACTCCAGTCCCGTCTCGCGGAAGACCCGCTCCGCCAACGGGGCGACGTTCCCCTCGATCTGCCCGGCGAAACTGGTCATCATCTTCACGAATTCGGCCAGTTTCTCCTTCACGCCGCCGGTCAGACCGGGGACTTCATTCGCACTCCGAACCGCGGCGAACAGCGTCAGACCGCTGCGGGAGGCATGGTCGGCGATCTTGTCCAGGGTAACCTTGCCAATGCCGCGGGCCGGCGCGTTGATGATCCGCTGCAGGGCCACGTCGTCCGCCGGATTCGCCAGGACCTTCAGGTAGGCCAGCAGGTCCCGAATCTCCTTGCGATTGTAGAACTCCACCCCGCGCACCACCTGATAGGCGACGCGGCGCCGGATGAACGCCTCCTCCAGGGCCCGGCTCATCGCGTTGATCCGGTAGAACACCGCGATGTCCCGGCCCGAGACCCCCTGGGCGAGCAACTCCTGGACCCGCTGGGCGACCGCATCGGCTTCCCGGGCCTCGTCTTCATAGCCGTCGACGCTAAACCGGCCCTCTTGCGTGCGAACCGGGACGAGATTCTTCTGCTTGCGATGCCGGTTGCAGGCGATGAGCTTGTCCGCGGCCTCCAGGATGGCGGCCGTGCTGCGGAAGTTCTCTTCCAGCTTGATGATCACGGCGTCGGGCCAGTCCTTCTCGAAGGCCAGGATGTTGCGGATGTCGGCCCCCCGCCACCGGTAGATCGACTGGTCCGGGTCGCCCGTGGCACAGATGTTCCTATGAGAGGAAGCCATCGCTTTCGCCAGCCGATACTGGGCGTGGTTCGTATCCTGGTACTCGTCGATGAGCAGGTACTGGAACCGATCCGAAAGCTCCTGGCGGACGGTCGTGTCGTTTTCCACCAGCAGGGCTGCCTTCATCAGCAGATCGTCAAAGTCGAGGCCGTTGTGCTCCGTCAGGATCTTCTGGTAGCGGGCATACACCTTCGCCAGCGTCCGGGTGAAGAAATCCTCCGCCTGGAGCTTGAACGCCTCGGCGTCGATGAGCTTGCTCTTGAGCGTTGAGATTGCCTCCAGCACGCGGCCCGGGGGCAGGCTCGTCGTGTCGATGTCGCAATCGTGCAAAGCCTCCTTGAGGCACCGCATCTGGTCGGATTCATCATAGACACTGAAGTTGGGACCGATGCCCACCGCCACGGCATAGCGACGGAGAATCCGCACGCACAGGGAATGGAAGGTGCTGATGTGCGCCCCGCCGGAAGCGCCGAGCGCGGCCGCCCGCTGCCGCATCTCCTCGGCGGCCTTGTTCGTGAACGTGATGGCGCAGATATTGCCGGGCCGGACTCCGGACTCGATCAGCGCCGCAATGCGATGCGTGATAACGCGTGTCTTGCCGCTGCCCGGACCTGCCAGGACCAGCAAAGGCCCCTTCCGATGGCAGACCGCCCGCCGCTGGGAGGGAGTTAGTCGTTCCAGAAGTGCCTCATCCATGTTCAGAACCGCCCGTGGCGGAAATCCTCTTAAGAACTACCTGAGAACGCCCGTGTCATTGCGAGCCCAGCGAAGCAATCTCAACTCCCGGCGTTGAGATCGCTTCGTCGCTGCGCTCCTCGCAACAACATACCGCGTTTCGAGATAACTCCTTACGGTGTCTGCGTCTTCTGCAATTGCTCGATCTGTTGCCGCACCTCTTCGCCGGTCTGCTGTAGCTCCTTCAGCAGCTCGGGCTTCTCATTCTCGATACGTTTCAGCAGGCCCTGCCGGACATAAAGCGGATACGCTTCGCTGTTTAGAAACTGGGTCAGCGCGAAGTACTTCAGTACGCGGAAGGGGGGCAGATCAATTCTCTCATTGTCGCCGAACAGGGACCGGTAGTGATCCCAGAGCTGCTGGGCCAGCCGCTCATTGGCGGCGGCGGCGTTGTCGTCATAAATGGCGTAAAGGGCATACGCGTTGATCAGCAGCGACGCGATCTGCTCACTGGCGTCGGTGATCCCGAAACCATCCAACTCCTCCAGGATGCGGTTCCTGGCGAACTGTTCAAGAGGGACCTTGAACTCCTCGAAGGTCGGGTGTTGTTGGCGCAGCCGGCTGTAAATCTTCGCGGCCTCGTTGCGCAAACCCGCCTGGTAGAAGACCAGCACGGCGTTCTTGAGCATGTTGCGATGGCCGTTTTCGTACGATTCCTTGCGGCCGCGATCCTCCCCGTATTTCTGGAACACCGCCTGATAAGCCTTCTCGTACGATTCGAAGATGCGTGGATCGGGACCCAGATAGACGTTCTTCTGCAGACGCGGATAGCGGCTGGCGGATTCCGGGCTTGTGACCACGCCCGGCTCCGTCTCCGTTTGCGGCGCATTATCCTGCGGCCCCTGGAGGATCATGATCTTCCCGTAGCGGAACAGGTTCTGCAGACTGTGGAGGACCATGCGATCCGTGTTGACCTCGTGCCCTTCGAACTCACGGTCTTCCTGCTGGCGTGCAATGTCCAGCCCCTTGAGCGCCCAGTAGATGGCATGGCTATCCGGGTGGCGCCAATCCATCGGGAAATGCCGGTTCGGGTCGCGGAAGTCGATGGGGCCGTACATCTGCCCCACCTTCTGCATCAGGGCCGGATCGAGCTTCCACTCGTGGCGCAACTGATATGCCTTGGCAAAGACATCGAATCTCTTGAGGACCTCGTTGCCCTGGTAGGCATGGATCACCTCGAAGGCCGCCGGTTTGAACTTGGCTTCGGCCGGGGCCGATCCCTCGGGAGCGCCCCCCGCCGCGGGTGGCTGCGTGCCGCGCAGCGTCAGATAGTTCTTCACGAAGTCTGCTTCGGCGGCGAAGCTCTCATCGGCGGTCCGCAGCGCCTGGACGAACTTGGCCACGTTCGCATCGCTCGCGATCTGGGCCCATTCCGCGGGGGCCTGAATCAAAGCGTCGAAATACCGGTCATCCTCGCGGCCCAGCCCGTTATCCGCCGATTCCAGCAAGGGCCCGATCTCCTCGGCGAACTGAAGCTTGTAGTACTCCTGCGCATCGTCGGACACGCCGCCCATCTTGTGCTGGAAGATCCGGGCCAACTCGCGGTAGAGCTGGATCGACTTGGGATTCAGCGGGATGCCCTCGTCACGCAGCAGTTCGTAGCCGTTCCTCACCCAGCGCCACCGCTGCTCCGGCTGCGTGGCGGGGATCGCTACGGAGATGTTGTAGGCCATGTTCCAGGCGTGAAATTCCCAGACCGCGGCAAACCGCGGCTGCAATTTGGTGATCCACTCGGCCAGTTGCCGCGCGTCGAAGAACTGGCCTTCTTCCTTGAGCTTGTCGGCCCGCATCCAGAGGATGTCCACCACCAGCCCGCGAAACGCGCCCATCGCGACCGTTGCGAAGGCCAGCGAAGGAGGGGCATTCTCCAACGCCGGATTGATGACGATTCTCATCGCCTCCCGCTGGCTGTTGATGTAGTCGAGCTGCGCCCCCGCGGCGTACAGGAAGCCCGCCGCGACCGCCAGACCCAAGAACACGATGACGAAATCACGCGTGCGCATCGCCAACTGCGTCGAAAGCCCCTTGTATTCCTACACCACCACTTTTGCCAACTCGCGGAAACTGAAGATGAGCAACGCCAGCGCCAGCAGCAGGGTCGTCTTCAGAAGCACCAGCACCAGCACCACTTGACCGAGGAATCCCCAGGTCATCAGCCGGGCGGGGACCAGGAACGTCGTCGGATTGTACTGGTCGAGCCGCGGCAGAAGCTGGATGATCCCCTGGATCGTATACGTATAGACCAGGCTGACGTTTTCGCTCATGTAGCCGAAGGAGTCCAGGATGAAACCGCTGGTCGTGCCGGTGACGAAGATCACCAGGCAGAACAGGATAGCCACGGGGAACGATAGGAAACTGGCGGCCATCGCACCCAGGCAGGCCAGAAAGACCAGCCGGCACAGGATCAGCAGAACGCCCCGGACAAAATTGCCGGTAAAGGTATCCGCCTTGTAGAGAACCTCCAGTCCATCTTCCAGCGGGAACAGGACAGTGGTTTCATTCAAAGGCGGGTTGAAGAAGGCGACCGCGAGGAAGCCATCCTTGGCCACCACGGAAGCGGGCGCTTCCAGTTCCCAGAACTTCCGCACGGTATCCTTGCGGGTCACGGGCAGGATCGGCGTCTGCATCTGCTGGGCGCCCGGCTGGAGCTGCCGAACGTCCCCGACTTGCCAGGCCCCGTAGACCTGCTCATCGGGCGGTGTTACCGACACGTCATACTTGAACCGCACGAACAGGCTCTGGTTCGGGTCGCGCGGCTTGACATTGCGGAATTCCCAGACCAGCGTCTGGCCGACCGCCGCGGCCCGCTTCTCCAGACGCTTGCGGTTGGTCAACTGCTTGAGCACTTCCTCCCGCGTCATGTTGGGATAGATCACGTCCACCTGGTCGTTCTTCACCAGCCGGGCGTAGAGCTCGTCCACCTCCTTCTGCACATCCAGTACCGGCGGGACCAGGCTGGCCCGGGCTGTGTAGAACTCGTTCCGCGCGGCCTGAACCTCCTCGTCGGAGGCGTTCAGGAACCGCGGCATGAGGGAGGTCACGCCATAGACAATCCCCCCGAAGAGGACCAACAGAGCGATGTCGAGCACGATCACGCCCAGAGCCTTGCCCAAAATGATCTGGTAACGGCGGATGGGCTTCGTCACGACCGTGTAGATCTGCCGCTGCTCGATATCGCTGGTGATGGCGTGAATGGAGGCGATGATCGTCAGCAGGCTCAGCAGCAGGCTCGTCAGCGACAGGCCGTAACTGACGAACGTCTGCAGGCGGCCTTTGAGCGTCCCGTCGCCGGTGGCGCTCAGACCCATCACCGGCAGCAGCACCAGCAGCAGCACGATGAAGATGGCCGCCACCTTCATGCGCAAGGCCTGCCGGATCGTATTGGTCGAGACGGCCCAAATCCTACGCATGGCCGGAGTCTCCGTCCTGCGCCGGCGGCTTCGCAGTGTCGTCCTTCGTCAGTTGGTCCAGCAATCGCTTCTTGACTTCCTGCTGCCGGGCCTCGACCGTCGTCTCCACCGGCTGCGCCGCGGCCCCCTCCGGGGATGAAACCCGCTCGGTTCGCGGGCTCCCGCTGGTCTCGGTGAGCTTGCGAAGCAGGTCCTTGTTGGCTTCTGGAATAACCGTTTCACGCGGCTGAACCGTCTCCGTCCTGACCGGCTCGGCGGGCGTCTTGTCGGAAACGGATGGGGCAACCAGCTTGTCGAGAATGTTCTCCCTGCCGCTGCCGACGGTGAGGAAGTCGCCGATCTGAGTCGTGCTGACCGCCCCGCTGGTGGGCTTGGCCTGTTGTTGCGCCTCGACCACGGTGCGGATGAAGAAGGTCTCCAGCTTCTCCATCGGCGCCGTGACCTCGCATTCCGCCTGCGCGTCGCTCAGGATTTGCCGGATACGATGGACGGTGCTGTCACTGACCGCGTCGGTGATGATCTGTCTCTTGTTGGTCTGTTGCAGGAGTTCCTTCACCTGCCCCTGGGCCTGAACTTTGCCGCCGTACAGGATGGCGATGCGGTGGCAGACATCCTCGACGTCGCCCAGCAGATGGCTGCACAGCAGCACGGTCTTGCCCCGCTCGCTCAGCTTCAGAATCAGGTCCTTGATCTGCCGCGTGCCGATGGGGTCCAGGCCGGTGGTGGGCTCATCCAGGATCAACAGGTCGGGATCGTTGATCAGGGCCTGCGCCAGGCCGATCCGGCGTGCCATGCCCTTCGAGTACGTGCCGATGGGCCGGCTGGCTACCGCCTTGAGACCGACCATCTCCAGCAGCGCCTCGATGCGCATTTCGCGCGTCTTGGCATCCAGCCCGAAAAGCCGGCCGTAGAAGTCCAGCGTCTCGCGTGCGTTCAGAAAGCGGTAGAGATACGATTCTTCCGGCAGAAATCCCACCCGGGCACTGATTTTCGGATGGGTCGCATCGCCGCCAAGAACCAGGGCGTGCCCTTTCGTCGGGTGAAGCAGGCCCAGGAGCATCTTGATCGTGGTGGTCTTGCCCGAGCCGTTGGGCCCGAGCAGGCCGAAGACCTCGTTGGAGCGGATCTGCAGGTTCAGATCGTCGACCGCGTAGACCTTCGCCCGTCCCCACCAGTCGGAGAAGATCTTGGTCAGTCCGATTGTCTCAATCGCGTAGTCCATAATCATGTGTTTGACGCCGCAGGCGGCCGGTGGTCAAGCTCTTCTCCCTGGCGGAACAGCCGGGCGCTGTTGAACACCACGACCAGAGAGCTGGCAAAATGCAGGAACGCCGCGACGGCGGGCGGCACGAATTTCGACAGGGAGATGCCCAACACGATGAACAGGATGCCGAACGCCAGGTTCTGGTTGATGACCCGCCGCGTCTTGCGGGACACATCGACCAGGAACGGGATGCGTCCCAGATCGTCGTTCATCAGGGCGATGGAAGCGGAATTGATGGCGACATCGCTGCCGGCGGCGCCCATCGCGATGCCAAGATCGCCGGCCGCCAGCGCCGGGGCGTCATTGATCCCGTCGCCGACCACCACAACCGTGTGGCCCTCTCCCTTGATCTGCTCGACGACCGCCAGCTTGTCCTGCGGCAGGCACTGCGCTTTGTAGTCGGTGCACCCCAGTTCGGCGGCAACCCGGTTGGCCACCTCGCTGCGGTCGCCGGTGAGCATGGTCACCCGTTTGATGCCGATATCCATCAGTGTCTTGATCGCTCGTTGTGCCTCCGGCCGGGTCTTGTCCTGCAGGCCGATCCAGCCGATGCAGCGTTTGTCTTTCGCCACGTAAAGGGTACTGAAGCCCTGCTCCTCATGCAGCCGCGGGTCGGGAACACCGCTCACATCGACGCCGCTCTCGGACAGGAACGTGTCGCGCCCGACCATGATGCGGGACGAGTTGATATGGGCCGTGACGCCCTTGCCGGGCGTCTCGCGAAAATTCTCCGCGGCCGGCAGCGCCAGGCCGGCCTCCTTGGCCACTTCCTGCAGCGCCCGGGCCGCCGGGTGTTTGCTCATCTGCTCCGCCGCCGCGGCTTCCGCCAGCAGCTCGGCCGGCTCCACCCCTTCGGCGGGCGTCAGCTTGGTCACGTACAGCCGGCCGGTCGTCACCGTTCCGGTCTTGTCGAACACCAGGGCCGTCATCTTGCCGGCGACCTCGAGGTCCGCCACGTTCTTGACCAGGATGCCCAGCCGGGCGGCGGCGGAGATCGCGGCCACCATGGCCGTCGGCGTGGCCAGGATGATCGCGCACGGACAGGAAATCACCAGGATCGTGATCGCCTGGTCCCAACTGTGGGTGAAGAATAGAACGATCGCGGCAATCATCAGGACCGTCGGCACGTACCAGGAGATGTACCGGTCGATGATCCGCATCAGCGGAATCTTCGTGTGTTCTGCCTGGACGATCAGCGACTGAACCTTGCCCAGCGTGGTGTCGCCCCCCGCCTTGGTCACGCGGATGTCGAGCACGCCCGTCAGGTTGTTCGTCCCGGCAAAGACCTGCATGCCCGGCACCTTGTCCACCGGCAGCGACTCGCCGGTGATCGTGGCTTCGTTCACCGAGCTCAGGCCGCTCTGGACCTCGCCGTCGGCGGGGACATTGTCGCCAGGGCGGACGCGGATGCGGTCGTTCGGCCGCAGGGCGCTGACCTTGACCTCCCGCTCCGTCCCATCCGGATCGAGCACGTTGGCCCGCGTCGGCGTCAGCCGGATCAGCGATTCGATGGAGGCGCGGGCCCCCAGGGCGGTGCGCGTTTCGACCAGCTCGCTGAGCAGCATGAAGAAGCCGATCAGTCCGGCCGCGACATACTCGCCGGTGCCGAAAGCCGCCAGGATGCCCATGGCCGCCAACTCGTCCATGTGCGATTCGCCGCGGAGCAGGCTGTGCACCGCATGGACGATGATCGGCCCCCCCAGCAGGAGGGCGCCGAGCATGGCGAACAGCTCCGTGTTGAAGCTGCCGGTGCCGTAGATGAAACGCCCGATGCCGCTATTGATCAGCAGCACGCCG